>CBFHSJ010000049.1:0-9272 GCA_965658485.1 Luminiphilus sp.
AGATGCGATGAGTAATAACCCCGCTACAACCCGATGGGCTGATCTCGACGGCCAGCTCTTTTTTCCTCGGGAGCTCAGCTGGCTCTCGTTCAATGCCCGCGTGCTGCAGGAGGCCCAGGATCCAGCCGTCCCGTTGATTCAACGGGTGCGTTATTTGGGTATTTTCTCTAACAACCTCGACGAGTTTTTTCGCGTTCGCGTTGCGGAAGTGCGACGACTGATTAGTGTCTCCACGGGACCGCAGCGGCAGAGTGCAAAAGACCTGTTGCAGTCAATCCAGCAGGAGGTGGTGTCTCTACAAAAAGAGTTTGATGCGACCTACGCTGCTCTCATAAAGGAACTGCATCAGCAGAAGATATATCTCATCAATGAACGGCAGCTTGATAAGGGGCAGGCAACGTTTGTTCAGCAGTATTTCAGAGAGACAGTCCTGCCAGAGCTCGAGCCGATCTTGCTTGAGGAGACGCTGACAATCCCCAATCTCGCAGACGAGTCGCTATATCTTGCTGTCATAATCCGAACGGCAGAGGGGGGGGAGCGTTTTGCGGTGCTGGAGGTGCCATCGGAGCAGTTGGGTCGGTTTATTGAGATTCCCCGCCAAAAAGGTCGTCGCCGGGGAACGGTTTACATCACCCTGGATAACGTGATTCGAGCCTGTTTGCCTCAGGTGTTTCGGGGTGTTTTTAAGCTGAAATCAGTCGAAGCCTATTGCTTCAAGTTTTCCAGAGACGCAGAACTGGAACTTGATCCCTCTATTAATGAGAGTTTGATCGAAAAGATGGCCTCTAGCCTCAAGCAGCGGCGTCGTGCCGATGCGGTACGGTTTGTTTATGATAAGAGTATGCCGGAGGCGCTTCTCGCTGCCTTGCGCAAAAGTTTCGGCTTTGGGCGTTACGACAGTATGATTCCTGGTGGCCGGTACCATAACTCCAAAGATTTTTTGTCGTTCCCGAATCCGGGTGGCAAGGCGCTAGAGTTCAAGCCGCATCCGCGCATTAACTTGCCGGACCTCGATGACCCCGCCAGTATCTTTGAGATCATCAGAGAGCGGGACGTACTGCTGTACTTTCCCTATCACTCCTTTGGCTACATTGTTGATGTGCTCAAGACCGCGGCGCTCGATCCCGCTGTGACCTCAATCAAGATCTGCCTTTATCGCACGGCCAACAACTCGCGTGTGGTCGAGGCGTTGCTGAATGCGCTGCACAATGGCAAGCGCGTCACCGCAGTGGTCGAGCTTGCTGCTCGATTCGACGAGCAAGCCAACATTGAAATGGCGCATCGCCTGACGGAGGCCGGGGTGGAGGTGATCTTTGGTATTCCCGGCTTGAAGGTGCACTGCAAGCTGTTTTCCATTGAGCGAAGGGAAGAAAAAGGCATTCGCTACTACAGCCATGTTGGCACGGGTAATTTCAATGAGAAAACGGCGCGTCTCTACACAGATTTCTCGTTGCTGACTGCTGATCAGACGATTGGTCGGGATGTGTCCGCAGTTTTTGAGTTCCTCAAATTTAACTATCGATTACCCAACTATGAAGTGCTGCTGGTATCGCCGCACAGTTCTCGGTCGGGGCTAGAGGCAAGGATTGATCGTGAGATCCGCAATGCGAAGCAGGGCTATCGCGCGATGATGACGTTCAAGTGCAACAATCTGGTTGATCGCCAGCTGACCATGAAGCTTTACGAGGCAAGTCAGGCCGGGGTAGAAATCCGGTTGATCGTCAGAGGCATGTGCTCGCTGTTACCCGGGGTGAGCGGCGTGTCGGACAATATCGAAGCCATCAGCATCATCGATCGATACCTCGAGCACCCTCGAGTATATGTGTTCCACAATCGTGGAGAGCCTGAGTATTTGTTTGGGTCTGCGGATCTCATGACCCGCAATATTGATTATCGCGTTGAAGTGCTTTGTCCCATTAGGGATCCGTCAATTCAAATCCAGCTACAGGATATTCTTGACCAGCAGTGGCATGACAACACCAAAGCTAGAGTGCTTGATAAAGATCAGACAAATGCAATGCGTAAGCGTGGAAAAACCACGCCGGTGTTACAGGCGCAGGAAACGATCCATCGTTACCTTTCCAGCGGAAAGAAGCCGCGTATGCCTCGCTCGCTGATGCAGCAGGCCTCAAAGCGTCGTCGGTCATCCCCATCGCAATAGGTCAGCGAGACGGGAATAACCAGGCCTCAATGTCGCTCTGATTCTCGATGACAATTTGTTGCGCTCGCGGATCCTCCATCAGCTGTGTCGGGTCAAGCCGAAGTAGCTGCAATAAGTAAGGCAGTAGCTTAGCCCTGACGGAAAGCTGCCATTTGCCATCAGTCATACCGTAATCATGAGCTACTACCGCCTGCTGATCTGCAGTGAGGCGGGTGTCAGGTGCAATTTCAATCGTCACCAGCGTATGCCAGTCTTCATCAGATGCGCCAGTTTTTTCAGAAGTATCCAGCACTTCTGGTTCACCGCGAAAGCGGCTTAGGACAAAATCGCGATAGTCCTGATTTTTCTCGCACCAGCCCCTGACATGCCAGCGAAGACCCGTCCACACCAGTGTGTGTGGCACGATGATGCGTCCCTCGCGATCAGGTTGATTGAGGGAGACGTAATCGACCTCCACTCGCCGATGGTCCTTTGCGGCGAGAATCAGAGGCCGCAGAATGGACGGTGGAATTTGCCGCGTCGGCACGGAGAGAACTTCGGTTGCGGTCAGGGAATCAGGTAGCTGCCCGAGAATCTGCTGTATCTCGCTGCCCCCCGCCAAAATATCCAGATACTCCTCGGTTTTACCCTGGGTGACTGATGGAGAAAATGTGGCGCTGGGGCGATAGCCCTTTGCGGTGCCGTCATATTCGAGGTTGCCTGCGCCGATTGAGCGTTTGTAGTTGTTGATATCTTTGCTGGCCTGCTGGCGGCCGATTCCAAACACCTCACAGAGATGGCGGGTAGTCAGCCTGCCTTCCCACAGGGCGATAATCTCGATAAAACGATATCGCAGTAATTGTTCCCAGCGGGTTGCGTTCATTTTCTAGCTTCTCTCGCTCGAGCGCTGCCCTGTGGAGGACCCGCGCTTCCCTAATACTGTAGCGTTGATTTCGACGGCATTGTAGCTCTAGCGGGCTAGGTATCCGCCCGCTTGTTGTGGCTTTGCCAGTGGATAAGCCACAACCCTGAAAAGGCTAGCATCGCGCAACCAAGCATGATCAAAGCGGGTTCGAGAAGGCGGCCCTGATAAAGCAACCCCGCCACGGCGCCTACTGCAGAGGCGAGGAGGGCATGGGTGAATCCGTACACGGCTGAGGCGGAGCCTGCTTTATGCACGTAGAGCGAGATGGCTCCCATGGAGGCGTTTGAAGAGGTGAGTCCGACGCCAAGGAAAAAAATTGAAGACAGTGCAGCCATGGCATAGAGGTAATCGCTGGCATTGGCGGAGAGGGCGACGATCACTGCTGCGCAGAGTAGGCTGATCGCGAGTCCTGCTTTAAGGGTTTGATTCATGCCGAATCGCATCACGAGGCGCGCATTGATCAGGCTGCCGGTCATGAACCCGAAGACCGTCAGTGCAAAGGCATAGCCAAATAGGGAGGTCGGTATGTTGAAAACATCGGGGAGAAAAAACGCCACCGTCGATAGATACACAAACAGCGCGGCAAAGGAAAAGGAGCCTGCCATCTGATATCCGAGAAAGCTGTGCCGGCGCAGCATTTCGGAAAATGACCTGAGCACCTTAAGAAATGTGAGCCGCTCGCCGGTTGTGTTGGAGGCGGTCTCTGGTAGCCGGCTCAGTGCGGCCAGGACCAGAGCAGCAAAGATTGCCAGCGCGACGAATACTGCGGGCCAGTCAGCGAATTGCAGTATTAGCGCGCCAATGCCGGGCGCGATCATGGGAATGATGGCCATCGCTGCGGACAGCGTCGACATCACCTGTGCGGCACGATTGCCCTCGTATCGATCTCGCACGATGGCGCGCGCGATAACGGGACCACTTGCCGCGGCTGCGCCTTGCAGGCCGCGCATGGCCCACATAAAGCCCATGTCCTTTGCCAAAGCGCACAGTATTGAGGTCACGAGGAACAAGGCAGTCCCGGCTCTCACCACAGGAACGCGACCGAAGCGGTCGGAGAGGGGGCCAAAAACAAGCTGTCCAAATGCCAGCCCCACCATGAAGATACTGAGCGTGAGCTGCCCATCGGAAGTGCTCCCGCCCAAATCTTCGATCATGTAAGGGATGGCGGGTAAATATAGATCGGTGGCGATGGCGGCGTAGGCCACCAGGCTCACCAGCGTGATGTAGGTGAGGGTCTCCCCGGAACGTGACGGGGCGCTCAATTCAGTGTCGCAGCGTGAAGCTCCACCACAGGGCAACTCTCGGGGACGAAAAACTGACCGTTCTCGGCGTCCATGACGTCAAGGCCAATGGCCTTGTTGTTGGAAAAGAGGGCAACCCGCATCACGTAGGTGGTGTGCTGGTTTTTCAGTTCCATCAGCTGGAAAAGCTGCACCTCGGCACCTTCCTCGTCAGCAGCCTGACTTGCGACCTGCTCCATGTAGGTTTTCGCTTGGTTGGCTTCCATCGGTGTGAGCGGTTTTTCGAGAATCGCGTTAAGCATTGCGCTCACGGATGCTTGGTTATCATCGGCGAGCAAGGTCGCGTTAACCACGGTATTCAACTCAGACATTGTTCCCCCAAACCCAATGCTCGACCGGAGCGGCCGCGATGTTAGCACAGCCAACTTTGAGCCCTGCAAGCTTTTCAAAACCAGTTTCATGCCATGTGGTGAGAGATTACTTTAAGACTGCCGCGTAATTTTTTTCGTATTTTGTGGAATGCCTCGAGACGCTGATACGCCGTGTCCTACCAGTGGGCTCGGACATTTCCTTGACCTTTTTCAGCGGGAAACCTAAGCTTCGCGCCTCCGCCCGTAGCTCAGCTGGATAGAGCACCAGGCTTCGAACCTGGGTGTCGGGAGTTCGAATCTCTCCGGGCGGGCCATAAAGCGTAAGAGCCCCTTTTTGGTGAATACTAGGCGCGTGGCCTTTGGCGTTCGAGCTTTTGAGCGCGAGCCAGTCCGCAACAAGGCCCATCTCATGTTCCTCATCCGGGTAATCTGAATCGTGAATGTCTTCAGTCATTTCGCTCCGCAATATCTGTATTTAAAGGTCGACAAGTGACTTCAGCAGAGTCGCGAATGGTGTCTCTAAGCCCAGTATTGTTAGGCTTGCCAATAGGTTTGATGCTACTCAACCTATTGCTCCGGCAGGCCGGTGCTTTCCCCCCTGAGTTCAGCGATGAGGCTAATTGGCATGGTTTACTGCAGCTGACGGATGGAGGATATGACCCTCCAGTCTCAGGACCACTGTTTGTCTATGTTTTGCAAGCCGCGCGCGAGCATCTGTCATTTGGTTTGCCTGTCATTTTCGACTTTGTAGCCATATTGTGTAGCGGCCTGACCCTTGCTCTAGTGCTTTCGGGGTACTGGCAGCATCTGCCTAATAGGACCCTGATCAAAAGTGCGGCGATAACGCTTCTTATTACCAGCTATTTCCTAGCGCCCGCATTGGAAGCCCGCCCCCAGCAACTGGGTGTTGCGTTGGCTTTCCTAGTCTGCATGCAAGTTACAACTCATCCCCAGACATCGACGGGCTGGTTGTTGGTTGTGTTGCTACCGCTAGCGTTCTGGCACGTGCTCTCATTTGTTGTCGTGATAGCGTATTTGAGCGCGTGGAAGCTGGCTCTCTGGCGGCTTGGTAGCTTGAGGGGTGGAGCAATGCTCCAGTGGCTCGTGCTCGCTTCATCGCTTACGGGATTGCTCATCGGGTCTCGCGCCTATCGCCCTTTGCTAGAGGATGCTCTCGCTAACCACATAGCTGGCCAGTTCACGCTCGCACTGTTGCCTATTTTCTGTGTTGCGCTGGTGACATGCTTCTGCGCACTCCCTGCGAGGCTTTGGAAAGAAGCCAGAGCGCTGTGCCTTTCGTATGAAAACAGTGTCTTAACAATCATTTTTTTACTCAGCGCCGCGGCAATGATTGTGCAGTGGCATTTGTTGCCCACCACGGCCGTAAAGTATTACGGTGGCTCTGCGGTAGCTTTTTGCACTTGGCATGCCGGCAATGCGGCTTTTGGTTTCTGTTATGTGCTGGGCCTTCAGAGCTTTCTCAGGGGAGAGGCCAAGGGGCTACAGGCATTTGTTAGTGGGTCTGTAATATTGCTGGTCTTGGCATCCTTGGCCTTAGCTGCGTCGTTTTTTCTGCCCTACGAGAATTTGATGATACGAATTCTTTATTTTTGGATTCCCTTTGCAGCTCCAGTGAGCGCACTTGGGTTGGGTAAGTTATTTTCTGGCATTGGTAAATTCCGCTACGCCGCCTTCACTTTCCTTTTCATGGCCAGCCTCAGTCATGTTGTGAGATTTTCAATGCTTTGAATACGTGAGCGTTATTCCGCGCTGAAGCTTGCCCTTTTCCCCTCTCGTTGGGAGTGTTCGAGTGATCTTTGTATGCCCTTTGAGTCGCAAATGGTTGGCGCTTGTTGAGGTAGGTGCCTCTAGATATCGCGAAGTTCATATGGCGAGTCCCTGACTCCGGGCGGGCCATACAAGGAAGCGCCCCCTGATGGGGGCCTTTGTATGTGGTTGGCCTGGGGGTTCGTACTCCCGAGTTCGAGCCGAGCCACGGTAGCGACGAGACCAGCAAGGCGCAGCCCCTATGGCAGCACATATTCTTCGAATTTTTTTCTCGACTTAATAACGTCCACATCGCGCTTACCGTCAAAACGCTTCACCAAGGTGCCCAGCTTTTTATATCGCGCGTATACCGTGCCTTCTCGCTCGCCCTCGAAGAACGAGGCCTTGATGCCAACTTCTGCCCTCTCACTGTCGACATAGACCAGCTCGATGCCGACGAAGATTTTCAGGACGCGCTTAATCAATGTAATGCCCCATGTTCCTTTCAATTGCGTGAGTGCAGTCTTGTTTCAGTGCCCAGCGTCGTTTAATGGCCACTGCTAAGACTCGTCAGCGCTAAGGTCCATGGCGACTAGATTCTTACCGATTGTCGCGCCCCGCATCATCTCGCTGTAGGCCCAGCCGGCCTTGGGCAGGCCTTCGGTAATGTTTTCCAATATGGTGATCTCTCCCGCCCGGACCCACTCGTGAAGCTGTTGTGACGCCGCCGGTACTTTATCCATGTAGGTGTAAAGCAAGAAGCCCTTCATGGTGAGTTCTTTCTCCACCAGTTTCCACATGTTGTAAATCGGGGTTGGGTTGTCCTGATCGTTATAGTCGCTAATCATGCCGCAGCCAACCACACGGCCGAACGTGTTCATGCACGCGAGTGCCGCGTTCAGCGTCGTACCCCCGACATTGTCGAAATACACGTCCACCCCCTCCGGACACGCTTGTGCAATTGCGGCTGTGAGGTCCCCACAGGTTTTGTAATTCACTGCGGCGTCGGCGCCCAATGTGTTTGTCACCAACTCAGCCTTTTCGTCAGTGCCGACAATGCCGACGACGTTGCAGCCGCGCAATTTGGCGATCTGGATTGCCATAGAGCCGGTAGCGCCGGCCGCTGCACTAATGAGCACGGTTTCTCCTGCCTGAATCTTGCCGATCTCATGGAGACCCACATAAGCCGTGTGGCCTGAGCCGCCGAGCCCGCCAGAGTAGTAGGACAGCGGGATGTCGGGCTCCGGCGATAGCTTGGAGAGCAGTACGGTGTTGGCATCACTGAGTGAATAGTCCTCCCAGTGATGTAGCCCAAAGATCAGATCACCCACTTCAAAGCCCGCGAGGCGCGATTTAACCACCCGGGCGACCGAAGGCCCTCGAATAGCGCCGCCCAAAGGAATCGGCTCGAAGTAGTTGGCTTTGCCATCCAGCCAACCCCGGATAGCGGCCTCTAGAGAGAAAAACAGATTGCGCACCAGCATTTGCCCGTCGTCTGGTTCAGCGATGCTGCCCTCAACCAAATCGAAATCCTCTGGCACTGGGATGCCGTTTGGGTGGCGCTTTAAGACGACCTGGCGGTTAATCATTTTCTTGTCCTTAAGTGGCTTTTCAGCTGGAGTTCGCACGATGGCGTAGAGGCGTTATATTGTCATGGTTGGCCGGGGCGGTGTCATCTCGGTGCTCTCAGAACAAAGTGCGTTAATAAAAAGTGCGTTTCCATCATGAATAAACCGCAGCTTGAAATACCGGTCCTCAATATCCCCGTCCACCCCGAGACAATGGATGGTCGGGACCCCACCTTGCTGCGGGGTGACGCTATCTCGGGTGAACGATACTACTCAGCTGAGTTTGCGCGCGCAGAGTGGGAGCACATGTGGACCAAAATCTGGCATGTGGCGGGTAGATTGGTGGAGTTAGAGTCGCCTGGCGACTTTGTTGTGCACGACTTCATGGGTCAGTCGGTCATCTGTGCAAAGCAAGAAGATGGTTCTATCCGCGCCTTCTACAACGTCTGTCAGCATCGCGCACTGCGATTGGTAGAGGAAAGCTCATCGGTTAAAGACTTCCATTGTCGTTACCACGGTTGGGTGTGGGGCATTGACGGCGTTTTGAAATCTGTGCACGACCCCGAGAACTTTTCGCAGGGCGATCCTTGCGGAAAACTAAAACTCAAAGAATTGCGATGTGATATCTGGGGCGGCTTTGTCTGGTATAGCTTCAGCGATGACAGCCCCGGGCTGATGGATTACCTGCACCCGTTACCCCAGATCTACAAAAATTATCCGATGGAGACGGCAGTTCGGATCTTCGCACGCAATATTCGGCTCAACACTAACTGGAAATTTGCGTCGGTCAACTTCAGTGAGTCTTACCACACGCGCACCGCACACCCGCAGGTGCCACCGTGGATTGATCAGGACTATTGGAGCGCGCGATCAGAGATTTGGCCGAACGGGCATGGACGGACGGTGCAACCCATGCGCCCGAGCTTGCGAGACCGGTTACCCGAGGGCGAGCCGCACCCGTTCGATGACATTCTGCGAATGTGGGATATCGACCCAGATAGCTACCCAGATTTTGAAACCAAAGCCATTCAGGGTTGGATGGACCTCAAGGCGGCCAAGCGAAAGCATTGGAAAGAAAAGGGCTACGTGCACTACGAGCATATGAACGATGAGGAGCTGACCGACAGTCCGCACACCGTCATTTTTCCGAACGTAACGATCTCGTTTCTGCCCGACAACCTGATCTTTTTTCGCACTGAGCCCGACCCCAAAGATCCCACCAAATGTACGTTCGATCTGTGGTGCATGGCGTTCCCCGTT
>CBFHSJ010000049.1:9370-14934 GCA_965658485.1 Luminiphilus sp.
GTGGTTGTTAGTCACCCGGTGTGGGCCACGATGGTCGGTGAGCTCGATGAACGCTAGAAAATTGTGAGGAGGAGGGGCGACAATGAAACGAGCAGTATGGTTGGCCACGCTGATGTGGTGCTGGATGGGGGCGATGTCTGTGCAGGCAGATGATCACAGAGTTGCCGAGATGTTGGCCAAACACGAGATTGAATATCTCCAAAGGTTTTATGCTCGTGCCACTGATCAAATCGGCACGAATGTGCCTCAGAACATTGAAGCCGGCCGAGCGGTTTACCACAAAATTTTTACTCAGGATGCGACGATTCGCGCCAGTGACCCCAGTGGAGCAGAGTTTCGGGTAACGGGCCCCGATGAGTGGGTTGAGGTGGTGGACGGCGCGCTCTCGGTATTCGATTCCACGCAGCACTTGCTGGGCACCCAAATTGTGGAGCTAGACAGCCTGCCCGACGCAGACGGTAAAGGGGGTGAGGGCAAGATGAGCAGCTACCTGCAGGCGTGGCACCAAGATGATGATCGCGTGATCGACATCTATTTGGGCACGTACTACAGCAAAGTCCGCTATACCCCCGGCATTGGTTGGCAGATTTATGACATGCGCCTCGAGAAGGTAGCTGGCGAGGTCATTGATAAGCGGCCATAGGCACACTGGACAGCAGATACACCATTAGCTGGAGAAGTTATGAACGCAGCAAACCCCGTGATCCTTGAGCGTGCTTTGAGCCGGCCGCCGAAAGAAGCCGAGCCGCAGTTGCGCGGTGACTCCGTAAGTAGCGATCGCTATACCTGCGGAGACTATTTAAAGCGCGAGTACCAACAGGTGTGGCACACCGTCTGGAATATCGGCGGCGTGGCTTACCAAATGCCGGAGCCCGGCGATTACCTGACGACCGAGCTGGGGATCGACTCCATCATCATGGTTCGGCAGGAAGATGGTTCGGTTAAAGCCTTTTTTAACGCCTGCCCGCATCGTGGCACCCGCATTACCGAGGCCGAGGACGGACACGTGCAGGCATTCTCATGCCCGTATCACGGCTGGACCTTTGATCGTACAGGGGTCGTGACCTCAGTGCCGGATGAAGAGGATTTTGCAGAGAGTCCCTGTGGTAAGGCGCGGCTCAAAGAGATGCGCTGCGAGGAACGATTCGGGTTGATCTGGTACAACTTTGATCCCGATGCACCGACGTTGGATGCCAGCTTGGGCGAGACAATCTGTCGTGAACTCGAGTCACACCGGATCGAGGACATGCTTCGAGTGCTGGATATGACCGCCGAGACCCGCAGTAATTGGAAGATCATCACGGATAACTTTAACGAGGCATATCACGTTAAAGTACTGCATCCCGAGTTGATCCCCTATGTTGCGGCAGACTATGAGGACTGTCAGTTCGACTGCTTCCCTAATGGCCACAATCGCGGCTGGTTTCCCTCCTTTATGCCCTCCGTGCAGTACGGTAGCGACATCATCGGCGAGCCGTTAAAAAGCATGGCGGCCGCCTGGGATGTGAACAGCGACGATTACGTGGGCCGTGATACCTGGCAGCAGCTGCGGGTAGATATTCAGGCCGCCAAGCGCGAGCGCGGCGAGGCGCAGGGCTATGTGCACTACAGCTATCGCGCGGATTACCAGCTCACCGACTATGTGATTTACAACCTGTTTCCCAATAACGTGATTACAGTGGGTCCAGATGGGGTGCAGCTATTGCGCCCGCGTCCACACCCGACGGATCCCGCGCAGTGTCTCTTCGACCACTGGTGGTTGGTGAATCGTGTCGAAGGACAAGCGATGACACCGTCGCCAGCAGGTGGGCCAGACCTGCCGGTTGCCGACGCGCCGCACGAGCATATTCAGTACGGTGAAAAAACGCTAGGCACCACCGCTGACCAGGACCTGAGCATCGCGGAGATGCAGCAGAAGGGTCTGGCATCAGCGGGGTATCAGGGGTTCTGGATGCCGAACCAAGAGCGGCGCGTACAGGCCTTTCATGAGCACCTGAACGATTTGATGTCCGACTGACCATGTCGCAGCGATTTCCGTCCTCCATCATTGTTGCTGTGTTCCGTTGAGTCGCGGTAGATGACGAGTCATCAAGCAGGTAACGCTGCGGATTGGGGCCCTGATTCGAGTGCATGGGAGGCGTGGTCTCGCACCGAGATACAGAATCGCCTCGCGCAACACGCGCGGGGTATCGATCGGGCGGACGAAGCACTGTTGCGAGAGGCCTATCACGACGACGGTACGGTTGATTACGGGTCATTGCGGGGTTCGGGTGCGGAGTTTGCGGCAGCGATTGCGGCGATGCACGACGGTGCGCCCATGTCCTCGCACCGCACAAGCAACATGTGGATCGCGATTGAAGGCCAGAGTGCCATGAGTGAGAGCTATGTGATGGCTTGGGTGACTTTGCCCACCGACGGTGATCCGCGGCCGCATCTGGTGGGAGGGCGGTACCTAGACCGGCACAGCTATAAGCACGATGACTGGCGTATGCAGCATCGCCAGTATGTGCTGGACTGGATCACCCAGTTTCCCGCGCCGCAGCCGGCGGTCGCACGCCCAGCTTTCGCGCCGCAGTCATTCAGCCCTCAGGGCGCGCACTTTCCGTGGGATGCGGGCAGTGCTCTGATGGCCGCACACGCAAGCTCAAAACAGTCGATGAAGGAGAGTGCTCCGATGAACGAAACCCAAGCGCTTGAAGAGGTGATGGCGCAGCAGGCGATTGCTCAGTTGGGCTGTCGATATGCACGCGGCGTTGACCGGGGTGATCCCGAGATCATCCGCTCTGCTTTCCATGACGATGCCGCGATTGTGACCGGTGCCTTCAATGGGCCTGCTGTGGAGTTTGCGACTGTGATTGGCGAGCTACTCGATGAAACCTCGGTACGTGTTGCCCATACGGTGACGAATCACTGGATCGACATTGATGGGGACAATGCGGTGGGAGAGAGTTACGTGGTGGCTTTTCAGGGCACCAAGGGTGACTCGCCTCAGGATGTGATGACCGGCGGGCGCTATATTGATCGTTATGAGCGCCGCAACGGTGAGTGGAAAATCAGCCATCGGACCTTTGTGATGGACTGGACGACCTGTGCTGATTCAAAAGACCTGATGGGGTTGGGCATGTTCGAGGACATGGTCAAAGGCGAGCGGAGCGACGGCGACCCGGTTTACGCGTTTTGGCAGGCGGCGGGCTGACCCTTCGATTCTTGAGGTAGTGACTGCGATGGTTTGTAAAGACAAAGAGAGAGGGCGAGTGTTGTTCACAGGCTTTGGGTCGGTAATTGGGTTGATCGTATCGCTAGTGGCTCTTGGCTCAGTGATGCCTGTGCACGCCAATGTGGAGGAGCCCAATTCGGCCGCCTATCAGGAAGTCACAGTGCCGCTGGACCCTGAAACAAAGGCAGTGGGTGGTGCACTCTATGCCCAATACTGTGCGGCCTGCCACGACGGCAATATGGTGCGCGCACCGCAGCGTTACGTGCTGGAAAACGTCTCGCCCAGTACGTTACTTGCGGCAATGATCGACGGCCCAATGCGTGAAGTGGCGGCTGACCTGTCAATTGAGCAAAAAACCGCGGTGGCTGAGTACATCGCCGAGCGCAAAATCACCGAAACGAACACCGCCGAAGCGGGCGTCTCCTGTGAAGGTGCCACCAGTGAGTTCGATCTGTCTCAAACGCCGGTGTTTCAGCATTGGGGGCTGGGTGCTGGGGCTAGTCATTTCATGCCTCCCTCGATTGCGCGCGTCACCGAGGAAAATATTGCTTCATTAGAGTTGGACTGGGCTTTTGCCTACCCGGATGCGACCAGGGCGCGCTCGCAACCGGCATTCGGTGCGGGCGCCATGTTCGTGGGCAGTCAGAGCGGACTGGTGTATGCCTTCGACATGCAGACCGGCTGTACCCGCTGGCAATTTCAAGCATCGAGTGAAGTGCGAAACGGACTGACGCTCGAACCTTGGGTCGCCGCTGTTGAAGAGCCAGTGGATCCGCTGCTGTTTTTTGGCGATCTGACGGGCAATCAATACGCCATTTCAGCACTCACTGGTGAGCTCCGATGGAAAAAGCGGATTGAAGATCACAGTGCCGCCACGCTGACGGCCGCCGCAGAATTATCTGACGGCGTGCTCTATGTGCCGGTCTCTTCATTAGAGGAGGGCGCGGCGATCGCTGCCGGCTACCCCTGTTGTTCCTTCAGAGGATCGATCGTGGCGCTCGATGCCAAGTCTGGCGAAGAACTGTGGCGCCGGCATTTCATTCCGCCGGCGGAACAGCGCGGCGTCAACGCCTCGGGCACGCCCCAGTACGGGCCTAGCGGTGTGCCGATCTGGGCTGGTATGGCAATGGATGCGGACCATTTGTACATCGCCACCGGGGATGACTATTCGGGCGAAGGGTCGGAGACCAGCGACGCCATCATCGCGTTGGATAAAACCACTGGGCAAACGGTTTGGGTTCGTCAGGCGCGCTTTGGCGATGTCTGGAATGGGTCCTGCGAGAACGTCGATCCTGTAAATTGCCCTGAGGATAACGGCCCCGACTATGACTACGGCGCCGGGCCCGTGATCAGTAAAGATTCGCAGGGCAGGCCGATCATTCTCGCAGGAGACAAAGGCGGGGTTGTCACTGCGATGCTCGCTGAGACCGGCGAGTCGCTCTGGAAAACCAAGGTTGGCCGCGGTGGTGTAGTGGCCGGCGTTAATTTTGGACTCGCGGCCCACGATGGCAAAGTCTTCGTGCCGATCAGTGATGCGCCGGATGGCCGTGATTATGATGAGCCCGCGCGACCTGGAGTCTATGCGTTGGACGTGGATAACGGTGAGTATGTTTGGCAGGCGCCAGCTGGCGAGGACGTTTGTCTGGGCAGACCCGGTTGCTACCCTGGATATTCAGCGGCGATTTCGGTAACACGCGATTACGTGCTGGCGGGCTCAAATGAGGGTTGGTTGAGGGCCTTCGACATCGACAACGGAGAGGTGCTGTGGGAGTTCGACACCACTCAGGCGTTCACTGCAGTCGATGGTCGCATAGCGCAGGGCGGTTCAATTGGTGGCGGTCAGGCGCCGCTTATTGTTGGTGATCGACTGATCTTGAATTCGGGCTATGCCTTCGCCGGCAAGATGCCGGGCAATGCATTACTGGTCTTCAAGTTGCCAGCGAGTGACCCGCAGGTTAAAGCAGGGTCCGGTGCTCAGGTCTTCTTGGAAAGTGCCGCGAAATAGTCTCGGCTCGCTGCGGCCACTCTGGGGGCCAGCACAATAGAGCTGATCATGGTGGGGATCGCCATCAGCCCGTAGCTCGCCGAGATCAAATTGAAGACCACATCAATGCTCACGGTTGCACCAAAGATGACCGCGAGGACAAAGAACCAGCGAAAGTAGGGTTGCCACTGTGCGCCGACTAAAAACCCAAAACATTTGGCACCGTAGTACCAGCCGGTGAACATGGTGGTGGTACTCAATATCAGCGCGACGAACCCCAGCAGCAGGAGTCCCACCACCCCCATCTCACCGTGAAAGGCGTTCGCTGTAAGGGTGATGCCAGAGAGTTCGCCGGGCTGCTGC
>CBFHSJ010000050.1:0-14918 GCA_965658485.1 Luminiphilus sp.
CAAGCGGCCTCTGCTCAGTGAGCGTCACCTCAATTTCCGCAGGCCAGCGTCTGCGGGTATTAACCCGATACACCCAAGGTAGCGATTCGAGTTCATGACGGAGATCAGTGAGATCTGTGGCCAGAAAGCCCGCCGCAATGCGGGGCGCCAACCGCGCCTGAATCGCCTCGACATCGATGTGTTGAACATCACCCATGACGGTCAGCCGCTCTACCTGCTGGGCACTGAGGTGAGTGCCCCCTTGGTAAAACCCGACACTCACTAGGGCAACACCGGTCGCTAAAAGACTCCGATTCACCCAGCGCCTTAGCCGCGAGACAGGCGCGGCGCCCACCTGACCCGCACTCGCGTTTCGTGTTGCGCGTCGAGGTAACTTGGCGTCATTGCTTGGCATAGCGCGCCTCCACGCTGTGTTCATAAATCTCAGTCAACAGATCAAGCAGGCTGAGTCCCGCGACTCTGGCAGCGAGTGGCACAAGGCTGTGCGATGTCATTCCCGGGACAGTATTGACCTCAAGCAACTGCCAGGCCCCTCCGGCATCTCGCATCACATCAACCCGGCCCCACACCTCACCGCCGACCGCTGCAAAAGCCGCTAGCGCCAGCTCAGACAGTGCGGCCTCGTCCTCGGTGGCCAAGTCCGACGGACAGGTAAAGCGTGTGTCTTGGGAGTGATATTTGGCGTCGAAATCGTAGAAATCGCCGGACACGTCAATTCGGATGCTAGGAAGTGCTCTGTCGCCGAGGATAGCGACCGTGTATTCCGGCCCCGAGACAAACTGCTCGGCCATCACATCGGCACCAAATGTGCTGGCGTGACGGTAGGCGGACTCCAGCTCAGCAGCGTCGCAGGCCTTGTTCATACCCAGAGAGGAACCCTCAAGCGCCGGTTTCACAAATACCGTGCCCAGCGCCTCGATCACCTCCCGCCAATTCGTCTCCGGCGTCAATTGCTGGAAGGCCGGCGTGGGTAAACCCAGACCCTGCCAGAGCCACTTGGTGCGGACCTTGTCCATGGTTAGCGCAGACGCCATCAGATCGCAGCCGCTGTAGGGCAGCTTCATGAGCTCGAACAGGCCCTGCACCGTGCCATCTTCACCGCCCGGGCCGTGCAATAAATTGAAGGCGAACGAAGCCTCCCTGAGTTGCTCCGGCCAACCCTCCTCTGCCGTATCCACCCTCAGCACCTGCGCACCGGCCTGCTCCAGCGCGCGCGCCACGTTGTCGCCGCTCTCCAGTGAAATACTGCGCTCAGCGGCGGTACCGCCCAGCATGACTGCCAGTGTCTTGCCGCTGAAGGGATTAGCCGTCATTGCAATGCCTCCAGCGAATCACTGTCGGCCAATGCGGCGGAGAGACGGCCGATGTCACCGGCGCCCTGCATCAACAGGATATCTCCGTCGCACAAGACTCCAGCCAAGACGGCTGCCAGCTGACGCTGGTCGGAGACCACTACTGGGTCCAGCACGCCCCTGGCGCGAATTGCTCTGGCCAGCGACTGCGCGTCGGCGCCCTCAATCGTCGGTTCGCCGGCGGGGTAAACATCGAGCAGGATAAGAAACTGGGCCTCACCCAGCACCGAGACGAACTCATCAAAATGATCTCGAGTGCGGGTAAACCGGTGGGGTTGGTACACCATGACCACCCTCTGACCGTTAAACGCGTCGCGGGCGGCCTGCAAGGTGACAGCGACCTCAGTAGGGTGATGCCCGTAGTCGTCGATCAATCTCGCGCTACCCGCTGACCAGCGCACATCGCCCAAATCCGAGAAGCGTCTGCCGACGCCGCCAAATTCAGCCAATCCTTTGACAATAGCGTCGTCTGAAATACCGAGTTCTGCACAGAGCGACGCGGCACCCGCTGCATTCTGGACGTTGTGGAGTCCGGGCATATTGACGGTCAGCGCCAATGGCGTAGCACCGTGGGGGCGGATGAGCTCAAAGTGACTGCATGTGCCCTCGCTCCGGTAATTATCTAATCGGTAATCCGCATCAGCGTGGCGCCCATAGGTCACCACCTGCCGGGACAGTTCAGGGATTAAATCTCGCACTCCTTTATCATCCAGACACATGACGGCGGGCCCATAGAAGGGCAGGTTGTGCAGGAAACCGTTGAAGGCCTGCACGTAGCGGCTCAGATCTCCTTCATAATGCTCCATATGGTCAGCTTCAATGTTGGTGACCAACGCCATCATGGGTTGCAGGTGCAGAAATGAAGCGTCGCTCTCGTCCGCTTCAACCACCAGATACTGCCCCTCACCCAGCGCCGCGTTGGCGCCCGCTTGATTGAGCAAACCCCCGATCACAAAAGTCGGATCCTCCCCCGCCTCGCCGAGAATGGCTGCAATCAGGCTGGTGGTGGTGGTCTTGCCGTGTGTTCCCGCAACCGCGATACCGAAGCGGTAGCGCATGAGTTCTGCCAGCATTTCCGCGCGCGGTACCACGGGGATCCGTCGCTGACGAGCCGCCAGTCGTTCAGGGTTATCCTCAGGCACAGCGGCCGACACGACGAGAACATCAGCGCCTGCTATGTGCTCAGCCTCGTGACCGATGTGCACAATAATGCCCAGGGAGCGGAGTCTCGCCACCACTGAGCTTTCCGCTCGATCAGAGCCTGTCACCATATAACCCAGACCGGCGAGCACCTCGGCAATACCACTCATGCCAGCGCCACCGATCCCCACCATGAAGATGTGACGAATACGGCCCATGCCCGCCATAACGGGGCGCGGCTCAACCATTTGCATGCACCACCCCCCTGAGTACTTCAACAACGCGATGAGTGGCGTGGGGTGCGGCAAGTTCGCCCGCCGCCTTCGACAATTGGGCCAACGACGACGGTGAGGCAATCCAGTCGGTCAGCAATCCGGTGACGCGCTCTGGTGTCGCCTCTGGTTGAGGTATCAGCACTGCCGCACCCGCGTCTGCCAAAACCCGCGCGTTCTGGGTCTGATGGTCATCAATTGCATGTGGCAGCGGGATCAATATTGCCGCGGTGCCAGTTGCTGCGAGCTCCGACACCGTCAAGGCACCAGCTCGCGCAATCACAACATCCGCCCAGACGTACGCCGCTGGCATGTCGTCAATAAAGTCATCGCAACGTCTGTCAGCAAACGAGGTATCTATCCATGCTGCATCGGCCTCGACGCGATTGCGTGCACCGCATTGCTGCCAAATTGAGACAGACTGACCGAACCCCCGGTCCATCAACAGGGTCATCACGAGAGGTATTAATGCATTCAACGGTGCGGCTCCGAGGCTGCCTCCCAGTACCAACACTCTGAGTGGACGCTCCGCGGAAAAGGCCAACATACGGCTAAGCTCGCCTCTATCGACCGGTGTCAGCGTCTGGCGCACTGGATTCCCGACCACTTCGGACTTCCGGTCTGCGGCAAATCCACCGGGCAACCCACAGAGCACCCGACGTGCCAATGGCGCCAACCAGCGATTGGTCGTCCCCCCAACCGAATTCTGTTCGTGGATGACCAGTGGGCGTCGTGTTAACCACGCAGCGAGTCCCGCTGGCCCGGCAGCATAGCCACCCATGCCGAGCACCACGTCAGGCTTCACGCGCCACATAAGGGAAAGGGACTGCCACAGCGCCGCGACAAGGCGCAGCGCGCCCTGAACTCGCGCCACCCAATTTTTGCCGCGTAATCCAGAAACGCTGAGGTAATGTAGCGGCAATCCCGCAGCCGGCACCAAGCGTTGCTCGATACCGCGCTCTGTCCCGACCCAGTCGACCGACCAGCCCTGCTCCGTTAAGAGTCCGGCCACCGCCAAAGCAGGATAGACGTGCCCACCGGTTCCCCCCGCTGCAATGAGCGCGCGCCCCGACATTGAAGGTAAGTCGCTCATGCGGATGCCCTAAGCTGAGGGCTCTCGGAACCCAAGGATTCATCCCGCAACTGCTGCGCGACCCGCAAAACGATGCCCAGCAGCACGCAGCTGACGACCAGGCTTGAACCGCCATAGCTGACAAACGGTAACGTCAGCCCCTTGGTGGGCAGCAGACCCGAGCTGGCACCCATGTTGACGAAAACCTGCCCCGCGAACATCAGCGCGGTGCCGAAACACACGTGGGCCGCAAAGAGTCGTCCCCGGCTCGCTGCGGTCCAGCCGATCTGCAGCACCCGGGCGATGAGCATTGCAAACAATACAATCAAGGCAGTCGCACCGATCAAACCGGTCTCTTCTGCCCAAATTGAGAACACAAAATCGGTGTGGGCCTCAGGCAGATAAAACAACTTCTGCACGCTGTTGCCCAAGCCGACTCCCAACCACTCGCCCTGACCAAAGGCGATTAATGACTGGACCAACTGAAACCCTGAGCCGAAAGGATCTGCCCAGGGGTCCTGATAAGCGGTAAGACGTTGCAAGCGGTAAGGCGCGCTCACAATCAAGCCGACAAAGACGACAGCAAGCGCGAAAAGCATGGCGAGCACATAAAGCAGCCGGGCGCCGGCCAAGAACATCATGCCCACCACCATGCCGATGACGATGACAGTGGCACCAAAATCCGGCTCCAGCAGGAGTAGCAATGCCACAACGACCAGAATGCCGATCAATCGTGCAAGGCCACCCCAATGATGCCGCACGGCTTGTTCCTGCCTGACAAGGTATCCCGCCGCATACAGAAGCAGCGCCAGCTTGGCGATCTCTGACGGTTGCACCGTGATCGGACCCAGCGGCAACCACCGCTGCGCACCGTTCACTTCACGGCCAATGCCGGGCATCAACACCAGTATCAATAAAGCAAAGGCGAAGAACAGCATCCACGGTGACAGTCGCTGCAGCGTCTCCAGCGGCAGCATGAAGGCCAGCCCCCCCGCGGTCAGCCCGGCAAGCAAATACAGGGCATGTCGCTCGGTGTGATGCCAGGGATTATCAAAATGGAAATCGCTGTACTCGATCGAGGCTGAGGCGATAGCAATCAAACCGATACCCACCAACGCTGCGCCGAGCATCAGCAAGAGGGGGTCACCTCGGTAGATCGCAAAGGTGGCGCCGCGGTTCATGCTGCCACCTCCAGTGCCGCCACCGCTGCCTGAAACCGCTCACCACGCTCAACGTAGCTGGAGAACATGTCGAAACTCGCACACGCGGGTGACAGCAAAACGATATCGCCAGGTTGAGCCGATGCCGCACTCAGATCGACGGCGTCCTCAAGGCTGGACATGACATCAATCAGCGCTTCCTGACCGAGGTGGGCACAAATCTCTGCCGTGGCCTCACCCATGACCAGCAACCGCACATTGATCCGGGCAAGCACCGGTTTGAGCTGCGAAAAATCCTGCCCTTTCCCCTGTCCGCCGATGATCAGCCAGATTTGCCCTGCTCCGGCCAGACCCTCCAGCGCGGCCAACGTCGCACCAATATTGGTGCCTTTGCTGTCATCGATGAAGCGCACGCCATTGACCTCGCCGATCAACTCGCAGCGATGGGGCAGACCGCGGTACTGCTTAGCCCCCTCGATCAATCCCTCCACAGGCATGTTTAGCGCACTGCCCATCGCCAGCGCCGCCAGCACATTCAGGTGGTTGTGCCTGCCCGCCAGCTTGAGCTCATCGGTGCTCACTAGTCTCTCCGGGCCTCGGCATAGCCAGGTCACGTTGTCACGCTCAAGGAGGCCAAAATCTTTGAGATCAGGCTCTCCAGATCGCCACCAGGTCACCGGCGTCTCTTCTGGCACCAGTGGGATAGTGAGCGGGTCATCACGATTTGCCACCACATGTCCCACTTGCTTGTGAATGGCATGCTTGGCGCGGTGATAGTCCGTGAGTGACGCGTAGCGGTCGAGGTGATCGGCGCTGATATTGAGGACCGTCGCCAGATCCAAACCCAGCGCTTCAGACCGCTCCAACTGAAAACTGGACAGCTCGAGCACATACAACTCGGGCTCGTCCGCCAGCAGATCCAAAGCCGGGCGACCCAAATTCCCACCCACAGCGGCTTTCACACCACAGGCGGCAATCATGGCCCCGAGTATCGACGTGACAGTGGATTTGCCATTGGAGCCGGTAATACCCACCACTGGTGCCTTGGCCGCCTCCATGAACAAATCAATATCGCCTCGCACTCGACAACCTTGACTGCGGGCTCTTTCGATGAGGGGATGATCGAGCGCGACCCCGGGACTCACAATCATTTCAGTGCAGTCGTCGGCAAAAGCCGCATCAACGTCACCGAAAACGGCGCTGCCCACATCGATATCAGCTACCGCCGCAGGATTATCAGCAAGCTCTGCCCGGGTATCGACGGCCGCGAAGGCAACGCCTTGCTGGCGCCACCAGCGGGCTACTGACTGTCCCGTAGCACCGAGACCGAAGATTACGCGTCTCTCTGAGCTGGCAATGGTCGCGCTTGTCATGATGCGTCCGTCACCGCAGCTTCAACGTAGCGAGCCCAAACAGCACGAGCATTACAGTGATAATCCAGAACCGGACGATCACCCGAGGCTCGGGCCATCCTTTGAGTTCGAAGTGATGATGAATGGGAGCCATGCGGAAGACCCGCTTGCCCGTCAACTTGAACGACCCGACCTGAATGATTACCGAGACCGTTTCCAGCACGAAGATACCGCCCATGATGAAAAGCACGATCTCGTGCCGAGTCATGACCGCCACAATGCCCAGCGCGGCGCCCAGTGCCAGCGCGCCAACATCGCCCATAAAAATCATGGCAGGGTAAGTGTTGAACCACAGAAACCCGAGGCCGGCTCCGGCAATCGCACCACAGAAGACCATCAGCTCGCCGGCCCCGGGCAGATACGCAATATTGAGATACTCGGCAAATTCAACATGCCCGGCGAGATAAGCGATCACACCGAGCCCCGTCGCAACCATCACCGTGGGCATGATGGCGAGACCGTCCAGACCATCTGTTAGATTTACCGCGTTACTCGAACCGACCACCACAAAATAAGTAAACAGCACGAACAGCCAGCCCATTGCGAACGCCACATCTTTAAAGAAGGGCACATAGAGGGTCGTTTCTTCAGGTAGTAGAGCGGTATCAAATAGATACAGAGCGATGCCGAAGGCAAAAAGCGACTGCCAGAGATACTTCCACCGGGCGGGTAAGCCTCGTGTGTCTTTTCGGACCACCTTCCGATAATCATCAACCCAACCAATCGCGCCGAACGCCACAGTGGTGATCAGCGCAACCCAGACATAACGGCTGCCCAAATCTGCCCACAAGACTGTGGATCCCAAGACGGTAACAAGAATTAATGCCCCGCCCATAGTGGGCGTGCCGGCTTTTTGCAGATGAGACTGCGGCCCTTCTTCACGGATTGTCTGGCCAATCTGCAACTGATTCAGGCGCTCAATCACGTAGGGACCGACCACCATGGAGATGGCCAGCGCCGTGCAGGCTGCGAGAATGCCTCGCAGCGTCAGGTACTGGAATACGGCAAATCCCGGATCAATGACAAGCAGCTGCTCGCTCACCCACATTAGCACGCTGCAGCCCCCCCAGAAGCCAGAAGCCACGCGACGGTATGCTCCAAACCGGCTCCTCGCGATCCCTTTACCCAAATGGTGTACTCAGCAGGCAAGGCGGGAAAATCGCTCTGCAAGGCCGCCTGATCGGCAAAGCAAAGGGCGTCGCGCCCGAAAGCCTCTGCTGCAGGCGTTGCCTCACCGCCAACTGTGATCAGTTTTTCTATGCCCAGCCGTCTCGCGTTACGCCCGACTTCCTGATGAAGCGACTGACTCTGTTCCCCCAGCTCAAGCATCGGACCCAACACTAATACGCGGTAACCGGGCTGTCTTGACAACACCTGCAGTGCAGCGTTCACCGCCGCGGGATTAGCGTTATAGCTGTCATCCACTACCGTGCCGCCGCCGGGCAGATGGGTGACGGCCCCGCGGCCAACACCGGCGCCCGTTGCTCGAACGGCACGCGCTGCATCAATCGGTGTAACGCCTATCTCGATCGCGATGGCCAGCGCTGCCAATGCGTTCTTCACGTGCTGCTCACCCGCGAGCTGCAAGCTAACTGGCTGAGAACCCGCCGGGGTCAGCAACTGGAAGTGGCTACCCTCTATTCCCCGATGCTCAATATCCGTCGCCCGGTAGTCCGCGTCCTCAGCCAGACCAAAGGTCACCTGCCTTGCAGTGCTTGCCTGCTCACGCCACTGCGGCAACCACTTCTGGTCGGCATTGATGACAGCGAGGCCGGTGCCCGCCAAGCCTTCGAAGATCTCACCCTTGGTGGTGGCAATCGCGTCGACACTGTCATAGTGAGCGAGGTGGGCGGCCGACGCATTCAGACATACCGCAACGTTGGGTCGCGCGAGCTGGCACAGATAAGCAATATCGCCGGGCTGCCCCGCCCCCATCTCGATCACGCCAAAGCGATGGCTATTCGCCAACCCTGAAAGGGTGATCGGCACACCCAGCTCATTATTTTGATTGCCAACGGTAGCGTGCACCTCACCCGCTGTTGCCAGTGCCGCTACAACAAGATTTTTAGTTGTGGTTTTGCCTGCGCTACCGGTGATCGCGATCACATCGCCCTCAAATGCCTGCCGTTTGAGACAGCCAAAGCGCCCGGAAGCCTGCAGGACATCGGCAACCACTAACTGGGGTGACAGGCCCTCTAGCTTGCGCTCGGTAAGGAGCGCTGATGCCCCTGCCGCCAACGCCTGGGGAGCAAAGTCATGACCATCGACTCGCTGACCCGACAGTGCAGCAAACAGGTCGCCTGCCTTCACCTCGCGACTGTCTATTGCTAAGTTTTGGAGCGCAACGGACTCACCCACCAACTGTCCGCCGGTTTCGTCAGCCAAGGCCTGCAGTGCAATAGCAGACATCAGGCTGCCTGCCTCTGCTGCAGATGCTGGGCGGCGCGCTCGGCATCACTAAACGGCAGGCGCACGCCATCAACTTCCTGATAGGTCTCATGCCCTTTGCCCGCGATCAGTACAGTGTCACCCACCTTGGCCTCGGCAATCGCCAGCGCAATCGCGGCACCCCGGTCAGCCTCGACAATCGGTGAGTCATCACAACCCAGCAAAATATCGTCGATGATGGCTTCGGGAGATTCTGAGCGAGGGTTGTCACTGGTCACGATCACACGGTCCGCAAACTCACACGCAATGGCCCCCATCTCCGCGCGCTTGCCGGGATCACGGTCACCGCCACAACCGAACAACACCCAGAGTGCGCCAGCGCTATCGGTTTCTTTCAGTGCACAAATGGCGCGTTCCAGCGCATCCGGAGTGTGGGCGTAGTCCACGATTACACGGATGTCAGCCTCATCACCCACCGCTTGCAGTCGTCCTACCACTGGCTCCAGCTCCTCAGCTGCGGCAAGCGCCTCCGAGAAGTCGACGCCCAGCGACAGGACTGCAGTCAGGGATGCCCCGACGTTGAAGGCATTGAAACGGCCGCTTAACGCCGTTCGCAGGCGACCATCGCCCCAGGGTGTGCAAAGCTTGAGCACCAGCGGTATGGCTTGCTCGACTTCAATGCTGATCTCCGCATTGGCGCTTGCTATCGAGACACCAAAGCCACCCAACCGCCAGACATCGGGGTGGGCAACTACCGCCTCATCGTCGGCATTGTAAATGCGGCTGGCCGGCTCAAACTCCCGGAATAATTTCAGCTTTGCCTCGCAGTAAGCATCCATCGAATGGTGATAATCCAGATGGTCTCGGGACAAGTTCGTGAACACACCAACGTCAACCGCTAATCCATCCAGTCGCCCCTGGTCGAGCGCATGACTGGAGGCCTCAAGCGCCACACACTCGACCCCGTGATCACGCCACTGCCGCAGCTGACGGTGGAGTGAAAGGCAGTCAGGCGTGGTGTTGCGCGTCTCGGTAGGCTGTTGATCTAGCCGCATGCCCAGCGTACCGATTGTCCCGGTCTTGCGCCCCGTGCGCCGCAGCATCTGCGCCGTTAAATCGACAACCGATGTCTTGCCATTAGTGCCTGTAGCCGCGACGACTTTGAGATCACCGGAGGGCGACCCATAGAGACGATTTGCGAGAGCGCCCAGTTCACCCTTGAGACCTGAAACGGAGATAACCCTCTCATCGTCTCGATTAAGCTCCCGACCGGACTCCGCCAGCACCGCCACTGCGCCAGCCGCTAACGCCGGCTCGATAAAATCTCGACCATCGTGCTCAGCGCCTGGTAACGCGACAAACACATCGCCCGGCTCCAGCGCCCGCGTGTCGAGGGTTAAGTTGTGCACCATCACGTCGGGTGCGGCGGGCTCGTTGATCAGCGTGCGCAGATTCATGCTCACTGCCGACCCCCAGAGGCGGCGAGTAACGCCCCCAGCTCTGATTGGTCGGGCTGAGCATTGCGAATGCGCAGCACCTCCTCGGTAATGCGCGAGTAGACCGGCGCTGCCGCTAATCCGCCGCCGTAGTGATCACCGCGAGGCTGGTCAATCAGAATCGCCGTGACGTAGCGCGGTGCGCTCATGGGCGCGACACCGACGAACAGTGCGACATACTGATCATCAAGGTAGCCGCTGGCGCCCACCTTGTGCACCGTTCCTGTTTTGCCACCCACGGAAAACCCGGGCACCTGGGCCAGCGTGGCCGTGCCGCCCTGTTCGGTAACACGATCCAGCACCTCGAGTACGTCTCGCGCAACCTCCGAGTCAATCACTTGCTGGCCGGCGGGCAGCGCATCAAGGTCCTGACGCAGCAGCGTTAGCGGTCGTCGTATGCCACCGTTTGCCAAAATGGCATAGGCGCGTGCGAGCTGAATCGGTGTCGCCGTCAGGCCATAACCAAAGGCAAGCGTAACTTTTTCAATGTCGCTCCAACGCGCCAAGTCTGGCAATTGGCCGGCGCGCTCACCGGGAAAGCCGGTGCCAGTCGACTCGCCCAAGCCGAAGCGATAAAGAACATCCAAAATGGCCTCGTGTCCCACCGCCTGCGCGATTTTGGTGACGCCCACCTGACTGGATTTTTCGATGACTGTTGATACCGAAATCTCGCCATAATCCCGCGGATCGTGGAGCATCTTGGAGCCCACCCGGATCCGCCCCGGCGCTGTATCCACAATACTGTCGATATTAAACTGCCCGCTTTCCAGAGCCGCCACCAGCGTCAAGGTTTTAATGGTGGAACCGGGTTCGTAGGCATCCGTTAAGGCACGATTGCGCGCGCCGCTGAAGTCCAGCGCCTCACGGCTGTTGGGGTTGAACACGGGATAGTTGCTGACGGCGAGCACCTCTCCGGTCCAGGCATCGAGCGTGATCGCTGAACCTGCGGCCGCGCCTGTTTCCTTCATCGCGCGCTGAAGCTCACGGTGTTGGGCGTACTGCAGACGCAGATCAAGGCTCAGGGCAAGCGCCTTACCCGGGCGAGGCTCCTCTATCACCCCGAAATCACGTACCGCATCCCCATGCAGGTCTTTGATGAATCGTTTTTTACCTGGAACACCCTGAAGCCAGTCTTCAAATGCCAGCTCGACACCCGCAATGCCGTGCCCGTCGACATTGGTCAGCCCCAGCAGCTGCGCGGTGACCTCTCCTGCCGGGTAATAACGTCGGTACTCGCGCTCTCCGCGCACACCCGGAAAGTTCTCGCGCAATACTTGTCGGGCAAATTCCGGTGTTTGATGCCGCGCGAGATACATAAACTGCTTGTCGTCATAAAAACGCAACTTGTCGCGGAGCGCCGCCGCATCGAGGGAAAGCCGCGCCGCAAGATCGTCAAGGCGCGGGCTGTGCTTCAGTTGTTGCGGGTTCGCCCACAATGAGACCACAGGGGAGCTGACCGCCAGCGGAGTGCCATTGCGATCTTCGATCAAACCTCTATAAACAGGTATCTCTGCGGTGCGGACAGTCCTGAGCGCGCCCTGCTCGCGCAGAAAGACCGCGCCTTTCCCCCCTTCGGTAACTTGGAGGAGAACGAGCCTGCCCATCAATGTGGCCGCCAAGGCAGCGAGGGCGGCACAGATCACCACGAAGCGCCAATGCGGCAATCGTACCGCCTGCTTTTCGCGCGTCATTCTGCAATCACCTGCGATCGGCTCAGATCGGGCGCCTGCATGGAGAGTGTCTCAGACGCTATCTGACTAATGCGATGGGGTGCCGCCCAGGTATTTACCTCCAGCAACAAACGCGTGTACTGCTCCTGTAATTCCCAGCGTCGCAACTCAAGATCCTGCAGCTGAGCATAGCCCTCACGAACATGATGAGTGCTCGCGACCACAGCAAGCGCTGAGGCGAGCAGAACAGTGCTCAAAAGCACAATGGAGGCTGCAGGTGAAAGGGGCTGCCCGCTCACGGCAAACGCTCCGCAACCCGCATGATCGCTGACCGGGCACGAGGATTATCAGAGACCTCTCTCTTTGATGGCATCACTGCCTTGCCCACTTGGCGCAAAGATCCCCGATGCGCTTCATACTGAACAGGCACACCTGGGGGTAGCTGTTCGCCACGCGCGGCTTGCCTGATAAAACGTTTGACGATCCGGTCTTCCAGAGAATGGAAGCTAATCACCACCATTCTGCCGCCCGGCGCCAGTGCCAGCACAATTGCCTCCAGCACCTCGCGCAGTGCATCGAGCTCGCCGTTGACATGCAAGCGAATCGCCTGAAAACTCCTGGTCGCGGGGTGCTTGTGGGGTTCCCACTTGGGATTGGCCGTCGAGACGATCTCAGCCAGTTGAGCCGTGCGCTCAATCTGCTCGGTCGATCGGGCCTGCACGATAGCCGCGGCAATACGGCGCGCAAACCGCTCTTCCCCCAACTCACGCAGCACTTGCGCCAACTCGGCCTCATCTACCGTGGACAACCACTCTGCAGCTGAACTGCCCGCCTCAGGATTCATCCGCATATCAAGAGGTCCATCGTGACTAAAGCTAAAACCCCGCTCAGGATCGTCCAACTGAGGCGATGACACCCCCAGATCCAGCAGCACGCCCTGCACGCTGGCAGGCGCTATGTAGTGGCCCAAGTCGCGAAAATTGGCTGCTTGAAAACGAAAGCGCGAATCCTGACCGGCCAAGCGTTCAGCCACCGCGGACGCAGCGGGATCCTGATCAAAAGCAGCTAAAGTCCCCAGAGGCGAGAGTGCATCGAGGATTCGGGCAGAGTGCCCGCCCCGGCCAAACGTGCCGTCCACGTATGCGCCATCTGCCGATACCATCAGTGCCGCAATTGCCTCCTCAAGCAGAACCGGATGATGTCCCCGGTTCATCAAAGTTTGAGCTGCATCAGCTCCGCCGGGAGCTCCCCAGTTGAATCCGTCGACAGGGCAGCAGCGCACTCCTGCTGCCACAAATCCTCGGACCACAGTTCGAGCTTGTTGCCCTGACCGACCAGCACCGCACGCTTTTCGAGCTGTGCGTATTCACGGTGCGCCGGCGGTACGAGCACTCGCCCGCTACCGTCTAACTGCAAGTCACTGGCATAGCCCAGTACCAATCTCTGGAATCGTTTCACTGCCTGATTGAGCGCCGGCAACGCCTGTACATCGCGCTCGATGCGCTCCCACTCGGGCAGGGGATAAAGCGTGAGACAAGGGGTCTGTGTATCAACTGTCAAAACAATGTGACCGTCGCCCAGCACCGACAGCAACTCTCGCTGACGCGAGGGCACCGCCATACGGCCCTTGGCATCCAGATTGATGTGCTGTACCCCACGAAACATAGCGCTGCGCCCACAGACTTCCGCTTATCACCACAAAATGGACTTTTTACCCACTTTGCGCCACTTTTCCCCACTATACGCCTGGCCGGCGATGGTGGTCAACGACTTATATGGAAAAAAACGTGGATTTTCAGTGCCTTACAGGGTCTGATAAGGTGAGACATCTCGTCGAGCAGACATCTAGAAACCTGTGCCAAAACAGATTTTTAACTATAAATACAAGGTTTAACCTGAAGTGTTATATCAAAAAAGGTTAAAAAAATTATTTTAAATCCAAAAGGATCTAAACGCGCGTCGGATTGCACCAATAAAGGGGGAAGGAAGCCCCCCAGATGGGGGGCATAGAGAGTCAGTCGATAAGCCGGGTTCTGTCGTGGACGATCATTCATCTGCGACGAACGTCACCGTTCGCCTGAAGCGACCTACCCGAATCCGCCGAGGGTCACGGCATCAGATTCCTATTTGGTCTTGCTCCGAGCGGGGTTTACCATCGCCACGGTTGTTACCAACCGCGCGGTGCGCTCTTACCGCACCTTTTCACCCTTACCTGCGAACAGGCGGTTTCCTTTCTGCTGCACTTTCCGTGGGCTCGCGCCCCCCAGGCGTTACCTGGCGCTCTGACCCGTTGGAGCCCGGACTTTCCTCTGCCGCGATGCGACAGCGATCGTCTGACCAACTCGGGCGCGAGCCTACCTAGATCAGCAAGGGCCTGCAAGCCTAGCTATCGTAACGTTGGTCCAACAACCATTGATAAAGTTGCCTCGCCGGAAGCCCTGTAATATCAGCCACCACCGCCGCCGCTCGGCGGGGCGGTAACTCATCAGCAAGACGCGCCAGTAGCCGGGACGTTTCGGGAGTCAATGTCACAGTAGCTGGATCAAAGCCACGTACCAGGATCACCACCTCTCCACGCTGCTGATTTGCGTCGGACAGTACAAATTTGTGCAGCCCCGATAAAACGGCTCGATAGATTGTCTCGTGGCTTTTTGTCAGTTCGCGGCAGAGCGCTGCCTCACGATCCCCTAACACTTGAAGCATCGCCTCCAGCGAGGCAGCGAGGCGACGCGGCGATTCAAAAAATATCAGGGTCCCCTCGATTGCCGTGAGCGCTTGCAGTCGATTCGCTCTCTGGCCGGGCTTTGAGGGCAGGAAACCCTCAAAATAAAAATGATCTGTCGGCAATCCCGCCGCACTCAGTGCCGTGATCGTAGCGCTCGGGCCGGGAATCGGCACGACGGGTATCTGCGCGTGGTGGCAGGCCACGACCAGCTTGTAACCCGGATCCGAAACC
>CBFHSJ010000051.1:0-14781 GCA_965658485.1 Luminiphilus sp.
ATGCGTTCGATTCCTCCATCACACGCTGTGCTCGACCACGCGCCTCGGGCACGATGCCATTCGCGTAGGACTGAGCCTCATTCTTGACTCGCTCTTCGTCTTCCCTCGCTTTGATGACATCGTCAAACGCTCCTTGCACCTGCGCAGGTGGTTTTGACTCATCAATGTTAATCGTGGAGACACGAATACCCGTGGTGTAGTCGTCGAGGTATTGCTGAAGACGGGCACGCACATCAAAGCCGATCGCCGCGCGACCCTCGGTCAACACGAGATCCATGGTGGTATCACCCACGACATGTCGCAATGCACTCTGTGCCGCATGTTGCAGTGACACTTCTGGATCTCGGACCTGCAGAACGAAGTCCTGCGGGTTATCGATCACGTACTGCACCGACATACTGACTTCGACAATATTCTCATCCTGAGTCAGCATGACCTCGCGCAAACCGGCCGCCCGCACTTTCGTGGTATTGACCTTTATAACCTCATCGATCAACGGCGGATTCCATTGGAGACCTGGCGTCAGCGTGGCGTGATATTCACCGAAACGCAGTACGATGGCCCGCTCCTGCTCATCGAGTTGATAGAAGCCCATGAGGCCCCAGACCAATAAAACGCCGCCCAGCACCATACCAAGTAGAGCGCCGGAGAGTCCGCCTTTCGCTGGCCCACTTCCGCCACGTCCGCCCCCAAACATACCGGAGAGTCGCTGCTGCAGCTTTTTAAATGCCTCATCCAGATCTGGCGGGCCCTGATTGCCTCCGCCCCACGGGTCGCGAGGGCCTTTATTACCACCACCGGGCTCATTCCATGACATAAGTCTTTTCCTCATCGTAAGGGCGGGTAGTCTAACAAACCCCGACACCTCTTCGGGGCTTTGTTCTGTTTAACTGTTGGAACACTCTAAACCCCTTCCTTCAGCCAGATCGGTTCAGACACCTCTGAGCCAACCGCTGCGGCTATCGAACCGCAATCGCTGAGCAAAACGCATCACGCGCCCTAACGGCTCGAGCCCGTGGAGCTGATCCGCATAATAGCGTCGACTATCAGGGCCACTCACCACATCAGGGGTTCAATCGGCGCCAATCTGATAACGGCAGGCGCACATGCAAACGGCTACTCCCGTCGGGCTGCCACTCCTCTGTGCACACAGCACCCATCTCATAAAGGGCTGCGCGTAATCGCGCACGATGCGGGTCCAACGTGATCTCTTCATCAAACAGCGTGACTGAGAGGCGCTCGCGGATGGCGTCAAAGAGCAGATCGACTCCCTCTCCGGTCACAGCAGACAAGTAAACCGCCGTTGGCGTTCCGCTCTCATTGCGCAAGATACGCGCGGGCTGCTCCAGCAAGTCCAGTTTGTTAAACACCACCAGTTGCGGCAGGCCATCGGCCTGTATCTCGGCTAGCACCGCCTCGACATCGACCATCAGTTCATCACGATTGTTCGCGGACACATCCACCACATGAAGCAACAAGCTCGCGTTCGCGGTTTCTTCAAGTGTGGCCTTGAACGCCTCAACCAGCGTCGTCGGCAAATCGGAGATAAACCCCACAGTATCGGCAAAGAGCACCGGCCCGAGGTGCTCAACATCAACCCTCGCAACAGTGGGATCTAATGTCGCGAACAATTTGTCAGCGGCGTATACCTCGGAGGTCGTAATACGATTGAATAGCGTTGACTTGCCGGCATTGGTGTAACCCACCAGGGATAACACGGGCAGCTCCGCCCGGCGCCGGGCGCGCCGGCTTTGTTCGCGTTGATTGCGGACCCGTTCCAGCCGCGACTGGATCGACTTGATGCGAGCGCGCAACAGCCGTCGGTCTGTTTCCAACTGAGTTTCACCCGGCCCACGCAAACCAATGCCGCCTTTTTGGCGCTCAAGGTGAGTCCATCCTCTGATCAGGCGGGTGCTCATGTGGGTCAGCTGCGCCAACTCAACCTGCAGCTTGCCTTCATGGGTACGCGCACGCTGGGCAAAGATGTCGAGGATCAACCCAGTGCGCGCCAACACTCTGCATGAAAGCGTGCGCTCCAGATTGCGTTCCTGGCTAGGGCTCAGTGCATGGTTGAAGATGACGAGCTCTGCCTCATGGGTTTGGCAGGCCTGGGCGATCTCATCAAGCTTGCCTTCACCCACAAAAGTGCGCGCATGCGGGGCTGAACGAGATCCCCTAATCGTAGCCACAGGATCACCGCCCGCGGATGCGACCAGTTCTTCGAACTCCGCAAGACTTAAATCACGCTCTGCCCCGGCAAGCTGCAGTTGCACGAGCACTGCTCGCTCCCCGCCCTGATGACGCTCAAAGAACATGGAAAATTAGGCGCGGCCTCCGAGGAGGCGCCAGGTGGTTACTCCTCAGCTGGCGCTTCGCCATCAGCAGCAGGCAAACGCACATTGCGCGCCGGCACGACTGTCGAAATAGCGTGCTTATAGACCATCTGGGAGACAGTGTTTTTCAACAACACCACAAACTGGTCAAAGGATTCGACCTGTCCCTGAAGTTTGATGCCGTTGACCAGGTAGATCGAGACGGGAACCCGTTCCTTCCGCAGGGCGTTGAGGTAAGGGTCTTGTAGCGTATGCCCTTTTGACATGGTTACTCCTTAGTATCACTGTCAAAATCACGGCGCTCTTAACGAGAGGCGCATTACGGTCGCCAATGCACTGAAGACACTGAATTAGCGGCAAAGTACTAGCGACAAAAAACTCCACCTAAGTGGAGTGTCCACATTATACTACGATATCAGCGTCAGCTAAAAGTTCCGCATCAGCTGCTGAAGACGGTCAAACCAAATACCGTCCACAGGGGCTGACAACCCATGACCGTTGGAATCCGCGGCGTCTGCGGCCGGATCCCCCCGCCCGATCAACTGTCCCGCCTCATCCGTCCAGATCCAGGTCAAATCAGGCCAGCCGCGCAGCCAGGTCAGCTGTCGCTTAGCGAGCTGTCGGGTCGCAGCCAGCACCTTTTCACGACAGGTAGAGAGGTCGATCTCACCCTCAAGGTAGGACCACACCTGCCGGTAACCCACGGCCCGGATAGCGGGCAAATCAGTATGCAAACTCTCCTGCTCATGAAGGCGGGTGACTTCCGCCACCAATCCCTGATCAAACATCGCGTCTAGTCGCTTGGTGATGCGCGCATGCAAGACGGCGCGGTTCTCGGGGCAAAGGGCAATGCATTCATAGTCGTCTGATGTGGGGGCGGGGTTTCCCTGCTGCCATCCACTCAGCGGTGTGCCAGTACCGCGATAGACCTCCAGTGCGCGACAGATTCTCTGACTGTGATTGGGGTGTAATCGACCAGCGGTCTCAGGGTCGATTTCGCTGAGTTGCTGATGCAGAGCCGGCCAGCCATATCGCTGTGCCTCAGCCTCGATGTCGGCGCGGATTGTCGGGTCAATAGCGGGGATGTCGTCGAGCCCCTGAATAAGCGCGCGAAAGTACAGCATGCTGCCGCCGACCAGAATGGGGCGCCGCCCTCTCCCCCGAATCTCGTCGATACACTGTTTGGCATCGGTTGCAAAATCGGCGGCGGTGTAGGGATCATGAGGTTCCCGCATATGAACGAGATGATGCGGATAGTCCGGTTTGGCAGCGCCGATCGATAGGCCGCGATACACCAACGCCGAATCCACGCTGACCAACTCACCCTCAAAGGTCTCGGCGAGCCGCTCGGCCAATGCCGACTTGCCCGACGCGGTGGGGCCCATCAAGGCCAACACGGGTTCGGTCACGATCAGCGTCCGCGCAGAAACAGTTTGTCTAGATCTGCCATACCCAGCTGCACCCAGGTGGGCCGACCATGGTTGCACTGCCCGGATCGCTCCGTCTCTTCCATATCACGCAACAGCGCATTCATCTCGGGCAGCGTCAAACGACGATTGGCACGCACCGAGCCGTGACAGGCCATGGTCGAGAGTAATTCATCAAGTGAGCTGGCAATGCGGTCACTGGTGCCGAACTCGAGAAGATCAGACAGCACGTCGCGCACCAGCGCTTCCGCATCGGCGTCTTTGAGCGGCGCAGGGAGTTCACGACAGACCACTGCCTCCTCGCCGACTGCTTCAACCAACACTCCCAGCGATGCCAACTCTTCAGCCTGCTCAGCAGCGATCGCCGCCTCTCTGTTCGATACGGCGAGCGTAATGGGCACCAGCAGCGGCTGGCGTGTGATGCCCGCACCCTCTCTGGCCTGTTTCAACCTTTCATAGGTAATTCTCTCGTGCGCCGCGTGCATATCGACCAGCACCATCCCGTGCTGATTCTCGGCAAGGATATACACACCGTGAAGCTGCGCCACGGCAAACCCGAGCGGCGGAATCTCGGCAGATTGCTCACTGAACTCTGGCTGGAGCGCACTGCTCGCCCGCTGCAGCATCGGCGAGGCATACCCGGAGCTCACCGTGCCAAACTGTCCACGGTCGCCACCCGCGCCGCTGATTGACGCCCCAGCCTGGCCTGAAAACGAAGCGGGTAATCCACCGGGTGATAGCCCCATGGTCGATTGCTGCGCAACCGCCTCGACCATTTCCGCCGCAGCCGATGACTGGCTTTGACCCGGTCTGACATCTGCCAGCGCCCGGGACAATGTACCGAATAAAAAGTCGTGCACCCCACGGCTGTCGCGGAACCGCACCTCGTGCTTGGTCGGATGCACATTCACATCAACGCCCGCCGGATCAAGCTCGAGGAACAACACAAAAGCGGGGTGACGGCCGTGAAACAGCACATCACGATAGGCCTGCCGAATGGCGTGAGAGACCAACTTGTCGCGTATCACCCGGCCATTCACGAAGAAGTACTGCAGATCTGCCTGGCTACGGGAAAACGTCGGTTCCGCCACCCAGCCCCAGAGTTTGAGCAAACCCGCCTCGCGCTCGATCGTCACCGTGTGCTCGGCGAACGCTTTGCCACAAATGGTTGCAATGCGCCGATTGCGCTCGCTCTCATTGCCTGCCGCGCCCAACTGCAGCGTTTGCTTACCGTTGTGGTGCAGCGTAAACGTCACGTCCGGTCGGGACAAAGCCTGACGTTTAATGACCTCGTGGATATGACCGAACTCGGTTTTTTCGGTGCGCAGAAACTTTCGTCGTGCGGGCGTGTTGTAAAACAGATCACGCACCTCGAGGGTAGTGCCGCGGGGGTGCGGCGCCGGGCGCACCGACACCGCCATCTCGCGCCCCTCGCACAGCGCTTGCTGCCCTTGTGCGGAGTGTTCATCGGTATTCGAGGTCAGGACTAACCGTGAAACCGAGGCGATAGAGGCCAATGCTTCGCCGCGGAAACCGAGCGATGCCACCGCCTCCAAATCTTCTATGGAGTCAATTTTACTGGTCGCATGACGCGCCAGCGACAGCGCAATATCGGCCTCGCTGATCCCTGCGCCGTTATCGCGGATACGCAGCAGCCTAGTGCCACCGGCCTCGACATCAATGTCGACCCGGGTGGCGCCCGCATCAAGACTGTTTTCGACGGCCTCCTTGACCACCGAAGAGGGCCGCTCCACCACTTCGCCCGCTGCGATCTGGTTGGCGAGTCGCGGCTCCAGGAGTCGGATCACGCTCATGCCTCGGGTATCAACAATGTCTGGCCCACATAGATCATGTCGCGGCTAAGTCCGTTATTGGTTTTGATCGAAGCGACGGTCACACCATAGCGCTCGGCAATTTCTGAAAGTGTGTCCCCTGCTCCGATAGTGACCTCTCTGCCGCCCTGTTCCCGTTGCCAGGCCAGCAAAGTGCCGGGCGGCGGCTGGCGGGCGAACCAGCTCTGTATGCCGCGACGAATTGCTCTGGCCATCTTGTCCTGATATGCCGGCATGGCAAGACGCTCCGCTTCACCCGGGTTGGAGATAAATCCCGTCTCAATGAGTAGCGAGGGGACGTCCGGGGACTTCAGTACCGCGAAGCCTGCCTGCTCCACCCGCTTTTTATGTAAGCGGGCGACGCCGTCGATCTGCTCTAGAATCAATGCACCCAAATTCAGGCTGGTGTCCAGCGTACCCGTCATCGACAAATCTGCCAGTACCCCCGCCAACATGGGATCCATTTCTGCCAGTTCCACCCCCCCTACGAGATCCGCAGAGTTCTCGGTGTCGGCGAGATATTGTGCCGTGGTGGAAGTCGCCCCGCGCATCGAGAGCGCATAAACTGATGCGCCGTGGGCCGACTTTTCCCGAAACGCATCGGCGTGAATCGAGACAAACAAATCTGCCTCCAACCCCCGCGCCTTATCGCGACGATTTTTCAGGCTCACATAATAGTCCCCGGTGCGAACCAGCACCGGCTTGAAGCCCGGTATTTTCGCCAGTTGGTTTTCCAAACGACGCGCAATCTGCAGCACCACGGTTTTCTCTCGCAGCCCGCCCGGCCCCAGCGCGCCGGGGTCCTCACCGCCATGCCCGGGGTCGATGGCAATAACAATATCTCGACGGCTCTCCAGCGACTCCACCGACAACACCGGCTCGGGCTCCTCGGTGGGTGTCTTATCAAACAGGTCAATCACCACCCGATGACCCGTAGTGTCATTCGGTGGCAACAAAAACACCGAGGTGCTGACCGATGCGCTTAGGTCAAAAACCAGACGTAAATCTGCGCCCTGACGAATACCCGAGCGCACCCCGCTGAGCGGAGTTCCCTCGAGGGGCAGCGCGTTAATGCTTGCGGTCAATCGACTCTGCGATAAATCGACCACGAATCGCTCGGGGTTCTCGAGTGAGAGCGTGCTGAACTCCGCAGCTTCAGAAAGATCGAGTACCACCCGGGTGTGGTCAGGTGCGCGCCACAGTCGCACTGCGTCGACGTCGGCTGCGGAGACAGTCAACACTGACACCAGCACCCACGCGATCGCCGCAAGTGCCCTGAGCAAAGCGTGCGCGGCGCGCAGAGGGACTGATGCCGGGATTTGGCTGACGGCTTTTCTCCGATTCAAGGGCATGTCAATCTGACAACGCTTCAAGCAAGACGGGATCGGCAGCGCGCACCGTGGCTTTCCGTCCCAAACCCTCGGACGCCAACGTAATATCGAGGGTAGCCGGCGGCAGCTGTGCCTCTGCACGCTCGGGCCATTCGATGAGGAGAATGCCCTCTGCAGAGAGATAGTCACCCAGGCCCAGATACGCCAACTCCTGTGCATCGCCAAGCCGATAAAGATCAAGGTGAAAGACCGGCCCGCCGGGCACCGACTCATAGGGCTCCACCAAGGTGTAGGTCGGACTCTTCACCGATCCATCATGGCCTCGCCCACGCAAGAATCCGCGACTAAAGGTCGTCTTGCCAGCGCCCAGATCACCGCGCAGAAAAATCACCTGTGGGACCTGCGCCTCACCCGCCACTTGGCTGCCCAACGCAAGCGTCGCCGTCTCGTCAGACAACTCAAATTCTCGGTGATAGGACAAGACATCGGTCATACGCGAAGTGTACCGCGCCGGGCCGGGCATCTGTCACAATCCCAATATGACAGTTCCTATTGCCGAAGCGGGCAGCAGCCTTGATCCTGCCGACACAGCGCCACTGGACACAATCCGTCAGTGGGGTCACGAGCTGGGCTTTCAGGCGCTGGGCTTTACCGGTATTGATCTCGCCCAGCACCGAGACTATCTCGGCAAATGGCTGGAGGCCGGCTACCACGGCGAGATGCAGTGGATGACCAGCCATGGCCACAAACGCACCCATCCCGATGCGCTCGTACCGGGCACCTGCACCGTCATCACCGCACGAATGGATTACCTGCCCGCGGGAGAGGACCCGGAGGCCGTCCTGGCATCATCCGAGAAGGCCTATATCTCTCGCTATGCACTGGGGCGCGACTATCACAAGTTGGTGCGTGGCAGGCTGGCCAAATTGGCCAAGCGCATCGAGAAGCAATTGGGCGGCGGCCAATATCGCGCCTTTGTCGATAGCGCCCCCGTGCTGGAGCGGGCACTCGCTGAAAACGCCGGGCTTGGCTGGATTGGCAAGAACACCATGCTGTTAAACGACAAAGCGGGGTCCTGGTTTTTCCTCGGCGAAATCTATACCAATATCCCACTGCCTCCAGACCCGCCGCAGGACACTGAGCATTGCGGTAGTTGCCGTGCTTGCCTCGATGTCTGTCCCACCAATGCGTTTACCGCGCCTTGGGTGCTCGATGCGCGCAAGTGCATCTCCTACCTGACCATTGAGTTCAACGGCGTGATTCCCGAATCACTGCGGCCGGCCATGGGAAATCGCATTTATGGTTGTGATGACTGTCAGCTGGTATGTCCCTGGAACAAGTTTGCCCAGCAAACCAGAGAGCCTGATTTCGCGCCCCGTCATGGTCTCGACGCAATCGACCTGCTGGAGTGCTTCGGCTGGGACGAGCCAACCTTTAACGCTCGTACTGAAGGCTCAGCGATTCGCCGCATTGGGTTTGAACGGTGGCGCCGAAATATCGCCATCGCGCTGGGCAACGCCGAATCTACTGACGCCATTCGCGCAGCACTTCAAACAGCGCTGGACGATCCCTCAGAGTTAGTGCGCGAACATGCTCAGTGGGCGCTTGCACAACACCATTGAGTCCCCCATATCAATGCGCTCCCTGCGGCACTGCGCTTGCCTCAACACCTTGCTTTAGGGTGACTCAACGCGCATAAAATGCGTGCGGTAGTGCCGCAATTCCTCGATCGACTCGCGGATATCTTCTAGCGCCTGGTGTGCGCCCTGCTTGGGCGCTTGGGGTAAATCCGGGCGCCACCGCTGCATCAGTATCTTGAGCGTGCTGACGTCCAGATTCCGATAGTGGAAAAATGTCTCGAGCTCCGGCATATGGCGCGCCATGAAGCGGCGATCCTGACAAATAGAATTGCCGCACATAGGCGATTTTCCCTCGGGCACCCACTGGCGGAGGAATTCAAGCGTCAACTCGGCCGCTGCCGATTCCGACACGGAACTCGCGCGAACGCGATCGACCAGGCCCGAGCCAGCGTGGGTGCGAGTGTTCCACTCGTCCATCGCATCAAGCGCCTCGGGAGGCTGGTGGATCGCCAGTACCGGGCCTTCCGCCAGCACGGTCAGGTTCGTGTCAGTGACAATAGTGGCGATTTCAATGACGCGATGCGCCTCGGGGATCAACCCGGTCATCTCCATATCGACCCAAATCCAATTGTGGTCACTGACCGCCATTACCTCACTCCTTTTCTACCTGACGCTAGCCACACCAACCCACGGTGCTCGCCTGCCAATGCGCAGGGCGTCGCTGGGTGGCATACACTAGCACGATGACCAAACGTCGCCTCACCGATCAGCAAGCCCGCCGCATTAAGGCGCAGCGCTCGTCCGGGGGTGATATTGCCGCAGAGACAGGGCAACCCGGCGCGGTGATCGCGCGTTATGGCAAGCAGGCACTCATTGAGACACGCTCTGGCGATCGCCTGCTCTGCCACCTGCGGGCGCACCTTGAGTCCCCGGTGGCTGGTGACGAAATTCTCTGGCTACCGACGGAGGAAACCGGCGTAGTAGATGCGTTGGTCACGCGACGCAATGTGCTACAGCGGCCCGACGCTCAGGGGCGGCTCCGCCCTGTCGCCGCTAATATCGACCTTATGCTGATTGTCTTTGCGCCGGAGCCCGCGCCCCAGGCCAACTTGATTGACCGTTATCTGGTTGCGGCAGAGAACATGGAGGTCGAGGCCGCGTTGGTGCTCAATAAGGCCGACCTACTCGAATCTGGCGATGAACTAGCGAGGCAGCTCGACCGGTATGCCGAGCTAGGCTACCGCACGCTGACCACCCATAATCAGCTGCCCGATGCCAGTGACCTGACAGCGCTCATTGGGCAGGACACGCTTGTGTTGGTAGGACAGTCGGGAGTCGGAAAGTCCTCGCTGATTCAGCGCTTGCTGCCGGAGGCATCGATTCGTGTTGGCGCGCTGTCGGAAGTCGCCGACAAAGGCCGACACACCACCACCACTGCCGAGCTGTTCCATCTGCCTGGAGGTGGCCGGCTCATCGACTCGCCGGGGGTGCGCGACTTTGGGCTCACCCACGTAGCACCCGAAACCGTCTTCAACGGCTTCAGGGAATTCTCGCCCTTTTTGGGTCAGTGCCGCTTTCGGGACTGCCAGCATCAGAGGGAACCCGGCTGTGCACTGACCGCTGCGGTTGAGAACGGGGAAATCAGCAGCGAGCGCTTCGAGAGTTTTCAGCAGATCGTGGCCACTCTAGCTACTACTTAGGTGGACTCTTTAGTACGGTTTTTAATAGGACCCTGCCCGCTCCGGCGCCTGCGCGAGCGCTGCGCGCACCTTGACAGTATCACCCGCTTCATTGGCCCACTCGAGATCACCCGCTTCGGTCACCAGCACGACCGTCGAGCCAAGAAAAAAGCGACCCAATTCCTGGCCCGCCTCCAACAGCGGTGCGTCATTCGCAGACCATACCTGCTCGCGTATTTGACCACCCGGCGTTTCCCGCCCGCCCCACACAGTGGCGATGCCCGCGACAATCATAGCGCCCACTAAAACCACCGCTACGCCGCCTTGATCGGTTTCAAAAAAGCAGACCAGTCGCTCATTGCGTGCCAACAGACCGTCGACCCGCTCAACCGTCGCGGCATTGACGGAGAAAAGATCCCCGGGAACATAGCGCGTCTTCACCAAGTGCCCGCGGATGGGCATGTGCACACGATGGTAATCACGCGGCGCAAGATAAGTGGTGGAAAAGCATCCCTCCGCGTAGCGACCGGCTTCTTCATCACTCCCCGCAAGCAGCGACTGAATAGAATAGGTCCTGCCCTTGGCCTGCACCAATTCGGAGGACGCAACGGCACCCCGCTGACTGAGCACCCCATCAGCAGGGTGGCACCAGTGGCTGCTGGCTAGCGGGCGCATACCCTCGCGCAGCGAACGAGTGAAGAAGGCGTTGAAATGCGGGAAGTCCTCGCCTGACGAACAGGTCGCTTCGGACAAATCAATATCGTAGCTCGCCATAAAAGTGCGGATCAGGAAATTTTTCAGCCAAACGGGGTTCTCCAGCTGAGCAAGCTTGCCCAACAGGCGAGAGAGCAGGTGCTGCGGCAAAATTGCCTGCAGCGCGGTCATCACAGATTCCATGGAGGTAGTGTAACCTAGCGCAAACCAGCGTCCTGATGCAGCTTACAATGTCTCAGCACCTTACTTTTTTGCTCTACGCCGTCCTAGTGTCCGTGCTTTCCCTCGAGGGGAATCCAGCACGCGCGCAGGAAGACATGGTCGCTGACACAGATGAGATTGGGGTCAGCGCAGAGCAGAGTGGTGAAGAGATGTCCGGCTCTGATGGCGAGCTGGCTGATGAGGTCGTTGAGTCAGAGGATGACTGGCTGGAGGACGGCAAGGATTACGCAGCGCGCAAAGCCAACGAGATGACCCAGTGGGTCGATAATTTCTTCGGCAATGACGAACGCGACCTGGAGCAGGCGGAATCACGACTGCGACTCAGAACCATCTATAACTGGGATGAGCGCCTCGATAACGAGGCCAAGTTCCGACTGGGGGGTAAAGTCTCTCTACCGCAGATTTCCAAACGACTGGATCTGGTGTTCCGCGGCGAGGACATGGATGACTTTGGCGATGACGGTGTAGAGGACCCCTCAGAAGACCGCATCGGCTTGCAGTACCAAGTGGGACCCAAAGACATCAGAAAGCAACGCTTTGATCTAACCGTCGGGTTCGGTAGCTCCGGGCCAAAACCCGGGGTGAAGTATGTCTATCAGGACGCTTTTGCCGAGGACCTCAATTTTCGTTTCACCCAGCGCTTCACTTATGACCTCGGCGAAGGCGGCTATGGCTCGTCGCGGTTCGTACTAGACAAAGCGCTGCGCGAGCGCGAGCTGGTCAGGGCTTACACTCGACTCCTCTACGGCGAAAAAACCGACGGCACAGAATGGTCCTCTAGCCTGTCCTACGCGCGCGGCTGGCGAGGCGATAGAGGCCGGGTGGGCGCCACCTGGTTATATGTGGGCGCAGACGGGCAAACCGAGCCCTACGACTTCGTCAAGAACTATAAAGTCGGCGCTCGCTTCAGGCGACAGGCCTATCGGGACTGGCTATTTTGGGAAATCGAGCCCAGCTACAACTGGCGCGTGGACGAGCCCTATTTTGACCGGGAAGGGGCGTGGCGGATTGAACTCAGACTGGAGTTCCTGCTTTTCGACAACCCGGGCGAGACGCTAGAAAAACAAATCCGCTGAAGTAAGGCGCGCTCTACCGAACGCGCCGTTGATAGCTAGAGATTCTCTTCTGCGAACGCTGCCAGGCGTGACCGCACAATACCGTTGACGTGCATCACGCCGGCATGAGGGTAATGCTTGAGCTTTTCTACAAGGTAGGTCAAGCCTGATGTCAGCGGCGAGATGTACTTGTTATCAATCTGCGCGAGGTTACCCAGCACCACCAGCTTGGAATCTGCTCCCACGCGGCTGATGATCGACTTCAGCTGGAACTGGGTAAGGCCCTGCGCTTCGTCGATAACGATATAGGCGCCGTTAAAGGAACGCCCCCGCATAAAGTTCAGTGACTTGAACTGGATATTGGCGCGTTCCTTCACGTATTCGATACTGCCGTTAGAACACTCATCGGCGCCGTGAAGGATTTCGAGGTTATCGTCAAAGGCCGCAAGCCACGGCGCCATCTTCTCCTCCTCAGTGCCGGGCAGGAAGCCGATCTCCTCGGCGATCGGCGGCGTGGATCGCGCCACAATGAGCTTGTTGTATTTGCGCTGCTCAAGAATGGCGTGCAGACCGTAAGCCAAAGCCAAGAGGGTCTTACCCGAGCCGGCAGGACCGGTGAGGACCGTCATATCAACGTCCTCACTGTCGAGTAACCGCATCGCCATAGCCTGCTCCAGATTACGCGGCGACAAACCCCAGAAGCGCTGATTCATTAGATGGTCGCGGCTGTCGACGGCGAGATAAACATAGTCGTTGTCGACGTGATCGACGTAGGCAATGAACTCCTGCTCGTCGTAAACAAACTGGTTGGGGTAGGCATCGGGCAACTCGGCGCGGGGGATGCGATGCAGCGTCAGGTTCTCCTCGCGAACCGTGTCCACCTGCTCAATGCTGGACCAAAAGTCCCCGGCAAAACACTCATAGCCTGTCGACAGTAAATCAATGTCATCGAGCACACGGTCGTGACGATAATCCTCAACGTGTTCGAGGCCCGAGCCCTTAGCCTTGATCCGCATGTTGATGTCTTTGGTGACCAGGCAGACAAAGGCACCTGGATGATCCGCGTTGAGGCGGAGCGCCACATTGATGATGCGGTTGTCATTGGCGTGATCTTCGTTGGTGTTGAGGAACGGGACCTTCGCATCGTCGGCGATCAATTGATCAGGAAAGATTGCCAAAGCGCCAAGGCGGTTCTCGTCGAGATTGGATCCGGGAATCTCTACGCCTTTTTGAATTTCTTGGGGTGAGGCGCTGCCAACAATCTTGTCGATCAGTTGAATAGCAATCCGCGCCTCGCGGCTCACGCTTTTATCGCGCCGGTCCTTGATGTGATCGAGCTCTTCAAGGACGGTCATCGGGATCACTACCTGATGCTCGGCGAAAGCGGTAATCGCGGTCGGATCATGCAGCAGCACATTGGTATCCAAAACATAGATCTTGCGGTGTGCAGGTTCGAGCTGGGTTACTTCATGGGTCTCGGCTGCAGTCAGCGACATATGATCTCCTCGCAAAATGGCAAAAGAAGTAAAACAGTGTCCCGTGAGTACGGCATCATGTCGCTCTCTGCTCGGAACAGTGTAGGCAAAATTTGAGGGTGAGAAGTCCGTCGCGCTGCTATGGCGCTTGAAGTGGTCTGCTGACGCGCTCTTAAATGACCCGCTCGGATCGGCACAGACGGTGACCTACTCTCCACATTTCGGACGCGGTCAGTAAACCGATCCGTCGCTGCCCTGTCAACGACTGCGAGCAAAAAACACGCATTCGGTTTGCCCTGACAGCGACCCAGAAGTTCGATAGCATCGCCTATCAGCTCGCTAGCGCACTCAGCAGTGATCGCGACGGTGAGATAAGAAAAAATCCTCAGGAGCCGATACCGGCCATGCTAGATCGCAATGCGATGGCGCAGCTCAAAGGCCTTCGAGAAGAACTCGAAGCGCAGAACGAGCACGTCGACGCCACCGTTAAAGGAACGCAGCACCGCTATGGATTCGCGGTGACGGACGATGGTCGTGAAGTGTTCATCCCGCCGGATGAAATGCTGAAAGTCCTGCCCGGCGATAAAGTCGCGATCTGCATCCGCCCCGCGACCCCGGTCAAGGGCAAACAGGACAAACCAGGGCGCACGGTCGCCGAGATCGAGCGCCTGATCAAATCGGGGCTCGATGAATTCGTGGGCCGTATTGTGCAAAAAGGAAAGGCCACTTTTGTTGTACCCGACCTGGCGGGCCTCTCGCGCTGGCTGTTTATTCCGCCGCACGCTCGCAACGGCGTGGCGCCTGGCGATCTGGTGTCCTGCGCACTACTGCGGCACCCGATCAAAGATGGCAAACCCTCGGCCAAGATCCTGAAACGCCTCGGTGACGAGACAACGCCCGGCATAGAGAACAGTTACTGCGCCGCACGAGCGGGCTTGCCGGAGCACTGGAACGAGAAGTCTGCCCAGCCGCTTATTGATGCCGCATCCCAATACAGGCCGCTGGAAGATCCAGCGCGTTTGGATCTCACCGCGTTGCCCTTTGTGTCAATCGACGCCGCGCGCACCGTTGACATTGACGACGCCTTGCACGCAGAGGTTACGGCAAGCGGCTGGCAGCTCTCGGTGGCAGTG
>CBFHSJ010000052.1:0-13876 GCA_965658485.1 Luminiphilus sp.
CTAGTGGCGCACCCTCAGTGACCTCTCCTCGATAGCCCCGGAGCGTCACGCCCCCATTGAGTGAAAAGGCAAATTGTTCCGCGTCCAAAGCGGGCGTAAGTGGCTTGGCCATGTTATAAATATCAATGAAAGTTGACATGTAGATAGTATAGTTTGTTTGACATTCGTACGGATAGTCCTTGATTCACACTTTCTCAGTTAGGTCGCAGGACGATCCGCGCAGTCGAAACAGGGGGCATACATGAGTACCGCTTATCCGTTTACCGCTATCGTCGGTCAGGACGACATGAAGCGTGCGCTGACGATCGCCGCCGTCGATCCGGGCATTGGCGGGGTGCTGGTATTGGGCGAGCGGGGTACAGGTAAGTCCACCACGATCCGGGCACTCGCCGCCCTCCTCCCTAAAATCGATGTGGTGAGCGGCTGCCCATATCAATGCGACCCGCTGGCGCCGCGGCCGGGTCTCTGCGCCCAGTGCGGCAAACCCTCGGATGCCCCAGACGCCAAGGCCGTCGCGATTCCGGTGGTCGATCTGCCGCTGGGCTCTACGGAAGACCGCGTCGTCGGCGCTTTGGATATAGAGCGCGCACTCGTTAACGGCGAGAAAGCGTTTCAACCCGGTCTCTTGGCACAAGCGAATCGTGGCTTCCTGTATGTCGACGAAGTGAATCTGCTGGAGGACCACATCGTCGACGCACTGCTCGATGTCGCTGCTTCCGGTGAGAATGTCGTTGAGCGGGAGGGGCTGAGTGTGCGGCACCCCGCGCAGTTCGTGCTGGTCGGTAGCGGCAACCCCGAAGAGGGGGAGCTCCGGCCACAGCTTCAGGATCGATTCGGCCTCTCGGTCGACGTGCGAACGCCTGGCGATGTACCCACCCGGGTAGAAATTATTCGCCTGCGAGAAGCCTTCGATCATGACCGTACTGCCTTCCGCAAAAAATGGGCGCGAAAAGAGAGTGCGCTGCGACGAAAGATTCAGGTCGCTCGTGACCAACTCGACGATGTCGACACCCCCGCCGAACTGCTGGAAACCGCGGCGAGACTCTGTCTGGCACTCGGCACAGACGGCCTTCGAGGTGAACTCACTCTGGTACGCAGCGCTCGAGCTCTGGCGGCACTGGAGGGCAAGTCGGCGGCGAACCTGAAACACCTGCGCGCCATGGCACCTTCCGTATTACGTCATCGCTTACGGCGTGATCCGCTGGATGAGTCCAGCGCAGATATTCGGGTAGAGCGGGTCATTGCGGAGTTGTTCCAAGAGTCTGTCAACGATGGTGGTAACTGAAACAGCTTCACCCTCAGCGGATGCTGAGTGGGCCGCGGCGCTGATTGCACTGACAGGCGAAACGATTGGCGGCATCCATCTGCGATCCCCGCCCGGGCCTGTTCGTGATTACTGGTTGGAGCGCGTCAAACAGCTGTCCAAGCAAGACCCCATTCGCAAGATCCCGGCCAACATTCCAGAAGGCCGATTGTTGGGCGGGATTGATCTCGGCGCGACGCTGCGACACGGGAGGCCCATTGCTGAAACCGGCATGCTCGGGGAATGTCACGGGCACATTGTTATCGCGGCAATGGCTGAACGTTTACCTCGCAATACCGTGCACCACTTGTGCACCGCCCTCGACCACGGCGCCATTACCGTGGCAAGAGAAGGCATCGAAGCCGAGACCCCCGCGCGCATTGCGTTGATCGCCAATGATGAGGGCACAGAAGACGAGAGCGCCCACGCAGCCCTAATCGATCGTCTCGGAATCGGGTTAGATATGACGACGCTGGGAATCCACGATGTCGAAGACGAGCTCTTTCGCCGCCGTGACGTTGAACGCGCGATCGATGCACTCGCCTACATGACCATAAGTGAAGAGCACCTCACGGCACTGGCAACGCTCACCGCATCACTGGGCATTGATTCACCGCGCCCTACTCTAGCCGCGGCGAAGGTAGCGCGCGCCTCCGCGGCACTCAGACAGTCCGAAGTCGTTGAAGAAGAGGACGTGGCGCGCGCATTACGGCTCTGCCTGATTCCACGGGCGCAGCAACTCCCGGAGATGGCCGAACCGCCACCCGAGCCTGAGCCCGAACCGGAGCAGACAGACGACGCCAAGCCACCACCGATGGCGGAGCAGCCGCCCCCCGATGAGGAACGCCTTCTAGAGGCAGCGCTTGCCCAACTCCCCGCCGGATTACTGGAACAACTGCAGATCCGGTCCGCACGACTTCGCCAGAGCAGCACCGGCAGCGCTGGCGATCAACACCGGCATCAGAACAGGGGCCGGCCAACCGGTGTATTTCGTGGCGATCATCGGCGCGGTGGCCGGGTCAATATTCTTGCAACGCTGCGTGCCGCCGCGCCCTGGCAAGCGCTGCGGCGGCAGGAACAAACCCAGCGCGATGGTGAGGCACCAGCACGTCACCTACAAATTCGACGGGACGATATTCACCTGACACGGTTTCAGCAACGCAGAGAAACCCTGACCCTGTTTGTTGTCGATGCATCAGGTTCAGCAGCATTGCAACGGCTGGCGGAGGCCAAGGGTGCCGTCGAGCTATTACTCGCCGACTGTTATGTGCGCCGGGACCAAGTTGCGCTGATCGCCTTCCGCGATGAACAGGCCGAACTCCTGTTACCGCCAACACGCTCATTAGTGCGCGCAAAAAAAACCCTGGCAGCACTACCAGGAGGTGGCGCCACACCTATGGCCGCGGCATTAGACCTCACCCGCGATATGGCTGAGCGCGCTGGTAAACAGGGCACCACCATGCAGTACGTCATACTCACCGATGGTGCAGCCAATGTGGCCCGGGACGGGACCCGCAGCCGTGAGGCCGGCACTGCCGACGCGCTCGCCGCAGCACGGATGCTGGCGCTGAGCCCCTCCAACGGGCTGGTGATCGATACCGCGCAGCGGCCGCAACCGCGCGCCAGAGAACTTGCCGACACCCTGCGCGGCACCTACCTTGCCATGCCTCAGGCTGACGCGCAGACGCTTAACCGCGCCATCCGCGCTGTCACCCCATGACCTCGCAGACTGCGTGGCACGCGGTGGCTGAGTTCTGGCCGCGGGCAGAGACCAGCCGCTTTGTGCAGGTGGGCAATATTGATTTCCATGTGCAGATAAGCGGCGCTGGCGACGATGTCCTCTTACTCCATGGCGCCGGCGCCTCCGCGCACTCCTTTGCCGGACTCGCGGCCAGGCTGAGCAAACGCCATCGTGTCATTGCACCCGACTTACCGGGTCAGGGCTTTACAACATTACTGCCGCTCAAAGAGGTGGGCCTCGTCCCGTTTGCGACCTACTTAGGCGAACTGATGCAGCATCTGGAGGCGACGCCTCGCTGGATCATCGGCCACTCTGCGGGTGCAGCCCTGAGCGCCCAATATGCACTGGATGCCGATACACTGCCTACTGGAATACTCTGCATCAACGCTGCGTTCAATCCGTTTGGCTCGCTCGCAGCACCCCTGTTCAGCAAGACGGCAAAATGGTTTGCACAGAGCGATTGGCTGCCGAAACTACTGGCCTCCCCCAGCCTGCGCTGGCGGGCCACCGGTTCCATGCTGGCGGACACCGGCTCGGCAGTGGATCCCATCATGAGTCGCTGCTATGACACCTTGCTTGGGAACCCCGATCACATCGCGGGCACCCTCAGGATGATGGCGGGATGGGATCTCCCCCCTTTGTTGCGTCGTCTGCCCTCGTTGCAGACGCCCGTGTGGCTTGCCGCTGCAGAGGGCGACCGCACGATTCCACCTGAACGCAGCACGTCTGCCGCAAAGGATTTACCCCTCGCTCGCGCAGTGCGTATCCCTGATCTCGGGCACCTTGCCCACGAGGAGAATCCGGAGATCTTCGAGGACCTTTTCCAAGAAATGCGGACTAAAACCGCAGCCTAAAGGCGCCATCACAGGCTAAAAAGAAGTCTGTGCACCCCTCAATAGCACTGCTACACTGTCTAATATAACTGACATTTTGAGTGTCTTTTTTATATGAATATCGCGGAATCTGCGTTTCGTTCAATGGAGACGACTGACCACCGACCTACGGCACTCGTGATTGGCACCGGGTTTGGCGGTCTTGCGGCTGCCATCCGCCTGGGCGCCAAGGGCTATCGGGTCCACATGCTTGAAAAGCTGGACGCGCCGGGTGGGCGTGCCTATGTCTATCGTCAGGACGGCTTTACCTTCGATGCCGGACCCACCATTGTCACTGCACCCTTCTTGCTGGAAGAGCTATGGGCCCTTTGCGGCAAACGCTTTGCCGATGACGTTGAACTCAAACCCATGGATCCGTTTTTCCGGCTCCGTTTTGACGACGGCCGCATCTTTGACTACTCCGGCGACAAGGCACGCAACATTGAACAAATCAAAAACTACAATGAAGCCGATGCCGAGGGCTACGAGCGCTACCTGAAAGCCAGCGAGGAGCGTTATAAAGTCGGTTTCGAAGGCTTGGTAGATAAGCCTTTCGATTCTTTACTGGCGCTATTTAAGTTCATGCCACAGCTCATTCGGCTACGGGCCGATCGGAGCGTCTACAAACTGGTGTCGCGCTACATACGAGATCCACAGCTCCGTATGACGATGAGCTTTCACCCGCTACTGATCGGCGGCAACCCCTTTTCGGTCACCAGCGTCTATACACTGATCTCCTTTTTAGAGCAGCGTTTCGGCGTGTGGTCCGCCATGGGCGGCACCGGCAGCATCGTCAAAGGCATGACCGGGCTGATTGAGGGCCAAGGCGGTAAGGTTGAGTGCAATGCAGAAGTGGAGGAGATTCTGGTCGAGGAAGGAGCCGTGCGCGGCGTGCGGCTGGCAGATGGCCGAACGCTTCGTAGCGATCTCGTGGTCTCCAACGCTGATGCAGCCTGGACTTACCGACACCTCATCAAGGCGGAACATCGCAAGCGATGGACGGATCGCAAAATCGATCGATCACATTTTTCTAACGGTTTGTTCGTCTGGTACTTCGGCACCAAGGGACAGTACCCCGATGTGCCCCACCATTCCGTGGTTCTGGGTCCGCGCTATAAAGGCTTATTAGACGACATCTTCAAGCGCAAGGTGCTAGCCGAAGACTTCAGCCTTTACCTGCACAGACCCACCGAGACAGACCCCTCTCTTGCGCCAGAGGGCTGCGACACGTTTTATGCGTTGGCGCCGGTACCGCATCTCGATGCGGATGTGGACTGGGCCACGTATGCCGAGACGTTCAAAGAGCGGATCTGCCAGCGACTGGAAGAGACCATGCTACCCGGCCTGCGTGATCGCATCGTCACATCCAGACTGCTCACACCGCAGGATTTCCATGACCGGCTGAACTCGGTCAAAGGGGCCGCCTTTGGCTATGAGCCTCGGATTACACAGAGCGCGTGGTTCAGACCGCATAATCGTAGCGAGGACATTAAGGGCTTGCATCTCGTCGGCGCGGGAACCCATCCCGGTGCCGGCATGCCCGCGGTGATCTCTTCCGCAAAGGTGATCGACCAATTGGTTCCTGCAGCAGTGACCCAACGTGCGTAACGACCATCAGATCATGACGCCCTATACCGACATGAGCGAATGTCGGCGGCTACTGTCGCATGGCTCTAGGTCCTTCTACATCGCCTCTCATTTCCTTCCGCGCGCACTCCGTGAATCGGCGTCCGGACTTTACGCGTTCTGTCGTATTGCCGACGATTTGGTGGATCTCGGTGATGACCCGCGTCAAGCGCTCGTCACACTGCATCAGCGACTCGATCAGATCTATGACGGTCGGCCAGAAAATCACCCGATCGACCGGGTGCTGAGTCAGATCGTGATCGACCATAAATTACCGAGGGGCCTACTCGACGCCCTGCTTGAGGGATTTGAATGGGACACCGAGGGCCGGAATTACCATACGCTGGCAGAAGTCTGCGACTACGGCGCCCGTGTCGCAGGCACCGTCGGCGTCATGATGGCAGTACTTATGGGGGTCAAAGACCATGCGACGCTGGCCCGCGCCGCTGATTTGGGCGTGGCCATGCAACTGACCAATATTTGTCGAGATGTGGGCGAGGACGCCCGCGCCGGACGGCTTTACCTGCCGCGCGACCTGATGCTGGAAGCCGGCGTGGATCCCGAGGCATTTCTCCGCAACCCGGTACCCAGCCCTCAACTCACGCAGGTAGTAAAAGAGCTTCTCGCGGAAGCCGAGCGACGGTATCGATTGGCCGATGAGGGCATCCGACAGCTGCCTCGCGGTTGCCGGCCCGGCATTTTGGCCGCCCGCCGCCTCTACGCCGAGATAGGCCAGACCGTTGTAGACAATGATTACGACTCGATTAGCCAACGCGCGGTCGTATCGCCGGCACGTAAAATTCGGATCCTGATTGGTTTGATTCGCGGGCCAGCCGCGGCACCAGAATATATGCTGGAGCCCTGCGCAACAGAAAATCAGTTTTTAATCGACGCAATTCCTCACACCGAAGACTGGCAGCGCCCGAGCCGACCGCGAGACTTCTCCGCCAAGGCGGAGTGGATGCTTGAACTTTTTATGGTCATGAAAGAGCGTGACGAGATGGCCATACACGGCCAGCCCCAGGAGCGGGACTGACTGCCTCAACCCTTTCGCGGCATTCTGAACGGTAGCAATAACTGAACCCACGGCCGACAAAAGCGGTGCAGGTCAAGACTCTCGTGCATGAATTGCCCACCCCCCACCTCAATCTCTGAGCGGGTATAGAAAGGTGTGTCCTCCAAAGTTTTCACGCGACCTGCTGGATGGGGTAGGCGGGCGGGGCGCGCCACGCGCCATATCGGCCCGCGGGGAAGCTGCTGAAGATCGGGGGAAGGCATTCGTGCCATGGCTCCTGATCGATCCACAGAGAGCGACAGTCTTTTTTCACCGCCACCGCTCAGTTGCGCGTCGTAATGAATCTGGCAGTCCCCCTTCGCGTCATGCCCTCTGCACCAGTTCCAGGACGCGAAGCCCATCTCGATGGGACGCGACCCGCAGTTGGAATCGACGTAAGCCGCCCCACTCCACCGCAGGCCCGGTCGCTCCAGCGCCACCTTGACCCCAGCAATGGGCGCGATAGGCCACCACCAATGCTCGCCAACGCCGTCCAGCTCAAAGCACTCCTCTGAGGGGCGCTCAAAAGAGACGGAGACCTGACCCGTCACGCGCTGCCCAAATGGCGTGGCGCGCTCCTGGATATCGATCTCCAATCCTGAGTCAGAAGCCCGCAACGCACTTGGCCCAATATCAAGCCCATGTGGCAACTGAAGCAATGCTGTCTCGCCCCGCTCCGTCATGCACCATCTAGACCGGCTGGGCCCATACAGAATGACGTTTAGGCTGACGTGATTCGCTGCCTGACCACGTCCGCGATGCCGCGCCCGGTAGTAATAAGGCGAGAATACACTGCCGATGAAAGCGATGAGGGTGATCCCGAACTGTCCACACTCACTGAAACCATCGACATACCACCAGCGATAGCCCCCCGCCGGCACAGGGCGCTCAAACCCCAGCCCAGAGTCGGCCAACCCGGCTTCAGTCGGGGTGGCGGAACGCATCGTGAGAGCTGAACTCATAGGGGTTGCACCAGACCAGCGAGTGGCGTAGTTTGTCATACGAATATAACATTAAATACTGTCATTTTTATTTGACGGTAAGATGAGGGCTGCCCATGCACGACCCGCTACTCAACTGCGAGGAGGATATCCGCGATTACCTCGCAGAACACACCACTACACAGTGCCCACCGCTCTTGGCGCAAGCCATGGAGTATGCCGTCTTCCCAGGGGGGGCGAGGGTTCGTCCACAACTTTGCATGGCGGTCGCGCTGGCCAATAATAGTAGCGATCGACCCCTAGCTGCGGCTGCGGCTGCCGCGGTCGAGTTCCTGCACTGTGCATCGCTGGTTCATGATGACCTGCCCTGCTTTGACGATGCCACCGAACGGCGAGGCAAACCCTCGGTGCACGCGAAATTTGGAGAGCGCATTGCGGTTTTGACAGGCGATGCGCTCATCGTGGCTGCGTTTCAGACACTAGCCGTGCACGCCATACACAACGTCCGTGCGGAGCGCGTGCCGCTAGTGCTGTCGATTCTCGCGCGCGGCGTCGGCGCTCCCCACGGGATTGCCGCAGGGCAGGCCTGGGAGTGCGAACCCAGTGTCGATGTGGCGCGTTATCACCGCGCCAAGACCGGCGCACTCTTCATCGCTGCTACCTGCGCGGGCGCGGCCTCAGCAGGTGTGGACCCTGGCCCATGGGTGAGTCTGGGTGCCTGTATTGGCGAGGCTTTCCAGGTCGCTGACGATATCAAAGACGCCACAGGCGATGCTGAGGCGCTCGGTAAACCCGTCGGCATCGATGCCAAATTAGGCCGCCCCAACGCGGTTCAAGAACATGGGCTTGATGGTGCCGCTGATCGACTGAAATTACTGATGGAGGAGGGACTGGAAAGCGTGCCCTATTGCTCCGGTCGCGAGAGCCTTGTGCGGTTAGTCCGCGCGCAGTCCGAACGTTTCATACCCGAAAAAATGGGGCGCTCTGCGGCCTGATCGATGCTGGCCGACCCCGATACCTGGCCTGACCAGCAACCAGCTCCCTCTGACTGGCGCTGCCGATGGCGGCTGTTTCGGAATCGTCTGCTCGCCGACAGTAAGTTCCAGCGCTGGGCCGCGCGAACGCCACTCATTCGGCGGATCGCAAGTAGAAAAGCTGTTGAATTACATCACCTTACAGCAGGGTTCGTTTACACACAGACGCTGACAGCCGTAGTACAGAGTAATCTTCTTGCGGTATTGCAGGGCAGAATTGAGTCCACCAAGTCAGTAGCCGCAATGTGCGGACTGACCACCCCGGCCGCACACACCTTGCTGACCGCTTCACAGGCACTGCATCTCACCGAGGAGGTTTCGCGGGGCTACTGGATGGTCGGGGAGCTGGGCGCCTCGGTACTGGGCAACCCCGCGGTAGCCGATATGGTGAAACACCACGCCGTGCTGTACCGCGACTTAGCCGATCCACTGGCTCTTCTGCGCCACCGCGACAACACCGGTCTGCGGGACTACTGGAGCTATGTGCCGGGCGGCAATACCCCAGACGAAGGTCATCGCGAGTACAGCCAACTGATGAGCAGCTCGCTGGCGCTAATATCAGATCACATTCTGGAGACTTACCCGCTGGGCGATTATCGAACCCTTGTAGACGTCGCTGGCGGAACCGGCCACTTCGTACGGATGGTGAAAAAACGCTATCCCGATATTGATGCCGTCGTGCTGGACCTGCCCGAGGTCGTATCTGAGGCCAAAAGACAGTCCCCTCAAGCCGACATTCGTTTTGTAGCCGCCGACATGTTCCGTTCTTCCCTGCCTCAGGACACCGAATTATTTTCGCTGGTCAGGGTACTCCACGATCATGATGACGAACCCATCCTCAACCTACTGACCCGTCTGCATTCCGCGTTGAAGCCCGGCGGTCACCTCTTGATCGCGGAGCCCATGGCTGGCACTCCAGGCGCACAACCCATTGGTGACACATATTTCAGCTTCTATTTATGGGCCATGGGTAGCGGCCGCCCCCGCACCGCCAAAGAGCTGAAAGGCATGTGTCTGGCGGCAGGTTTTAGCGGTATCCGCGAGTTCAAAACTCCGATTCCAGCCCTGACCCGCGTTTTGGTTGCCGAAAAGGCCCCAAAGACCCGATAAAAATTAGAATGTATGTATTAGTTGACAGTTTTAAATGTTAAATTAGAATGACAGTTGAGCTGTATCACCGCCATCACGCCCCAAAAAGGTGCTTGGCGGTTGGATAAAAGTAATAAGAGAGCACCGCCATGGGAGCAATGTCCACTGCGGTGGTTTTCGAGCAACCGGGGGAAATGGCGTTACGCCCCGTTCAGTTGCCCGAGCCCCACAGTACAGATTGCGTGATCAAGGTCCGCTGGACCGGCATCAGCACCGGCACCGAGAGGCTGCTGTGGGACGGGCGTATGCCACCCTTCCCGGGGTTGGCGTATCCGCTTGTGCCCGGGTACGAAAGCGTTGGTAACGTGATCGAACCCGGCAAAGACACAGAGCTGAGCGTAGGTCAGCGCGTTTTTGTGCCGGGAAGCAGAGGTTTTACTGACGTGCACGGCCTGTTTGGTGGCGCGGCGCAGTCGCTGGTTGTGCCCGCTGATCGCCTGATATCACTACCTTCCGAGATGGAATCAACCGGTGTGTTATTGGCGCTCGCTGCTACAGCATGTCACGCCTTGGAACGCATGGAAGATCTTGGGCCGCCCGAGCTGATCATTGGCCATGGCGCCCTGGGACGTTTGATTGCCCGTGTCGCCGAGGCCCGGTACCACGCGACCCCCGTGGTTTGGGACACCGCCGCCGAGCGTCGCGAAGGCAACCACAGCTACACAGTGATTGACCCGAAAGAGGATGACCGCCGCGACTACCGGCGGGTCTGTGATGTGAGCGGTGCCAGTCTCATCATTGATCAAGCCGTGCACCATCTTGCTAGGGGCGCCACGGTGCTCCTCGCGGGCTTCTATGCCGCACCGATTCAATTCAATTTCCCGGCCGCGTTCATGCGCGAAATCGACTTACGCATCAGCGCCGAATGGCAGCCGAAAGATATGCAAACCGCTCTCGATCTGATCTCAGGGGGAGATCTGTCACTGAGCGGCATCATCACCCATGACCAACCCTATGATAGCGCTGAAACCGCCTACCAACAGGCGTTTTCTGATCCCCGCTGCCTGAAGATGGTCCTCGACTGGAGAGACGCATGAACGCACCGGAGAGTGCCAAGCTATATGACCCGGGTCTGGAATCAACTGGGGAGAGAGCCGATTTGCTGGCCTCCTCCGGAGACGATGCACCCAAGACCCAGATCATTGCCATCTACGGAAAAGGCGGTATCGGCAAGAGCTTCACGCTGGCCAACCTCTCTTACATGATGGCGCAGCAGGGTAAGAAAGTATTGCTGATCGGCTGCGACCCCAAGAGCGACACCACTTCACTGCTCTTTGGCGGCAAAGCCTGCCCCACCATTATCGAGACAGCCTCCGCGAAGAAAGCGGCGGGTGACGAAGTGTCGATTGGTGACGTGTGCTTCAAGCGCGACGGCGTGTTCGCCATGGAACTGGGCGGACCTGAAGTCGGCCGGGGCTGTGGTGGTCGCGGCATCATCCACGGCTTTGAAACACTGGAAAAGCTTGGCTTCCATGACTGGGATTTCGACTACGTTTTGCTCGACTTCCTGGGCGACGTGGTCTGTGGCGGCTTCGGCCTCCCGATCGCGCGGGACATGTGCCAAAAGGTGATTGTGGTGGCCTCGAATGACCTGCAGTCACTCTATGTCGCCAACAACGTTTGCTCCGCCGTTGAATACTTCCGAAAGCTGGGCGGTAACGTAGGCGTGGCGGGCATGGTCACCAATAAAGACGATGGCGCCGGGCAGGCACAGGCTTTCTGTAAGGCCGTCGGCATTCCCGAGCTCGCCTCCATTCCGGCCAACGATGATATCCGTCGAAAGAGCGCTTCTTACGAAATTATTGGGCGCCCCGAGAGCGAGTGGGGCTCGCTGTTTAGCGATTTGGCGCTCAATGTGGCTGAAGCGCCTCCTCATAAACCAGAGCCCCTCTCGCAAGATGGTCTATTGGAGCTATTCGATAGCGACACGGTTGGCCGCGACGTGGTGTTACAGCCAGCAAGCCTCGAAGATCTGTGCAACGTCGAGCACCTCAACAAGCCCTCTCTGGAAGTCATTTATGACACCGTCTGACGCCGTCATCGCCGTTGATAGCGAGAAAACCGCTCAGGCGGCGGGTTGTCACGCGGGCGAAGAAGTGATGCGCGATGCAGCTGCGAAAGCGGGCAAGAGTGCCCAGCTGGAGCAGTACGACCGGGACTACCCCAAGGGCCCTCATGATCAACCGCAGAGCATGTGTCCAGCATTTGGCTCGCTGCGAGTAGGACTGCGCATGCGCCGCACCGCGACAGTCCTATCGGGCTCGGCCTGCTGTGTGTATGGATTGACCTTTACCTCACACTTTTACGGCGCCAAGCGCACAGTCGGCTATGTGCCCTTCGACTCCGAATCACTGGTGACGGGTAAGCTGTTTGAGGATATCCGCGAAGCGGTCCACGAACTGGCCAACCCCGACGAATACGACGCGGTGGTGGTAATCAACCTCTGCGTGCCTACCGCATCGGGCGTGCCTCTGGATCTGCTGCCCAATGAGATCGACGGTGTGCGCATCATCGGTATTGATGTCCCGGGCTTTGGTGTCCCGACACACGCAGAAGCTAAGGACGTACTCGCCGGCGCCATGCTTGGCTATGCTCGCAAAGAGGTCCAAGCCGGGCCCGTGGCGCGCCCTGCCGGTCTTGAAACCGAGACCGATGCACCCAGCGTCGCTCTGGTCGGCGAAATCTTCCCGGTTGACGCCATCACCATTGGTCGTATGTTGCAACCGATGGGCGTCAAGGCCGGCCCAGTTATTCCAACCCGCGAGTGGCGCGAACTATATGCAGCGCTCGATTGCTCTGCCGTGGCCATGCTGCACCCGTTTTATGCGGCAACTGCTCGGGAGTTCAAAGCCGCGGGACGTCCGCTACTGGGCTCGGCACCCGTGGGTGTCGAGGGTACACGGGACTGGCTGACTCACCTTGGTGACTTACTCAATCTACCCAAGAAGCGAATCGATGCGGCGGTGAATGCACAGCTCTCTGCTATCCGCGGCGTGCTGGACGCTAACCCCATCGACGCGCGCATTACCCTCTCAGGCTACGAAGGGTCAGAGCTCATCGTCGCACGACTGCTGATCGAGAGTGGCGCCAATGTGCGCTACGTGGGTACCGCCTGCGCCAAGTCGGACTGGTCAGCCCATGACTGTGAGTGGCTGGAGTCACGGGGCGTGAGCGTCAAATTCCGCGCCTCACTCGAGGACGATCTGTACGCGATGGATACCTTTGAACCGGATATTGCCATCGGCACCACACCGGTTGTGCAGCACGCCAAAGAGCTATCGATTCCGAGCCTCTATTTCACCAATCTGATTTCTGCCCGACCCCTGATGGGGGTCGCCGGCGCCGGATCTCTGGCTGAGGTCATCAACACTGCAATAGCGGGCAAGGAGCGCTTCCAGAACATGGAGTCCTTCTTCGCAGGTGTCGGCAGCGGCAACAAAACCGGAATCTGGACGCCCCAAATCATCGATCGCCATGGCATGGGGGAGGCAGGCTAATGTTAGTCCTCGACCACGATCGCGCTGGCGGCTACTGGGGCTCTGTGTACATGTTCACGGCGGTCAAGGGCCTGCAGGTGATTATTGACGGCCCTGTGGGTTGCGAGAATCTGCCCGTCACCTCGGTGTTGCACTACACCGACGCCCTTCCCCCGCACGAACTGCCGATCGTGGTAACCGGTCTGGCTGAGGAAGAACTGGGACAGCGTGGCACCGAGGGTGCCCTGCGACGCGCGCACCAAATGCTGGACCCCAAGAAACCCAGCGTGGTGGTCACCGGTTCTATTGCTGAAATGATCGGCGGCGGCGTCACACCCGAAGACACCAATATCCAGCGTTTCTTGCCGCGCACCATTGACGAAGATCAGTGGCAAAGCGCGGATCGTGCGCTGGTATGGCTCTGGGATCAATTTGGCAAGGCTAAAGCTAAGAAGCGCAAAGCCAAGAAGGCGGACGACGGCATCAAGCGCGTTAATATCATCGGGCCGGCCTACGGCTATTTCAACACCCCCTCCGATCTCGCCGAGATTCAGCGACTGGTAGAGGGCATCGGTGCCGAAATCAATATGATTTTCCCGCTAGGCTGCCCGCTGGACGACGTGGTGTCACTCGCCGATGCCGATGCGAATGTATGCCTGTACCGCGAATATGGCCGCAAG
>CBFHSJ010000053.1:0-8398 GCA_965658485.1 Luminiphilus sp.
ACCTATTGTTCACGATGATTGAGCGAGAGAATCGCCGGCCGCCGGTGACCTGGACGACCTTTCAGGCGCGGGACCTCGGTAGCTCCACTGCAGAGATGGTCATTGAGACACTCAAGGGCGCGTGTGAGCGCTACCAACCTCAGGTGCTGCTGGTGGCTGAATCGTGCACCGGGGAATTAATCCAAGATCAACCGGGCGCACTCGCCAAGGGTGCTGGCCTCAGTGCGCCAGTTATCTCCATCGAGATGGCAGCGTATACCCGCAAAGAAAACTGGGGTGCGAGCGAGACTTTTTATCAGCTGGTCAGGGGGTTGCTGGCCGGGCGGGTACCTAAGCCCGGAGAAGAGCGTCCGGCGAGACCCGACGATCAGCCGCCTTCTGTGAACTTGATTGGTCCCACTAAGCTGGGCTTTCGCTGTCGTGACGATGTTACCGAGATTAGACGGCTGTTGGAGAGCATGGGCGTGAAGGTGAACGTGGTCGCGCCACTCGATGCGACTCCCCATGATCTGCTGAGGATCCCTGAGGCAGATGCCAACGTGAATTTGGCGCCAGAGGTGGGAGAGCTGACTTGCGATTGGCTCAAGCGGCAATTCAAACAGCCGACGATTTCCACGGTGCCGCTGGGTTGGGGCGCCACCCGCGACTTCATTGCCGAAGTAATTGGCACGTTAGCGCTGGATATTGACCCTGACACGGTGGGCGAGAGTCGCCTGCCCTGGTACAGCCGCTCGGTGGACTCGACTTATCTGACTGGCAAGCGAGTTTTCATATTTGCCGATGGCACCCATGCGCTGGCGGCCGCGCGAATGGCGCGGGACGAAATGGGTTTTGAGGTGGTCGGCTTGGGTACCTATAGCCGAGAGCGCGCCCGCGATGTCCGGGCCCTCGCAACTGAGTATGGGCTCGAGGCCCTCATCACCGATGATTATCTCGCCGTCGAGCGGGCGGTCACCGAACTGCAGCCCGAGCTGGTTTTGGGTACTCAGATGGAGCGCCACATTGCCAAGCGTTTAGGTATCCCTTGTGCAGTGATCTCGACCCCGGCGCATGTCCAGGACTACCCCGCGCGCTATTCGCCGCAAATGGGTTTCGAGGGCAGTAACGTTATTTTCGATACCTGGGTTCATCCGCTGATCATGGGTCTGGAGGAGCATTTGCTCACCATGTTCCGCGACGATTTTGAGTTCAATGACGATGCAGTGCCGTCACACCTCGGTGGTGAAGGGGGTGGCGCTCAGCAACCTGAGAATGTGACACCCATGATGCCCGCCGAGCCCGATGCGGTCGCATGGGCGGTCTCCGCCGAAAAAGAATTGAGAAAGATCCCCTTCTTTGTCCGCGGCAAGGCGCGCAGAAACACCGAGCATTTTGCGATGGAGCAAGGGCTCTCCGTGATTGATGTCGAGACGCTGTATGAAGCGAAAGCGCACTTCAGTCGCTAGTACCGACCATCCTTTGCGGGTGGTATTGGTTACCCTCGATAACCACGTCAGCGGCGCATGGTCACGGGCGGCAGATGCGCTGTCAAAACGGGTCCCCGCATTGTCTGTATCCGCTCATGCGGCGACCGAGTGGGACCGTGACCCGGCGGCATTAGACAGCACTCTGAGGGCCATCGCCGAGGGAGACATTGTCATCGTCACGATGCTCTTTCTCGAGGCCCATATTGAAGCGGTTCGCGCCGCGTTGGCTGACCGCTGTGAGGCGTGCGATGCCATGATCTGTTGCATGTCGGCCCCCGAGATTATGCGATTGACCCGCATGGGCCGATTCCGCATGGACACAGAAGCGACCGGGGCGCTCGCGCTCTTGAAACGAATGCGCGGTGGCGGCGACAAAACCGGTCGCTCCGCCGGTGCCCAGCAAATGACCATGTTGCGGCGCTTGCCACGCCTACTGCGCTTTATCCCGGGCACGGCACAGGATGTCCGCGCCTATTTTCTGACCTTGCAGTACTGGCTGGCCGGGTCCGAGACCAATCTGGCTCGAATGATGGCGTTTCTGATTAATCGGTATGCAAGTGATGCCCATGCGAGTACTCGCGACGTACTGACCTATGAACCACCGATCGAATACCCCGATACCGGTCTGTACCATAAACGGCTGCCCGATCGCATCACGGATGACCCAAAACTGCTTGGCAAAGTCGGCAAAAAAGCTATTAAGGGCACCGTTGGCGTCCTGCTGATGCGCTCCTATGCGTTGTCGGGCAACAGTGCCCACTACGATGCGGTTATCGAGTCTCTTGAAGCGCGAGGTCTGCGTGCTATCCCCGCTTTTGCATCGGGGCTCGATGCAAGACCCGCGGTGAAAGCCTTCTTCATGGACCGCGGTGAGCCGATTGTCGATGCGGTGGTCTCGCTCACAGGTTTCTCTCTAGTGGGTGGCCCGGCCTATAACGACACTGACGCCGCACAAGAAATGCTCGAAGCCCTCGACGTTCCGTATTTGGCGGTGCAGGGCCTCGAATTTCAGAGCCTCCAGGACTGGGAGTCCTCCTCCATGGGCCTGATGCCGGTCGAGGCAACCATGATGGTGGCGATTCCGGAGCTCGACGGCGCCACAGGGTCGATGGTATTTGGCGGTCGCTCCGAGCTCTCAGCCGGCGAAAAGTTTGACATGAAACCGGCACCTGAACGGATTGAACGTCTCGCGGACCGCGTTGCGCGGCTTATTGCGCTGCGGCATACGCCCATTGCCGAGCGCAAGGTCGCGATCGTTTTGTTCAATTTTCCGCCCAACAGCGGCGCGGCAGGCACCGCGGCGCATCTCAGCGTATTCGAGTCGCTGTTCAACACGCTCTCGGCAATGCGGGACGAGGGTTACAACGTCGATCTTCCCGACTCCCACGGCGAACTCCGCGACGCGATCTTGAAAGGCAATGCCAAACAGTTTGGCGCCGAGGCCAATGTGTTCCAGCGCGTGCCGGTGGATGACCACGTGCGCGCGGAGCCCTGGCTCGCAGAGATCGAGGCGCAATGGGGGCCGGCACCGGGCAAGGAGTGGACGGACGGTCAGCATTTGTTTGTGCTGGGTGAATCGTTTGGCAACGTACTGGTCGGCATTCAGCCACCCATGGGTTACGAAGGTGATCCCATGAGGATGCTGTTCGAAGGAGGGCTTGCGCCCACCCATGTTTTCTCTCATTTCTATCGCTGGCTGCGAGAGGATTTCGGGGCCAATGCCGTGCTGCATTTTGGTACGCATGGTTCCCTCGAATTTATGCCCGGCAAACAGGTGGGTCTCTCTGACCGATGCTGGCCCGATCGACTGATTGCAGACCTCCCCAATGTCTATCTTTACGCAGCCAATAATCCTTCAGAAGGTCTCATCGCGAAACGTCGCGCCGCGTCGACCTTGATTAGTTATTTGACCCCGCCGGTGACCCACTCCGACCTGTACCGCCATTTGGTTGACTTGCGTGCTGCCATCGATCACTGGCGACAGCGTCCAGCCGAGATCGCGCGCGATGCCGAGCAGGCAATGATCGACACAGTATTAGCGCTCGCTGCGGTGTGCGAGCTGTGTGAGGAGGGCGTCGAATGGGCGCCCGATCAATGGGCAGAGAAGGTAGCGGACGTGCGCGATCAGCTTGATGAGATCGAGCAGGCACTCATTCCTTTTGGTCTCCATGTCGTAGGTGAGCCGCTCAAGTTAGATGACCGGCTAGAGATGCTGTTGGCGATGGCGGAGTCTGGTGGTGCGTTTCATATAGACGTGGCTGCTTTTACCCATGCGGTCGAAACCGAGAACGCGCCATCGCTGAAAGCGGTGCTTAAAGACGCGATGCCTAACGCTGCGGAGGACGCGCCTGCCGCTTTGACAGAGACGCTGGTTACAGCCGCCGCGGTGCTCGGCGAGGATCACGAGCTGCGCGCGATTCTTCGGGCGCTCGATGGTCGATTTATTCAGCCGGTGAAGGGCGGTGACGTGCTTAGGGCGCCCGAGATTCTACCCACCGGGCGTAACCTCCACGGTTTCGATCCGTTCCGACTGCCGGCTAGTTTTGCCCACTCCGAGGGTTGCCGACAGGCCGAGCAATTGCTTGCGCGCCATCAAAGCGAGAGCGGCGCTTTGCCCGAATCCGTTGCGCTAGTGCTGTGGGGGACCGATAACCTTAAGACCGAGGGTGTCAGCATCGCGCAAGCGCTGGCGCTGTTGGGAGCAGAGCCGCGACAAGACAGTTACGGCCGGGTGGTCGGTGCACGCCTGCTGCCCCTCGAGCAGTTGGGCCGTCCTCGCATCGATGTGTTGGTGACCTTGTCCGGGATTTTCCGAGATCTGTTGCCCATGCAAACCCAGTTGCTCGCCGAGGCCAGTTGGCTGGCCGCTACAGCAGACGAAGATGTTGAGAAAAACTTCGTGCGCAAGCACGTGCTGGCCTATCAGGAAGAGCATGGCTGTGATCTCGAACAGGCAGCGCTGCGCGTTTTCAGTAACGCCGAAGGCGCCTATGGGTCCAACGTGAACCTGATGCTCGACAGCGGTCGCTGGGAGGACGAAGAGGAACTGGCTGATTGCTACACCCAGCGAAAGGGTTTTGCCTACGACCGGCACGGCAAGGTGTCGCAACAGTCAGACTTGCTGAATCGTGTACTCGAGGATGTTGATCTCGCCTACCAAAATCTCGATTCCGTTGAGCTCGGCGTCACCACCGTTGACCATTACTTCGGCACATTGGGCGGCATTAGTCGCGCGGTGCAGCGCGCTCGGGGAGAGCGGGTCCCCGTCTATATCGCAGACCACACTTCAGGTGGCACTGGTCGCGTGCGCACACTCAATGAGCAGGTGGCCCTCGAGACCCGCACGCGGTTGCTCAACCCCAAGTGGTACGAGTCGATGCTCGATCACGGTTATGAGGGGGTGCGCCAGATCGAAGCGCATATCACCAACACCATGGGCTGGTCGGCTACGACCGGCGACGTCGCACCTTGGGTGTACAAGCAACTATCCGAAACCTTTGTGTTGGATGAGGACATGCGTCGTCGTCTGGCGGAGCTAAACCCGGTGTCGGCCGCAAGGTTGGCCAACCGGCTTATAGAAGCACAAGAAAGAGAGTACTGGGGGGCCGATGACGAGAGTATCGATGCCCTGAAACGGGCAGGAGAAGATCTCGAGGACTTCCTCGAAGGTGTCACAGGGGAGGTGGCAGCATGAATTCACCCAATCAACATATTCCGGTCAATAACATTGATCCTGGCAAGAACGTCGGTGACGGGGAGGGCAGCGTTCAGGTCCACCTCGAAGAGGACTTGATGCAGACCAGTGCCAAAGTATTTGCCGTCTATGGCAAAGGCGGTATCGGCAAGAGCACAACCTCATCCAACCTGTCGGTGGCATTTTCCAAGCTAGGTAAGCGTGTCATTCAGATCGGATGCGACCCCAAGCACGACTCCACTTTCACCTTGACCAAAGCGTTGATGCCCACTGTGATCGATGTGCTCGAGTCGGTTGAGTTTCACGCCGAGGAACTTCGCCCCGAGGACTACGTGCACGAGGGGTATAACGGTGTGATGTGTGTCGAGGCGGGCGGACCGCCTGCCGGCACGGGCTGCGGTGGCTACGTCGTGGGCCAGACCGTGAAATTGCTTAAGCAGCACCATCTACTCGATGACTCCGACGTGGTGATCTTTGACGTGCTGGGTGATGTGGTATGCGGTGGCTTTGCCTCACCGCTACAACATGCGGAGCGGGCGCTGGTTGTCACCGCCAACGATTTTGATTCCATTTTTGCGATGAACCGGATCGCGGCGGCCATCAAGGCCAAATCAAAGAACTACGCCGTGCGCTTAGGTGGCGTGATTGCGAACCGCAGCGCCGACACCGACGAGATTGATCGTTTCAACGCAGCAGTCGGTCTCAAGCGGCTGGCTCATTTCCCGGACCTGGATGTGATTCGCCGCAGCCGTTTGAAAAAGTCGACGCTGTTTGAGCTCGACGATGCACCGGGTCTCAGCGAGGTCTGTGATGAATATCTCCAGCTCGCTGAGCAACTGTGGGCGGGAACCGATCCGCTGCCCTGCGAGCCGATGAAAGACCGTGACCTGTTCGACTTCTTGGGATTTGATTGATGGCATCAGTGAATTATCAGACCCGTCGGGATGAGATCGAAACCTATTTCGATCGCACCGCTGCCGATGCCTGGGCCGCGCTGACATCAGATGCGCCAGTCAGTCGTGTCCGCCAAACGGTGCGTCGTGGTCGCGACGCGATGCGCGAGACGCTGATGGGCTGGTTGCCTGAAGATCTGACAGGCAGCACTTTGATTGACGCCGGCTGTGGTACCGGCACGCTGGCCATCGAGGCAGCACAGCGCGGTGCCGAAGTCGTAGCCGTAGATCTGTCGCCCACGCTGATTAATTTGGCCAGAGAGCGGCTGCGTGACCTAAACCAAACTCTGGACGTGACCTTTTTGGTTGGTGATATGCGGGACATGGATTTGGGCTCCTTTGATTACGCAGTCGCCATGGACTCACTGATCCATTACGACGTCGCAGACGGTGTGCAAACACTAAAGGCCATGGCGGAGCAGATTCACCGCAAGATGGTGTTCACCTTCGCGCCGAAAACGCCACTGCTTGCGCTCATGCACGCTACGGGTAAGTTGTTCCCTCGTGCTGATCGGGCTCCATCCATAGAGCCGGTATCACCAGCGCGCCTCTCGCAACATCTGGATGAAGCGGGCCTGACCCAGAACTGGGACGCAGGGCGTTCACACCGGATTGATGTCGGTTTTTATAAATCCCACGCTATGGAGTTGACGCGACGATGAGTCGTGCTGTCAGCAATGCAGGGACTCGCCTCGCGGGCTTCGGATATCGCTGGCTCCCCTTTGCTGATGCTGCGTCGGCAGATCTCTCACTGGGCCGCCTGCTTCGGCTGTCTCTCTTTCAGCTCTCTACCGGCATGGCCATTGTCTTGCTGACGGGTACGCTGAATCGCATCATGGTTGTGGAGTTGGGACAGCCGGCTTCATGGGTGTCGTTAATGTTGGCCATCCCGCTTTTGATGGCACCGGCACGCGCGTTGATTGGATATCGGTCTGACCATCATCGCTCCTTCCTCGGCTGGCGTCGTATCCCGTATCTCTGGTCGGGCACTATGATGCAGTTTGGTGGTCTCGCCTTTATGCCCTTCGCCTTGATTTTGATGACCGAGCCACACTCCGGTCCAGGATTTTTAGGTCCTGCTGCCGCGATGGGGGCATTTTTGCTCACTGGGCTGGGCATGCATGTGGCGCAAACCGCAGGGCTGGCGCTTGCGACCGATCTTGCGACTGAAGAGACTCGTCCGCGCGTTGTGGCACTGCTCTACCTGATGTTGCTGATCGGTATGATCGGCAGTGCGCTGATCTTCGCCGCACTCCTGAAAAATTTTGGATACGTGCGACTGATTCAGGTGATTCAGAGCGCAGCTGTGATCACGCTGGTGCTCAATGTCTTGGCGATGTTAAAGCAGGAAGTACGCCGGCCTGATCTCACTGATCATGCTCGAGCACGCCCCACATTTGGCACAGCGTGGCGCGATTTTATTGCCTTGCCTCAGGCCCGCCGTCTGCTTTGGGTCCTCGGGCTTGGCACCATGGGTTTCACTATGCAGGACATTTTGCTCGAGCCTTACGGTGCGCAGGTACTGGGCTTATCTGTGAGTGACACAACTTTACTTACGGCCATGTTTGCCGGTGGCATGGTGCTGGCACTCATCCTGACGTCGCGTCGACTGGGTAAAGGTTCCGATCCCATCAGAGTGGCTTCGACGGGCATTTTGATCGGGATTTCGGCTTTCGCCGCGGTCATTTTCAGCGCGCCGCTTCAGGCGCCAGCGCTGTTTCAGATTGGCGCGGCCATGATTGGTCTGGGCAATGGTTTATTTGCGGTCGGCATGCTGACAGCCGCCATGGAATTTGGTGGAGACAAGATGGCAGGACTGACGCTGGGCGCTTGGGGGGCAGTGCAAGCCGCTGCCGCCGGAGTAGCTATGTTTTCTGGGGGTGCAATCCGTGACCTGGTCACGGGTTGGGCGGATGCGGGACTGTTAGGTGTCGCATTGCAATCACCCGCTTCAGGTTATGGAGCGGTTTATCACATCGAGATTGCCTTGTTGTTTTTAGCGCTCGCAGCAATGGGTCGGCTGGTACGGCGGCCTGGCGAAGCGGGCGATAAGGGCAAGCGTCTTGGTTTAGCGGATTTTCCGAGTTAATGACCACATTGGGAGGACCTAACTATGGGTACTGGTGCAATTACTGAATACGTGGACGTAGCGCAGATTGTGCTGTATGCGTTCTGGATTCTGTTCTTTATTTTGGTGGGGTATCTCCACCGTGAGGGCAAGCGTGAGGGTTGGCCTCTGCAGATGTCCTCTGGTGAACTCCGCACGGGTGTTGGCGGTATGCCAC
>CBFHSJ010000053.1:8496-12674 GCA_965658485.1 Luminiphilus sp.
GCGGTGCACCGATGCACCCCGATGGCGATCCAATGGTGGATGGCGTGGGTGCCGCTGCATGGGCCATTCGTCCGGATAAGCCAGACCTCACCGTTGATGGGCGGCCGAGAATTGTGCCCCTGCGCGTCGACAATGACCACAGTGTCAACAGCGGCGATCCCGATCCGCGCGGCCAGGCAGTCTATGGATGTGATGGTCAGCAGGGCGCCACTGTGGTGGATCTGTGGGTAGACCGCGCCGAGCCGCATTTCCGCTACGCTGAGTTGGACGCGGGCGGCCGTCGCATTTTGCTACCCATGACGCTGGCAATGGTGTCTGCAGACGGCTCCGTTAACGTCAAATCCATTCGTTCTGATCAGTTTGCTCAAGTACCAGGACTGTCAAATCCTGATCAGGTGACTTTGCAGGAAGAGGATCGTATTACTGCTTTCTATGGTGGTGGCCACCTCTACGCCCTGCCGATGCGTTCGGAACCAATGATATGGGTATGACTGAATATGAAGACGAGCCCGTAGAAGGCTTGCCCGAGCACCTGCCCGAGGGGGAAACCATGGTTTGGCAGGGTCGGCCCGGCGCCGCAGCGATGGGGAAGCGGGTGTTCTACATCCGGCACCTCACGCTGTATTTTGGACTGCTGATTGCAGGGCACACCGTCTATCGCTTAATGGACGGGGTCTCCGCGGCGCAGGTCATGGGGACTTTAGTATGGCAAGCAGGTTTGGCTGCCACCGTCTTGGTGTTGCTGAGTTGGCTCGCCAGAGCGTACGCAAAGTCAATCCTCTATACCCTCACCAGTGAGCGACTGGTGATTCGTTCGGGCGTGGCGTTGCCGATGATGGCCAACATCCCGATTGAGCAGATCACCGCGGCAGATATGCGCGTGTATCGTGATGGCACTGGCGATATCCTGCTGAAGCCCGCAGCGGATCGAAAGTTGTATTGGGTACTGTTGTGGCCCAACGTATCGGTTTGGTACTCGCGCCCGGTAAGGCCGCTTCTACGAGGATTGGAAGATCCCCAGCGCGCGGCAGATGCCTTTGCGTCAGTGGCCAGTCAGCACTATCGGGTGACGGCAGGGGAGCAAACCGCGGTGCCCGTGCGGGTACAAACGGGTGGTGACCCATTACCGGTATAGGTTGAACGAAATGGTAGGGGGGCAGATTCAGCCGAGGCGAACACTCGGACACCCAATGGTCTGGGTGATTCTTGGCATGGCATTGCTGTGGGCGTGGGGAGTATCCAGAGAGGAAGCTCGCTACGCACCACCACAGCAGCAAGCCTCCCTACCTGTTTATTCTGCAGATTTAGTATTTATCGATGGGCCCCGCGGCCGCATCGACGTGATAGACGCGCAAACGCAAGCGACGTTGGCGGTCTACGAATCGGGCGAAGGAAGTTTCCTTCGCGGTATTGTGAGAAGTCTCGTTCGCGAACGACGGGTCAGAGATCTCGATCCCGGTGGCGAGTTCAATCTCGCGCTATTGGATAACGGCAGTCTGGTGATATCAGATCCGGACACCGGCTACTGGATGGCGCTCGAGGCTTTCGGGATCGATAACCGGCGACTGTTTGCGGAAATTCTCGAACAGGCGCTCTCCGAAGAGGTTGCCGCGGCGGGTGCGCTGCCATGATCTGGTTGGCGCTAGCTGTTGCACTGTTGCTCTGGTGGCTGATGACGGGTTTGGCACTCATGAGTGTGCATCAGCCTCGGGCCCTTAGGCAGCCCATCTTTTTACTGGCGACGATCTTCGCGACGGTGTCCATCTGGGGTGTCGAGGTCAACGCGGCGAGCCATACGACGCTGGCGACCGTCACGGGTTTTGCCATGGGGCTCATTATTTGGGCGTGGCTCGAGCTCAGCTACCTTATGGGTTACATCACTGGGCCGGTGAAACGCTCAGCTACGGCGTCGATGACGTTGCCGCAGCGGTTCTACAATGCCCTTGGCACCACCATTTACCATGAGTTTCTCGTTGTCGCTATCGTTGGCATCGTCTGCGTTTTGGGCGCGGGGCTGCCCAACCCGACTATTCAGAACACCCTCGCGGTGCTATGGCTGATGCGATGGAGTACCAAGCTCAATCTGTTTTTTGGCGTCAGGCACTTTAATAGCCAGTGGTTACCTGACAATATGCGCTACATCACCAGCTACCTGCGAGCTGGAAAAAATAGTTGGTTTATGCTCTTTTCGACGACGTTAGCCGCATATTGTACCTATTTGCTGTTTTCTTATGGTCAGCTTGCGGTAGAGCCCGCAACTGCTTTATCCCTGTTTCTGATTGCTTGGCTGGCCGTTCTGGCGGTGCTGGAACACTTTTTTCTCATGGTGCCCATGGGTGAAACGGCGTTGTGGCGGTGGGCAGAGGGGAATACCCGTAAAACCAGTTAATCGTGCGCAACCATGCTCCGCTCCTTATCCATGTTTTCCTTGACGCCGACTGATCGCAGGCATAGTGTGTACCCAAAGCGGTCTGCACTTAAAGAACAGACTGACTGGAGCTTCCTTGACGCTACCGTTAGTGGTTTTCGGTTTCGCCATGTAGTGAACCAGCCAGCAAGGCAGTTGGGGGCATAGATGAGCACAACCAGAGGGGGAAGGCCTCCCCCGATATCGGCTTCACCGCCGGAAAGGCCAGAGGGCACCCATTCTTTAGGGGATCGTGCCGAGCTACTTACCGAAGCGGCTGTTAAACCCTACCTTACTCAGCTGTCAGAGCACTCTGATGCCCCGCTTGCACTTAACGTGCATCTGCCATTCTGCCCTTCCCGTTGCCTTAGTTGCGACCGGATTGCTGTGGTGCAACATCAGCCTGGCGAGATCGATCGCTACGTGACCAACTTGGCAAATGAGTTGGCTCGGATCTCTGAGTTAATTGGACATCGTCGCGCACTCTCGCGAGTGCATCTTGGCGGTGGTTCTCCCAATCATCTTTCTGAGCTAGCGTTGGCGACTGTGTTCTCGCAGATCGATGAGCATTTCGTTGTTGACGCCAGCACTCAATTTTCTATGGAGCTCAATCCGCGCAGGACTTCCCGCGCTCAGCTGAATTTTCTAAAGGGCCTGGGTGTCGAGCACATCAAACTTGAGGTTCGCGATGTTGACGCCAGTGTGCAGAGAGAGATTGGTCGGATACACTCCCTTGAGTTGCTGGAAGACGTGATCTCCATCGCTCACGGCGTGAACTTCGAATCTGTTGGCATGGATTATCTTGTCGGTTTGCCAGGCCAAACCGTGGAGTCATGTGCCCAGAGTATTGAGGCCATACTCTCGTTACGTCCGGATTGGCTGGTTTGTCTACCTTTTCATATGCGTGAGTCATTGTTCCCACATCAGATTGCAGTGGACTCACGGCGTTTGCCGTCGTTAACCGACCGAATGGTGATGTTTAATCACGTCCAGACTGACTTGACCAAAGCGGGTTATGAGTGGGTTGGCCTTAATATGTTTGCCAAACCGCAGCATGAATTAGCTGTGGCGCAACGAGAGGGCAAGCTCGCATTGAATGTTTTGGGCTATGGCACTGATGCCAACCTCTCTGTTCTGGGAGTTGGATTGGGTGCACTCGGAGAACTTCCAGGGCTTGTGACCCAGAATCAAACTAGCCTTGCCGACTGGCATCAACAGGCCGAGTTGGGGTCACTGTCAGTAGCGTCTGCCGTGCGGTCTGACGAAAGTGAAGTCCTGCAGCGTAAGGTCATGCGTAGCCTGATGTGCCGTCAGACTATTTCGGTTGATAGTCTTACAGAAACTCAACGTGAGAACTGGATCCGTCCGCTAGCGCGACAGGGATATGCCGATGAGGCATCGGGCGGCTACCGCTTAACCGAGCTTGGTCTCACTATGCTGCCCCACGTTTGGACCGATTCTTCTCCCGCGTTTAGGGCGTTCTAGTCAGCCTGCCCGGGCCTGGCTCGGGTTCCAGTTCAATCCAAGCCACTTCAGCGTTTCGGCGTGCTCGCCAGAACGCAGTTCCGCCCATTCAAGTTTGAACCAAGGTGTGAGGTTTTCAGGGTTGGTGTCGAGCCACTCATCCAAAGCGGAGGGGCTGATCCATTGCCAGTCGTTAACTTCTTGGGGATTTGGCGCAGGGTTAACGTCGATGCGCCCGACATAGACTGAGCATAATTCGTGCTCGGCGCCCTCAGCGCTAAATTGCGCCTGATATTTAAACCGATGG
>CBFHSJ010000054.1:0-2488 GCA_965658485.1 Luminiphilus sp.
CTCGGTGTCACCGGAGGTCCTCTTTGGAGCAAGTATTGCAACGTTTGCGTAATCAACCGCTGTCGCAGCAACTGGCGCTAGCAGCAGCAGGCTGCTGCCTGTTGGCAACGCTGACCCTGGTTGGAGTGGCTGCGCAATCGACGCAATCGATTCAGAACGTGACGCTGGCCGAGCACGCCGAGGCCGCCGGGCGACAGCTCGCCGGCCGGGCCAGCGCCGAGTTGGCTACTGGGGACCGGCTGAGATTGGTCACCGAGCTCCAGTTCTACACCGACCAAACCCTGTTCGCTGCGGCAAGAGTCCTGGATGTAGAAGGTCTGGAGATCGCCACCAGAGGCGCCATACCGGGGGATGCGAAAGCGCACCGATATCCAGTACTCATCGATGGTAATACCGCGGGTAGCGTTGAACTTTATCTGGATTTGGATGAACAACGCGCGGCGCGGGAGACCCTGATCTGGGGTTTGATCGCGCTGTCTGTACTGTTGAGCATCGCGGTATACGCCCTGACAAGACCCATGGGTCAACGACTGGCCAGTAACATCAGCGAGGCCGTTGCCCAATTGGATGCCATCACAGAGGAAAGATCCACTTCAGTCAATGAGGTCCACAAGTTGCGGGACCGCATCAACGCGCTGCCGCTGGACTTGCTGAAGTCGCGAGACATCGAGGAGTCGGATGAGGAGCACTACAGCGACACCGCGATTCTCTGTATCGCACTCAAGCACTTACCCACCTACCTCGACTCATTAGATGAGTCACGCCTACAAGGCTATGTCTCCAGCTTGCATCGCATGGCGTATGGTAGTGCCGGTTTTTACGGCGGAGAGCTCAGTGTGGTCCGCCAGTTTGGATTAGCGATCTATTTCTCGGGGCCTCATGCAGCGGGGTCACCCGTGTTGCGTGCGGCCAGTTGCGCCTGGCTGTTGTCTCGCTGCAGCGACATCGCTGAGAGGCAAGAGCGGCTCTCCTATACCCCGGGCATGGCGATCGGTATCAGTGAACTGGGGCGCGGCGATGACGAAGACATCTACCCCGGCCTCTACACGCAGGCAACACTGGATGACTTGTTGGCGCTCGCCCAGCAAGATCTGGATGGCATTTTGCTGTCGTCTCGAGCAGCAGAGGATGCGGGTCTGACCGCGCGAATTGGCATTGATGTCATCGACGAGCAGTGGATGGCACTCGGCGATATCAGCGGCAGCCACCTCAATCTGCTCGAGCGGCAACTGCTCATTCTGCAACGCGCCATTTCGCCCAGCGACAACGAAACGCCGCAGGGGTTTCTGCCTTTTTAGCAACCAGTCGAGTAAACGAGTCAGTCCGTCACTACTTCCAGACGCGTCACCCGCTGATAGCCTTTAGGAAGCTTGCTACCCCGGCGCCCCCGCTCCCCGCGGAAGTGCTCAAGCTCGGACCACTTGAAGTTTCGGTAGTGCCCACCCGAGGTCACCTGAAGTGTATCGCCCTCAGTCACCACGCAAAGTCCAGCCACAAACTCCTCGCGTGCCGCCGCCCGTGCAGATGGGATGCCAATCAATTTGTTGCCCTTGCCCCGCGCCATCTCCGGCAACTCAGCCAACGGGAATACCAGCATGCGGCCCTCATTGGTCGCCACCACCACCAGCGGCTCTTGCCCTTGCGCAATGGCTGCCGGAGGCAACACCTGTGCGCCCTTTGGCAATGTGAGCACCGCTTTACCAGCCTTGTTTTTCGCCTGCAGCTGCCCGAATTGCACCACAAATCCGTAGCCCGCATCGCTTGCCAGCAAATAGCGATCCCCATCCGCACCGGTCAACAGCCCCTCGAAGGTGGCGCCGGATGGCGGGTTAATGCGACCTGTCAGGGGCTCTCCCTGACCGCGCGCCGAGGGAAGCTGATGTGTGGGCAGGGTGTAGGCTCTGCCCGTGGAGTCGAGCACCACCGTCGGCAGATTCGATTTACCGCGGGCCGCAAAGCGGAAACCGTCACCCGATTTGTAACTGAACGATGCCGGGTCAATATCGTGGCCCTTTGCCGCGCGAATCCAGCCCTTTTCGGACAACACAATCGTCAGCGGATCCGCGGTGGTCAGTTCAAGCTCACTGAACGCCTTTGCCTCTTCACGCTCAGCGAGGGGCGCACGCCGAGCGTCACCATGGACCTCAACGACTGCTTTCAGCTCACGTTTGATCAGCGTCTTGAGACGCGCATCACTGCCCAGGGTCTTCTTCAGCGTATCGCGCTCTTCGGCCAACTCATCCTGCTCGCCGCGGATTTTCATTTCTTCAAGCTTGGCGAGGTTACGCAGCTTCAGATCAAGGATGGCTTCTGCCTGCACATCGGAGATCTTGAAGGTTTTCATGAGTACGAGTTTGGGCTCTTCCTCCTCGCGAATGATGCGGATGACTTCATCGATGTTTAGGAAAGCAACGAGGTAACCTTCGAGAATATGGAGCCTGCGTTCCACCCGTTCCAATCGATGCTGCAAACGGCGCTTAACCGTCGT
>CBFHSJ010000054.1:2587-6986 GCA_965658485.1 Luminiphilus sp.
CTTTCTGAACGCCAACCACTCCTTGAGTACGGTTACCAGAGATTTCACCGCTGGCCGACCATCGATGCCAATCACATTGAGGTTCACGCGATAAGTGCGCTCGAGATCGGTGGTGGCAAATAAATGGCTCATGAGCCCGTCGAGATCGATGCGATTGGACCGAGGTACCACTACCAACCGCGTGGGGTGCTCATGATCAGACTCGTCGCGCAAATCCGAGACCATCGGCAGTTTGCGGGCCTGCATCTGCGCCGCGATCTGCTCTAGCACCTTGGCGCCCGAGACCTGATAGGGCAGCGCGTGAATCACGACCGCACCATCCTCAATGGCATAGGCCGCCCGCACCCGCAGCGCACCGCGCCCCGTCTCATAAAGTGTTCTGAGTTCATCTACCGGCGTGATGATTTCCGCTTCTGTCGGAAAGTCCGGCCCTTTGATGTGTTTACACAGGTCTGACACGGTTGCCTTTGGTGAGTCCAGCAAATGGATGGTGGCCGCAACGACTTCCTTGAGGTTGTGCGGTGGAATGTCTGTCGCCATACCAACAGCAATGCCGGTTGTGCCATTGAGCAGCAGATTGGGCACCTGCGCAGGCAGCACAGTAGGCTCTTCGAGGGTGCCATCAAAATTAGGCTGCCAATCCACCGTTCCCTGACCGAGCTCCGAGAGGAGCACATCGGCGTAAGCCGTCAGTCGGGATTCGGTATAACGCATGGCGGCGAATGACTTGGGATCATCCGGCGAGCCCCAGTTCCCCTGCCCGTCGATGAGTGGATAGCGGTAGGAAAAATCCTGCGCCATCAACACCATCGCCTCATAAGCCGCGCTGTCGCCATGTGGATGGAACTTGCCGATAACATCCCCCACTGTGCGTGCCGACTTTTTATATTTAGCCGAGGCCTTTAGCCCGAGCTCACTCATCGCATACACAATGCGGCGCTGCACCGGCTTAAGGCCGTCGCCAATGTGCGGCAGGGCACGGTCGAGAATCACGTACATCGAGTAGTCGAGGTACGCTTTCTCTGCATAGTCACGCAGGGATAGCTGCTCTACGTCGACCGAAGGCTGCATCATATCTGTCATCGTAATGGGGCTCTCTGTGAAGGCGGCGGGTTCGGCAGCGTGCGTCACCCTGTCATCTCAATCGGGTTATCCTACCGCACCCCCGCGCGGGAAGACCACGTAACCAAAGCCTTGATGGGTTGAGGAGACTCTCCATGGCGCTCAATCCGGAAACGCTTCGCAATGAACTAGTATGGCGCTGGCGACACTTTGCGGTATTCAGCGGATCGGAGTGGCATCGGGTGCTGAGCCTGCGTACTAAGATATTTGTCGTGGAACAAACCTGCCCCTATCAGGAGGTCGACGACAAGGACCCGCTGTGCTGGCATCTGGAACTGACGCATCAGGGCGCGCTGATCGGCACCCTGCGAGTTTCGCCCCCCGGAGTGGCCTACAACGAATGCTCCATTGGCAGGGTTGCCATTCGCGATGACTATCGCGGCCTAGGGTTGGGCCGGGACCTGATGGATATGGCGCTGGCATTCTGTGATGCGCGATGGCCGACAGTGCGCCTCAGTGCCCAGGCCTATTTGCAGCCTTTTTATGAGTCACTGGGCTTTGCGGTGACGAGCGAACCTTATCTCGAGGACGATATTCTCCACATCGAGATGTTGAGATCACGCTGACCCTAAAACGGGTTTCACCAGGTATGTGGGGCCCTAGGCGGCTTTACGAGAAGCGCGCTTGCGCTCGTGTTCAAGCAACAGCTTTTTGCGCAGGCGAATGCTGTCAGGAGTGACCTCAACCAGCTCATCTTCATCGATGAACTCGAGCGCCTGCTCCAAACTGTGCAGCACCGGCGGGGTCAGAATGACGGCCTCGTCCGTGCCTGATGCGCGGACATTGGTCAGCTGCTTGGCCTTGGTCGGATTGACCACCAGATCGTTCCCACGGCTGTGCAGACCCATAATCTGGCCTTCATAGACATCAACATTAGGCTCAATGAAGAGTCTGCCGCGCTCCTGCAGGCTAAACAGTGCATAGGCCAGCGTCTTGCCCGACACCATTGAGACCAGCACGCCGTTGTTGCGCACGGCTAGATCAGACTTTGCCACCGGGCCGTAGTGATCAAACACGTGGGTCATGATTCCCGAACCCGAACTCAGCGTCAGAAACTGCGAGCGAAAGCCAATCAAGCCGCGGGCAGGCACAATAAATTCGAGTCGTACCCGGCCGGCACCATCGGTAATCAAGTTCTGGAGCTCCGCTCGGCGCAGACCCAGCTCCTCCATCACACCCCCTTGATGCGCCTCTTCAACGTCGATCACGAGCTGCTCGTAAGGCTCACACAACTTGCCATCGATTTCCTTTTGGATGACCTCGGGTCTTGAGACCCCGAGCTCGAAACCCTCGCGACGCATGTTTTCAATGAGCACCGAGAGGTGAAGCTCGCCGCGGCCCGAAACCTTAAACTTGTCGGGGCTATCGCCTTGTTCGACCCGCAACGCGACGTTGTGAATCAACTCCCGATCAAGTCGCTCTTTGATATTGCGCGAGGTCACGTACTTGCCCTCACGGCCGGCAAAGGGCGAGTCGTTAACCTGAAAGGTCATGCTGACCGTCGGCTCATCAACGGTCAGCGCCGGGAGTGCCTCGGGTGCCGCAGGGTCGCATAGCGTATCGGAGATGTTGAGCGCGTCGATACCGGTCACACAAACGATATCGCCCGCTTCGGCCCGATCTGCCTCGACCCGCTCAAGGCCCAGATACCCCATGACCTGCAGCACTTTGCCGCTGCGGCTATGACCCTCGCGGTCGACCACCGCCACCGCAGTGTTGGGCGTCAACACGCCCCGCGTGATCCGCCCGACACCAATGACGCCGACGTAGCTGTTGTAGTCGAGTGCTGAAATCTGCAGCTGCAAGGCGCCGTCTGCGTTCACCTCGGGCGGCGCTACTTTATCGACGATGGCCTGAAACAGCGGCGACATATCATCCGCCATGTCCTCGAAGTCCTCGCCGGCCACACCGTTAAGCGCCGACGCATAGATGACGGGGAAGTCGAGCTGCTCTTCCGTAGCCCCCAAAGTGTCAAACAGATCAAACACCTGATCCACCACCCAGTCTGGCCGCGCGCCGGGGCGATCGACCTTATTGACCACGACGATCGGGTTGAGCCCGCGTTCAAAAGCCTTAGCCGTGACGAAACGGGTCTGGGGCATAGGTCCGTCCACCGCGTCGACTAAGAGCAGCACAGAGTCCACCATAGACAGCACGCGCTCCACCTCACCACCAAAATCAGCGTGTCCGGGTGTGTCGACTATGTTGATGCGGTAGTCATTCCAACTAATCGCGGTGTTCTTGGCCAAAATAGTGATGCCGCGCTCACGCTCCTGATCATTCGAATCCATGATGCGCTCGGCACCAGCGTTCTTTCGATCCAGCGTGCCAGACTGCTGTAACAGGCAATCCACCAAAGTGGTTTTGCCATGATCTACGTGGGCAATAATCGCGATATTGCGGAGTGCTTTCATAACCATTCCGAGCTTCTGAAGATAAGGGGTCGCGTCAGCGCGCGCGGAGTGTACACCAGCACAGGCAAACTGGTTTACTTCCTGCGCCAGCACTGCCTATTCGCTTGCGCACTATTTAGGTGCAATTAATGGGCAGAGAGACCCATGTTGGTGCATTGGGCTCTGCGCCTTGTCGGCTAAAGTTACCACTTATCGAGCAAAAACATGGGTTTAGTGGCAGCGAGCCGACGGCGTAAAGTTGGCACAGACCTTGCACTATTTTACACGCTCAGCCGGTGCCCATGCACTTTCTGATTTTTACCGCCCAGTGAGTGCTGGGGAAGTGACTATTGAAGGAGAACGACATGTCAGAGCGCACGCTCGATTTAATCAGCAAAAACGATGTCCGCTGGGTGGACCTGCGATTCACCGATACCAAGGGAAAGGAGCAACACGTCTCGATCCCCGCCGGTGTGGTGGACGAGGATTTCTTTGAGGGCGGTAAGATGTTCGACGGTTCGTCTATTTCCGGATGGAAGGGCATCAACGAGTCGGACATGATCCTCATGCCTGATGACAGCACTGCCATTCTCGACCCCTTCACCGATGATCCGACGGTGATCCTGCGCTGCGACATTGTCGAGCCGTCCACTATGCAGGGCTATGATCGCGATCCCCGCAGTATCGCCAAGAAGGCTGAGGCGTATCTCGCGTCAACCGGTTTGGGCGACACCGCTTTTTTTGGCCCCGAGCCAGAGTTCTTTGTATTTGACGACGTGAAGTGGAGTGCCGACATGAGTGGCGCCAGCTACGCGATCAACGCTGAGGAAGCAGCCTGGTCCTCTAACCTCGACTTTGAAGACGGCAATACGGGTCACCGACCC
>CBFHSJ010000054.1:7085-12670 GCA_965658485.1 Luminiphilus sp.
AGAGTCAAAGGCGGCTACTTTCCCGTGCCCCCCGTTGACTCGCTTCATGATATTCGTGCGGCAATGTGTTCCGCTATGGAGCAGATGGGCCTCGAAGTTGAGGTTCACCATCACGAGGTGGGTACTGCAGGCCAGTGCGAGATTGGCGTCAAGTTCAACACCTTGGTATCCAAGGCAGACGAAGTGCAGATAATGAAGTACTGCGTATTGAACGTTGCTCACGCCTACGGCAAAACCGCCACCTTTATGCCCAAGCCTCTAGTCGGTGACAACGGTTCCGGCATGCACGTTCACCAGTCTATCGCCAAAGGCGGCGATAACACCTTTGCTGGCGACGGCTATTCAGGCTTGTCCGATACCGCGCTCTACTACATTGGCGGCATCATCAAGCACGCGCGCGCGTTGAACGCCTTCACCAACGCCTCCACCAACAGCTATAAGCGCTTGGTGCCGGGTTTCGAGGCCCCCGTAATGCTCGCATATTCCGCGCGCAACCGATCCGCGTCGATTCGTATTCCCTACGAGCCCTCGCCGAAGGGCAAGCGTATTGAGGTTCGGTTCCCTGACCCGACAGCCAACCCATACCTGGCGTTCGCAGCCATGCTGATGGCGGGCATTGACGGCATTCAGAACAAGATCCACCCCGGCGATGCTGCTGACAAGGATCTTTACGACCTTCCCGCAGAAGAAGCAGCGGATATCCCAACAGTCGCCTCCAGTCTGGAAATGGCATTGGATGCACTCGAGGCGGACCGCGAATTCCTGACCGCCGGTGGCGTCTTCACTGAAGACATGATCGATGCCTACATCGAGCTCAAGCGCGATGATGTGGAGCGCTTGAACATGACCACCCACCCAGTCGAATTCGACATGTACTACTCTGTCTGAGTCGGACTATCTCGACGAAGATCGATCACAAAAGCCCGCGCTACGCGGGCTTTTGTTTCCCTAACACTGCAAAAGGTACAATGCACTATTTTGGTGCACAGGAAGCGATCGTCTTGCCGCCATCAACGACATATAGGCTTATTGACGTACCATGACGCAGGAGCGACTGCAAATACGCCCCTCGCGCGCTTTTTGGTCGGTATTGGAGATCGGTATCTGTCTGGTACTCGCGCCGACTCTGATCGCGCAACCGGTTTACAAGGCCACTGATGCGGATGGCAACGTCACGTTCACAGACACGCCGCCGCTCTCAGGTGAAGGAACGATTGAAGAACATTCAGTCCACGCGCCGAACAGCGCAATCCCCCTGGCGACAAAGAAAACCTCTGCCGCTTCTGTGAAGCTCGAGCAGCCTCCCCTCTATGACACTCGCATCGTGACACCAGCCGATAACACCACTATCCCAATGGGGCCTGGAAACTTTGCCGTCCAGGCTGCTTTCAGCCCGCACCTAGCACCCGACGAAGCCCTGCAGCTGCTGCTCGATGATGAACCCCTCGGTGCTCCGCAGCGAACCGCGAGCTGGCAGCTGACCAACGTGTATCGTGGCGAGCATCGGCTACGAGTGGTTCGGCTCGATGAAAGTGGCGCTCAACTCGATGCGTCAACGACGAGCACGGTGTACGTGATGCGACCGATCGTAAATAGGTGACGTGATGGCTGCTGAATCCTTGATGGACCTCTCCGCCGACTACCACCTCGACCTGCTGGCAACAGGCGTCATTCTGTTGGACGCCAGCTTGCACATCCGTGAATTGAACCAAGCGGCAGAGAACCTGCTCGAAGTTTCTGCCAGTCGCGCATTAGGCAGCCCCCTTGAGGCTCTGCTCGATGAATCTAACGAGTGGTACCCCCTCTTGGATCAAGCGCTGGCCGACAACTACCCCATGGTGCGCAGGGCTATCCCTCTGACGACCCGAACAGGACAGGGGCGCACGGTCGATCTGACGCTGAGCCCCATAGCGGGAAAAGTCGGAACCCGTTGCCTCCTCGTTGAGCTGACTATGATTGATCGACTGCAGGCCATCAGCAGAGATGAAAGCGAATGGCAGGCACAGGCCACTTTGAAGGAGATCATGAAAGGCGTCGCACATGAGGTGAAAAATCCGCTGGGCGGCATTCGAGGCGCCGCACAGCTGCTGGCAGTCGAGCTCGCCAACCCCAATCTAAAGGAATACACGGACATCATCATCTCTGAGGTCGATCGGCTGCGCACGCTGGTCGACCGCATGTTGGGCCCCAAAGAGCGTCTGGAATCAGAGCTAACCAATATCCACGAAGTGACAGAGCATGTTCGGCATTTGATCGAAGCCGAAGCCAAAGGCGGGCTCAGTATCGAGCGTGACTACGACCCTAGCCTCCCCGATTTTCTCGCCGACGCGGGGCAGCTCACTCAGGCAGTGTTAAATCTTGTTCGCAATGCTTGGCAGGCCTGCGGGGATACCGGGTTGATCACGCTGAAAACTCGGGTTTATCGACAGTTCACCGTCGGCGGCAACCGGCACAAACTGGTGTGTGCACTGCACATATCGGACAACGGCCCGGGCGTCCCCGATGACCTGTTGCCGATGTTGTTTTTGCCAATGGTCACCGGTAACGCCAAAGGAACCGGGCTCGGGCTATCGATCGCACAGCGGATTGCCAACCAACACGGTGGATTGATTCAGGTACAGAGCGTACCGGGCGATACCTGCTTCACCCTGCTATTACCTATGGAGTCCTGAGATGCCAATGACTGACGAGGTGTGGATCGTCGACGATGACAGCTCGATCCGGTGGGTAATGGAAAAGGCTTTGTCCCGAGCCGGCCTCAACTGCCGCGCCTTTGAGGCCGGTGATCAAGTGCTGGAGGCGCTGATCGTCGAAGAGCCAATGGTAGTGGTGAGTGATATTCGCATGCCTGGCATGGACGGCATTGCGCTGCTGGCCAAGCTTAAATCACAGTTGCCCGACCTGCCCGTTATTATCACTACGGCGCACTCTGACCTCGACAGCGCAGTGAGCTCATATGAAGAAGGCGCGTTCGAGTACCTGCCAAAACCGTTTGATATCGAGGAGATGGTCGCTACTGTTACCCGTGCAAAGTCCCAGCGCACTCGGGACGAGCAGGTTAATGAAGACCAAAGCGGCAGCCCCTCCGCCGAAATTATCGGCAACGCGCCGGCCATGCAGGAGGTATTCCGTGCGATTGGCCGACTTGCCCAGAGCCACATCACGGTGCTGATCAATGGCGAGTCTGGCACTGGCAAGGAGCTTGTGGCTCGCGCCTTACATCGTCATAGCCCCCGTGCCGACAACGCGTTCGTTGCACTGAATATGGCCGCGATTCCTCAGGAGCTGATGGAGTCAGAACTCTTCGGCCACGAGAAGGGCGCATTTACCGGCGCCAACAATCGGCGTGAGGGACGTTTTGAGCAGGCGCGCGGTGGCACGCTGTTCCTTGATGAGATCGGCGACATGCCCGCTGCGACCCAGACCCGTCTATTGCGCGTGCTTCAGGACGGTGAGTTCTTCCGCGTCGGCGGCGTCGACTCGATCAAGGCAGATGTGCGGATCATTGCCGCGACGCACCAAAAACTGGAATCCCTGGTGGAAACCGGAGCGTTCCGGGAGGACCTGTTCCACCGGCTCAACGTGATTCGTATCCATGTCCCCCAACTCTCCGAACGCCGAGAGGACATCCCAAGACTGCTGACACACTTTTTAACGGCCGCTAGCGCTGAGTTAGATGTGGAAACAAAGACGCTGTCGGAGGCCGCGCTGCAAGCGCTGACCCAATTGCCCTGGCCCGGCAATGTCAGGCAGCTTGAGAACACCTGCCGCTGGCTCACTGTGATGGCAGCGGGACGCGAGGTATTGCTGTCGGACCTGCCGAAGGAGCTACTGCAGCATCACGGCGAGGTGCCCGAGGGTGTTGCCGAGAGTTGGCACGAGCAGCTAGCCGGCTGGGCCAACCAACAATTGGCGGAGGGGCACTCCAACGTCCTGCGTCAAGCGCTGCCACTGTTTGAATCGATCATGATTGAAGCGGCGCTTCAGCACACCGGCGGACGCAAAGCCGAGGCCGCGGAGCTCCTCGGGTGGGGGAGAAATACCCTCACCCGCAAGCTTAAAGATCTGGATTTACCGGCCACCTGAACAGTGGCCTAGAGAATCAGTGGGTAGCGCCCTCGGGGGCCGCCTCAGCACTCTCACCACCTTCACCCGCCTCGGCTGCCTGCTGAGCAACCGCCTGACGGAAAAGGGCGTCGAAGTTAACCGGCGCGATCATCAGTGCAGGGAAGCCACCTTTGACCGCCAGGTTGTCGATCGCCTCCCGGGCGTAGGGGAACAGAATCGTTGGCGCAACGGTCGAGAGTAATTGCCGCAGCGCGTCGCCCTCGATGCCCGCCACAAAGAAAATACCCGCCTGCTGCACTTCGACCAAAAAAGCGGTCTGTTCTTCAAGCTTAGCCGTGATGGTCAGCGTCAAGACCACCTCGTGATTACCTTCCTCATCCACCCGACTGCTTTTGGTGTTGAGATCGACATTGACGGCGGGCTTCCACTCCTGGCGAAAGACGTTCGGCGTCATTGGAGACTCGAAGGAAATATCCTTGGTATAGATCCGCTGAGTAACAAATTGCTGTTGTGCGGCTGCTTCCTGAGCGGCTGCGGTTCCTTCTTCAGCCATGCTGGCTCTCCTTCTTTATCAAAGTCGTGGCGGTTGCACCGGGATTACGCAAGCAGAGGGTCCAGCCCGCCTGAGCGCTCAAGACCATACAACTGGTCGCAACCACCAATATGTTGTTCGCCAATCCAAATCTGCGGCACCGAGGTTTGCCCGGCCCGCTCGGCCATCTGCTGGCGTATAGCGGGATCGCCATCTACCGGGATTTCCTGATACGAAACCCCTTTTTGATCGAGCAACGCTTTCGCCCGAACGCAAAATGGGCACCATCGCGTGGTGTAAATCACCACCTCGCTCACTGGGTCACGACCGGAAGCTTTTGTGCATCCCATTCCATCATGCCGCCAGAGAGCTTTTGTGCCCGACTGAAGCCCTGAGACCGGAGTGTTTTGGTCGCAGGACCGGCTGACTGACCCATTTTACACACCACGACCACCGGTTTTTCGCGGAATTGTTCCAATTCGGCGGCGCGATTGGCCAATGCGGCAGCGGGGATATGCAGTGCGTCCGTAATGTGACCGCGCGCAAAGTCTGCTGCATCTCGGATGTCGAGAAAGACGCCACCTTCGCTATTCACTAACTGAACAGCCTCGTTGATCGACAGTGCCGGCCCCGCCTTGCGCGTCTCATGGAGCACGAGCATGGTCAGTGTCGTCGCCAACGCAGCTACCAAAATCCACTGCTCACCAAGAAACTGAAAAATCAAATCTGCTGACACGCTATTGCTTTCCACTGGGCAATCATCTGTTGAGCCACACCTGCGTGGCCTTGGATGTATTGCGCTCATTCGGGGTTGTACTGCAATCGACTGACTGCAATCCGTTTTTAAATCGACGTTGCTGCACTGTATGAGGGGCGCGAGTATATCGGTTCAACCGACCACCCTCCAGTCAGGCGTAGTGCTCCGTCTGCGGGGGCGCGTTACAATATGCAAATCAGCTACTCGAGCCCTACACGCCGTGTCTAC
>CBFHSJ010000055.1:0-12613 GCA_965658485.1 Luminiphilus sp.
TATCTCGGCACCCGTCGAGCCCCGCTTTGAAGGGTTGGATGATTTCACCGGCGAGCAATATCTCACCAGCCGCTGGCCGGCAGAGGAGCCAGGCTTCGGGGGTAAAAGGGTCGCAGTCATCGGCACAGGCTCTTCAGGGATTCAAGTGATTTCCGAAGTCGCGCAAGCGGCCGGACAGCTCTATGTGCTCCAGCGCACACCTTCGTACACCATTCCCTTGCGCAACCGACCGGTAGAGCCTGGTCACGCCAGTAAAATGAAAAAGCAGTACGCCGAACTGCGGGATCAGCAGTTCAATTCGTTCTCGGGTTTTACGCTGGTGCACTCGGACCTGGCACCACCACCCTCTAAGGCAGCTCTTGATGTCAGCGAGGAGGAGCGTCTAGCAGAGTATGAGAATCGCTGGGCGTCGGGCGGTCTGTCTCCCTATTACGCCTTTACTGACAGCTTGCTCAAAATGGAGTCCAACCAGACGCTGGCTGATTTCGCGCGCGCCAAAATTCGGGAGCGGATCGATGACCCCGCCATTGCCGAAAAGCTATGCCCCGACTATCCCATTCTCACCCGGCGTCTGTCACCCGAAACCAACTACCTCGAGGCATTCAATCAAGCCAATGTGGAGTTAATCGATCTCCATGAGCAGCCGATCAGTCACTTCACGCGTGACGGCATTGTCGTCGATAACACCGAAATCAAGCTCGACGCCGTGATTTTTGCCACCGGGTTTGATGTGATGACAGGTGCCATGGATCGCATTGATATTCGCGGTCGGGGGGATCAGACATTGAAGGCTCGCTGGGCCGAGGGCCTGACCAGCCACCTCGGCATGATGACCCACGGCTTCCCCAACCTGTTCTGGATAAATGGCCCGCACAGTCCGTTTTACAATCCTATTTTACTGGCCGAATTCCAATGCGACTTCGTTACCGAGCTGATTAACGAGATGGCAGATCATGGCACTGAAGTGATTGAGGCCAAAGCGAATGAGGAGCGTCGCTACGTGCAACTCACCAACGACATAGGGAATAGCACCCTGTACCCCGAGTCTGACAACTACTACATGGGCGACAACATTCCCGGCAAACCGAGAGCGACCCTTTTCTGGTTCGGCGGCTTCCCGTTTTATCGCAAGCAATGCCGCCTCGCCCGTGAAGAATGGAAAGGCTTTGAGGTAGGATCAAACAATGCCCAACTTCAACAGGCTAACTGAAACCGGTAACGACATCCGCGAAGAGCACTAAGCCGGTTCCCGCGGTCACCAATCAGAATGGGTAACCAATATGGATAGAGTCAAAGACAAAGTCATTGTCATCACGGGCGCTGCATCGGGCCTCGGCTTGGCAGATAGCCGCGTGCTCGCCCGCGAGGGAGCGCAAGTGGTGATGACTGACATTGACCCTGACGCGGGGCAGGCGCATGCGAATGAGATTGGCGCTCACTTCATTACGCAGGATGTGAGTGAAGAAGCCTCATGGCAACACGTCATGAGTGAGGTCGAAGGTCACTTCGGACGACTCGATGGACTGGTCAACAACGCCGGCATCGCACCGATTGCCAATATCGAAGACACGACGACCGATGTCTGGCGACGTGTGATGGGAATTCATCTGGATGCGACCTTTTGGGGGTGTCAGTCAGCCATTGCACTAATGAAGAAGAGCGGTGGTGGTTCCATCGTGAACATGTCCTCAACCGCAGCACTCATTGGCCTCAGTCCTTATCTCGCCTACTCGGCCGCAAAGGGCGGCATTCGCGCGATGACGAAATCAATTGCTATCCATTGTCGATCAGAGGGGCTGGGCATCCGCTGCAACTCGGTTCACCCGGGATCCATCAGCACACCGATGGTGCACAAAGCACTGAAGACATTGATGGGGACTGATCTGATGGCCGAAGAGGACCCCGAAAAGACCCGCGTCGCACTGGGCATCGGCGAACCCGAGGACGTTGCCAACATGGTGCTGTATCTGTTGTCTGATGAGTCCAAGCACGTCACAGGCACAGAAATGGTGATCGATAACGGTGACACCGTCATCTAGAGCAGAAATCGCATGTCGCCTCGACTCATGCCTCCCACACCATGTGCTTCAAGCAAGCATCCGAGCCTTGATTCACGGCAAGTGATAACCCCGAAAAAGAGGAGAAAGCAATGCACATCACCGGCATGGTGCACGTCAATATCAATTGCACCGACTTCCAACGCTCCAAAGCGTTCTACGAGATGCTCGGCTTTCAGGTCTACTGGCCCGTACCGGAAACCAATACCGAGGAAGTCGCCAATGCCGTGGGCATGCCAAAATATCAGGTAGAGGGCGCACTGATGGCGCTTCAGGGCGCAGAGCAACCAATGGTCATTGACCTCTTGGAGTGGAAGTCGCCGCGTGATGACTCACCGCCCTACCCCAACCTATATCGACCGGGACTCGCGCGTATCGCCTTGTCGAGTTCCGATATCGACGCTGACTTCGACTTCTTGGTGTCTAATGGCGTTGAGGTCGTCTCCAAACCCGTGAATGTCCATACCTCTGAAACCAGCTACGCGAGATTCTTCTGTTTTAAAGACCCAGACGGCACGTTCCTTGAACTAGTGCAGGTTGTCTCGACGGAATGACGCCGCGGGCACTAAACGCCCTCACTCTCATGCCCCCTTTGCTAAGAGCATATGCATAGCTGCAGTGATAAAAACAACGCAATAAAAAAGCGGCCATCGAGGCCGCTTTTTTATGCTCATAATCTTTGGCTGTGCATTCAGTCGCCTTTTGCTGCCTTGGCCGCGAACTCCGCGTAGGCAGTGGCGGTGCCTTTCGCCATCTTGTCACCGTCGAAAGGAATCGACATTTCCGGCGTGAACTCGAGAACGATTCTCTCGGGCGTATCGAGAAATTTTACAAACAAGTCGGGATCGAGCCCCATCGTGAAGTCGTTGTCTGAGTCTTCCACTTTGGACATGCCGTGGGCGAGCAACTTGTACATCCACATTTTGATTTCCGGATCATCGTGGATCACGGTATGGCCTTTGTAGGTCACCGTTTTGCCACCCCCCATATGGGTGCCCTTGCTCGACATCACGACTGACGAACGGCCGTCTCGCGCAATCGCTTTGATGCGCACACGCTCCCGGGTCGCTGTCATCCAAATCTTGCCGTCCACAGGAACGTAAGCCGTAGTCACACCCAGCGGATGCCCCGCTTTGTTAGCCCAGCAAAAAGTGCATTCCCCGGCGCAATTCACCAATTCCTGCTCACGATCCGGGTCGAGCCGGTACTGCTTTACATCGTCGTAATTGGTGCTCTGCTGTGTCATCGGGTATTCCTTTTATTGGCTTTTATTGTGCTGAGGTTGCAAAGGCGCGGTGGCCTTGCCCACGCTCGACGCCACCCATTCTGACCTGAGTCAAAACATCTTGCAAAACTTACAGGGTCATGTAGTTTTGTCACTGTAGCGTCATAAAAATAAATAAGCGATATGGCAAAAATAAGGGGCAAATACGCATCCCCCGCTCAGGCCGAGCGGCGCAAGCGTATTCTCAGAGAGACACTCAAGCTATTGCAGCATGCTTCGCCGGCTGACATCAGCATGGCGCAGATCGCCGAGCTCAGTGACGTGAGCACCAAAACCCTCTACAACCTTTTTAAAGGCCGCAATGGTTTGTTGCTGGCTGCCGCTGCGCAAACTAGAGCCGACACGCAAAGCAGCGCCAATGTCATGAGCGCGCCGGCGGGGATCTCGAGGATCCTTGAGCTAACGCGACGAACCATAGACACCTTTGAACAATCGCCAGAGTTCATGATGTCAGCGATGTCGATTGTTGTCGGCATCAGTGCCGAAGATGAGGCCGACCATCATCGCGTGGGGAATACTCAAAAGTGGTTCCACGAGGCCTTACTCGTTGCCGAGTCAGAGGACCAATTGATTCCGGGAACCGATTGCACGCAACTGTCGCAACTGCTTGCCGCCAGTCAGTGGGGCGTGACCCTCATGTGGCAGAAAGGTCTCATCTCACTGGAAACACTCAGACGTCAGGCGATAATCAAACATTGTTTGGACCTTATGCCCTTCTGTCGAATGCAGACCCGCGAGTGGCTCAATGACTTGCTCGCTTCCATGACGGAGTCCGCTTGGAATGGTGCCGGCAATCTACAGACATTTGAAGTACGCATGGCGAGCTGATCGCGCACCGATACAAACTTTAAAAAAGAGAAGAAGCAGTCACAGAAACGTTCAAACACAATAAACCAAAGCAGTAGTTCACCATCAGAGGGGTAGTGATAATGATAAGTAAGCACCAAACATCGATGTTCAAGACGCCGAAGCGGCTGACCGTCGCAGCATGTGCTGCGGCGATCGCCGCGGGATTCCAGGGCCTTCCCACTTTGGCGCAAAACGCCACACTCGAAGAGGTCATTGTCTCAGCAACACGTCGAGATGAATCTATTCAAGATGTCGCCGTTTCCGTAGCAGCGATCACCAAAGAATTAGGTCAAGCACAGGTGAGACGACTAGAAGATCTGCAGACTTTTAGCCCCAGCACTTACATAAGACGCTACCCAGGCGCTGGTAGCGCTGCCTTTATCAATATCCGTGGCGTGGGAACCACCGACTACGACAAGAGCCTGGATCCACCAATCGGCGTGGTAATGGACGGTATGTTTCTAGGCACAGCTAGCGGCGTTTTAATGCAAAACTTCGATATTGAACGTATCGAGATACTGCGTGGCCCACAGGGCACGCTGTTTGGTAAAAACACGACCGGGGGCTTGATTAACATCACCCGTGGCGCTGTGACCATGGAGTGGGGCGGCGACTTTAGCGTTGCTGTCGATGAACACGGTCGTGAGGACGTTAAAGGCGTTGTCAATGTTCCAATCATCGATGATCAACTCGGCATCAAGCTATTCGGTGCCCAGATCAAAAGCGATGGCTGGATGTACAACACGACGCTAAATCAAGACGTGGGCGGAGACGACATTGTCAATTATGGTTTTGCTGTGAAATGGCAGCCTTCCGATAACTTTGACATCAAATGGCACTACGAAAAAATGCACGATGAGAGCGATCAGGGTGCCTACGTAAATACAAACGACCCCACCGATCTGACTTGCATCATTTACAACCAGTGCTTCAGTAACAGCACTGATACCTCGACTCGAAATTCATCGGACGGCACTAATTTTAGTGACAATGAATACGACACCAACATCATCACTGCGAACTGGCAGATGACAGATGGTTTACTGCTGACTTACATCGCAGGTGTTCGAGATCAGGATGAGCAAAATATGCAGGACTTTGATGGCTCATCAGCCCCAATGCTGCGCATGAACTTTTTCAACGTTTGGGATCAGACAACGCATGAGTTGCGCTTGAGCAGCACGTCGGACAGTTCCTTCCAGTTCATCGCAGGCCTATATTCCTTTGAGGCTGACTATGAGCAAGTTTGGGACGTCTATGATTTGTTCACCACGCTGGGTCTTGCGCCTACCTTCGACCATGCGAGTAGCAACGGGCAGAACCAAGAAACCGAATCAGTAGCGGCCTTCATCTCCATGGACTATGCATTTAATGATGCTTGGACGCTGACAGTCGGTGGACGCTACACAAGAGAAGAAAAGGCACTTGTCGGTGGTAACGCGGGCATCGTGTACCTACCGGGTACAGATCCTCGCCCACCACTAGCTGATCCGCAGGCCTACGCCGACGAATGGAAAGAATTTACGCCGAGTGCCTCGCTGAGGTGGCAGTTGAACGATGACACCATGGTGTGGGCGTCTTACGCAGAGGGCTTCAAGAGCGGGGGCTTCTTTGGACGACAGGCTGACTTTAATATTTCACCCACTTATGAGCCGGAATTCGTGACGAACTACGAGTTGGGTTTAAAGAAAACCATGCTTGACGGCAGACTTACCTTCAACCCTACCGTCTTCTTCAGCGACTACGAAGATAAGCAAGAATCTATTCTGATTCCTGTTGATCTGACAAACGTTGCTACAGTGGTTCGTAATGCATCAACGCAAGAAATATTTGGTGTTGAACTTGAGATGAGTTTTCAGATCACAGAAAACTGGAATCTGCGTGGCAGCTACGGCTACATCGACGCCGAGTACGACCAGTACTTTGCTGACCTTACCGGTGATGGGGTCGTCACAGATAACTCGGATTTGGTTCCGCGGAATGTCCCTGAAAACACGTTTGGCGTGAGCACCACATACGCGGCGAATATCGGAGCAGGCTCACTACAAGGCTCTCTCTCATTCCGCTACCGCGATGCAGTTGAGCATGCCCCGGATAATGATCCTATCGGAAGCATGGACAGCATCACCGATCTCAGTGGCCAAATCAGCTACCTTTGGGGTGACAACCGCTACCGCCTCTCAGTTTATGGTAAGAATTTGACTGATGAGCAAGAGCTGGCGCAAGCGACTATCCATCCGTTGATTACTCGTGGCTGGTGGACGCCACCTCGCACCATTGGTGCGGAGTTTGCGATCTCATTCTAAGGGATCCAACCAAACTGAAAAGGGGGCGCAAGCCCCCTTTTTTATGCTCCCCAGATGGCCCGCGATCCTGTCAAAAATTTTGTTAGGGTAGGAGACAGCTGCTGAAAGTGCATTACTAACCTGATCATGCTGTGCCGTTGCAAACGCACTGCCTGATTTTCAGAGACCTGATACCTATATGAGTCACATCAAGCGCAGAGACTTTATCAACGGAACGGCGGCGGCTCTCGCCAGCTCCATGACGGGCGGCCTACCCAGCTTTGCCCGAGCAGGTGAATCCACGGTTTACCCGCCCGGCCTCACAGGACTGAGAGGAAGCCATCCAGGCTCCAATACGGTGGCGCACCAGCGTGCTTGGGGCGGCGGTCTAAGCGCTGATCACGAGCGCCAAACTGGCGAGCGTTATGACCTGGTGGTCGTCGGCGCAGGCCTAAGTGGACTGGCGGCGGCCGTGTTTTACCGTCAGCAGCATGGGCCCGACAAAAAGATTCTTATTTTGGATAACCACGATGACTTCGGCGGCCACGCCAAGCGCAATGAGCATGTCATCGATGGCAAAACACTGATTAGCTATGGCGGATCTCAGACGCTCGTGGAGCCGCGCACGGCCGACCCCGTGATTCGCCAGTTATTTACTGATATCGGCGTGGACCTGTTCCGATTTGACACGGCGTTTGATCAAGATTTCTACAGTCGCCATGGGCTCGGCGCGACTACCTATTTCAATGCAGAGCACTTTGGGCGCAACGTAGTGGTCCAGCACCCTTTCTGCAACTACTACAACTATATCGAGGGACTGCCCGGTGCGGCGGTGTCTGATGAACAAGCCGTGGCCGCTACGCCCTTAAGCGCTGAAGGCAAGGCGCAACTGCTGCGGGTCTTGAAAGGCGGCGTGCACCTGCTGGACGTTCCCGCGGACGAATTGGAGACCTATCTCTACAGCCGCAACTACTTCGATTACCTGAAGCACACGCTCGACGTGAATGATCCAGGCGTACTGCGAATGGCGCGACACTCAGGAATCGATTGGTCCAACGCGGGGACAGAATTGATCAGCATCGGCGAGGCCCAAGACTGTGGTGCGTTGGGCTTCGCCCCGGTGGCGGTCTATGACGATGAACACCCTTACATTCATCACTTCCCTGACGGCAATGCCGGTGTAGCCCGCACGCTGGTCAAATACCTGATTCCCAAGATCGCTGAGGGCAACAGCGCTGAATCACTCGTCAACGCGCGGTTTGATTACCAACAGCTGGACCGCAGTGATCAGGCGACCCGCATCCGGCTTGAGAGCACGGCGGTAGATATCCACCATCGCGGCCCGACTGTGAGCGCTGAGGAAGTAGCGATCCGCTACGTGAACGAAGACAGAACCCATGAGGTTTCTGCGACCCATGTGGTCATGGCCTGCTACAACATGATGATTCCCCACATCGTCACGGACCTGCCCTCCCATCAGGCTGATGCGCTGCGACAACAAATGAAAAGTCCACTCATCTACACGACCGTCGGGCTAAGAAATTGGCGTGCATTCAAAGAGCAAGGGATCGGCCTGGCGATGTGCCCGGGTAATATGCATCAAACCGTTTTCATGGACTTTCCTGTCAGCCTCGGTGGCTATGACTACACCCAGGTCCCGGATGACCCTTGTGTAATTCAGATGATCAGTTGCCCCTATAGCGAAGAGATGGGGAAGCCGAGGGCAGAACAATACAAAGAGGCACGCTATCGGATGCTAGGCAGGCAGTTCTCCGATTATGAGTCGGAGATTCGTGAGCACTTAGGCGGGATGCTGTCATCGAAACACTTTAACTTTGACCGCGATGTCGCCAGCCTTACTGTGAATCGGTGGGCACACGGTTATACCGTTGCGGGCCCCGCTGATTCCGTTGCTATCGGGCGGCAACCACACGGGCGCATCACCATTGCCAACTCGGACTCAGCGCCCGCGGCGGATGCGATTGAGGCGATGCGGATGGGACACCGGGCGGTGAGCGAAATCTCCCGAGGATAGCGCATTCGAACCTTTTGCTCCAAGCGCAGACGGTGCTCACCAGAGTGCTGTATCTTGACGCTTTCAAAGAGGCGCCGTTCGACAGTAAACGTTAACTGGTAGCAAATTGCGCACGATTTGGACGTCTCCACCCGTGCCATTTTTCGCGAATGTAAGACGGCAAGGCAAGCAGCGCTGGCGTAGCAACCAGTGTCAGAATCGCTGCAAAAGACAAGCCAAAAACAATAGCCTGCGATAGCGGCCCCCAGAACACAGCCATCTGACCGCCAGCGTTGATATTACGATTGATCAAGTCCACCGACATGCTCAGTGCTAATGGCAGCAACCCGAAAACGGTCGTAGCTGTTGTGAGCATCACTGGACGCAGACGCTGGGCGGTAGCTCTAACAATAATGCTGTTTATGGGTAACTCTGGATGACGCTGGCGGACGTAATTAAAAGTGTCAATCAGTACGATATTGTTGTTCACAACGATGCCAGCGAGAGACACGATACCAATGCCTGTCAGAATCGCACTGAAGGGACTCTCAGTGACCAGCAATCCGACCAGCACACCGGCCGTTGACATAATGACCGCCAACAAAATCAGCATGCTCTGATAGAAACTATTAAATTGCGTCACCAACAACACGAACATAAGAAGCAGCGACAGTAAGAAAGCGACTGAAACAAACGCAATACTCTCTGCCTGCTCCTCGTTGGCGCCTCTGAATTCGATGTCAACACGCTGATCAAAGTCTTGTCCATCAAGCCAAACCTTCAACTCAGCAACAACGTTATCGGGGATCACACCCTCCACCACTTGGGCTCGGATGCGCTCAGTGGGAAAGCCATTTATCCGACGCAAAGTATCTACGCCTTGGGCTGGCTTTACCGAGACAAAATTGCTTAACGGGACCAGCCCTCGATCTGTGCTCACTCTGATCGATTCCATAGCCTTGATACCGCGGTACTCGAGCGGATATCGAGCACGAATATCCACCGCATCATCAGCACCCGACGGACGGTATTCAGCCACCTTCACACCGCTAGTTACCAGCTGCAGCGCAATACCTGAGGTTGTGACATCTGCGCCATACAGCGCCGCTTGAGCACGATCGACCTCCATTAGCCACTCTATGGACGGTAAAGCCTGAGTATCATCAATATCAATGAGTTCAGGCAGCGTATCCAAATAGGCTCTAATTTCAGCCATCACGGGTTTCAGCAATTCACGGTATCGTGATCGCAGCTCAAGTTGAATCGGCTTGCCAATACTTGGACCCTGCTCTAACGGCTGCACCTCGACCCGCAGACCCGGTATATCGACGGTTCTCTCGCGGATGTTACGAATAATGTCAAAACCCGAAGCACTGCGATCAGATTCCGGAGTGAGTTCAATAAACATCACACCGATTCTGTCGGCAACAGCGTCGGGGCCGCCGCCGCTGGAGCCAGGCAGCAGGGTTTGAGTATTCATAGACCGGATACCGGGTACACCGACAACGCGCTGCTCAACGCTTCTCACCAACTTATCAACTTCCTGAGCGGAGAAATTTCCGCGCCCGCTTACAGAGACAGTGAGAAACTGCGGGTCAGTGTCATTGAAAAAGATGGTGCCCTTCCCGTATTGACCATATGCCCAAAAAATACTGATCAGCAACACTGCGATAGCACCCAGAGTCACCGCCGGTTGCGCACACACGTTGCTCATGGCACGCGCATATGCGCCGGTAAAACCATTCAGACGGGTCGGGTCCCCATGCTCCAGCTCATTCAGTTTTGCCGCAGACGCAGTCGCATGAATGGTCGGCCGACCGAATATGGTGCCCAATACGGGACCAAACAGGAGCGCGTACAACAGTGACCCACTCAGGACCGTGAAGACAGTGACGGGTAAGTAACTCATGAATTGACCAGGAATGCCGGGCCAAAACATCAGAGGTAGGAAAGCGGCCAGAGTCGTCGCTGTAGACGCCGTGACCGGCCAAAACATTCGCTTTACGGCCTCTGCATAGGCGGCCCTGTGATCTGCTCCCTCGCTCATTCTGCGGTCAGCGTATTCGGTCACAACAATCGCGCCGTCGATCAGCATACCCAAGCCGAGCAACATGCCGAACATCACCATGAAATTGAAGGTGTAACCGAGCAAGTAAATGATGATCACTGAGAATAACAGGGAGACCGGGATACCCAGTCCGACGATCAGTCCACTTCGAAAACCCATTGCTGCCACGACGATCACCATAACGAGTGCTAAAGCTGTCATGATGTTGCCCTGCAGTTCAGTGACCTGCACTTCGGCAAATTCGGATGTGATCAGCGACGGCTGCACTCGTATGCTGGCCGGTAGCTGCTGAGCCATCTCCTCGATGATCTCAAGCACCGCATCTGATGTTTTTATGACATTCGCATCAGGTCGCTTCTTGACCTCTATATACATTGCCTTTTGACCATTGAAACGCGCATAGCTCGTGCGGTCTTTGAAGCTCCGGCGTATTTCAGCAACATCAGACAAAGTCACTACTGTGTCGCCGTTGACGCGCACAGGCAGATTCATGACGTCTGCAGCGTTCTCAACCACAGAGGGGACTTTCACGGCAAACCGACCACCGCCGGTTTCAAGACTGCCAGCGGGAATCAGTCTATTATTTCGCCTGAGAGTGTCAGCAAGCGCCTCGCTTGAAACCCGGTAGGCCTCTAGCGCTTCAGGGTCAATCAGAACCTCTAAAACCTCTTCTCGCGTGCCGCGCATATCTGCGCTGAGAACGGACGGCACCGTCTCAATGGCATCGCGAAGCAAGAGGGTCGCTTCATACATTTGTCTCTCACTGGCGCCTTCGGACAGCAGATTGATCTGCAGTAACGGGAAATCGTCGACATTAAGCTCCTCAACAAACGGCTCTTCTGCCGTGGCTGGTATTTCGGATTTAGCACGATCAACAGCCTCTCGGGTGTCGAGCAGGGCCGCGTTCAGATCAACCTCTGGCTCGAACTCGACGCCAAGAGATACGTAGCCTTCAGACGCTACCGCTGAGACTTCCTTGATTCCCTCTACTTTGCGCAGTTCGACCTCTACCGGTTGAATGAGCAAGCGTTCACCATCCTCCGGAGAAATACCCTCGTGCACAATACCAATCAAAAAGTAAGGCAGCACAATGTATGGGTCATTAGCGATAGGTAATGCGGCACGAGCTAAAAGGCCACACAACACCACCATCGACATCATCATCAGAGTGGTGCGCGAGCGGCTAATCGCCGCATCGATAAATCCCATCATCGGTCTGGCACCGAGATCGCTTCAGCTGTGGCCGTTCGGGCTTCCACGATCTGGCCCTCTGATACGAATTCATGACCAATCGTGATCAGGCGAACGCTTTCCGGCAGTCCTGTCACCCAGGCCCCAGCTGGCGAATCCTCTAGGATCGCAACAGGATAAAATTGAACTCGATTTTCTGGGTCTATCGTTCTGAGACCCAACACCCCTGCATCATTCAGTGTAAACAGCGAGGGCGACACTAAATGGGCGCTGAGAGTCTCTCCGGGCAGATCTACTACCGCCGTGAGTCCCGCTCGAATTTGATAATCGGGATTAGGGAGTGTTATTTCAGCCAAATAGGTACGAGTGATGTCGTCGGATTGGCTGCCAATGAAAGTGATCGTGCCTTCAAAGTAATGACCTGTGCTCATTCGGACGCTTGCGACATCACCCAAACGGAGCGCACCGACGTCCCGCTCAGACACAGATACTTCTACCAAGATCGGATCGAGATTGATCAATGTGGCACAAACATCTCCGATCCGAGCGAGATCGCCCACTACTAGAGGCTGTGTTTCAATCACCCCAGAAAAAGGCGCGGTGACTTTTGTTCGGCTCAAATCGAGTTCTCGCCGAAGCAGGTTGGCTTTTGCGGCCTCAAGCCGAGCGGCAAGCTGTGCAACCTGAGCTTCTGCGAGCAAACTATCTCTTTGCAGAGCCAACGCACCGTCATACTCAATCTCTGCCTGGGCGACTGTGGCTAGTGCCTCTGTGACCAAGGCTGATCTATCGTCGATCGAGATTTCACAGAGCACTTGCCCCTCCGAGACTCGCGCGCCCCTCTCTACTGGTCTCGATACCACT
>CBFHSJ010000056.1:0-12512 GCA_965658485.1 Luminiphilus sp.
GGCCGAAGCGGCATTGATGACTGGCCGTTCTATATGGCGTTCTGCTTTTTCCGCATTGCGGCCATCCTGCAGGGCATCAAGAAACGCGCACAGATTGGCACCGCGTCCAGCGCAGAAGCCGACAGTCGAGCGATTATGGTGGGTCCTTTGGCGGCGCTGGGAGCGGCCTGCATCCCGTAGCTGGCAGACTAGTGCCCGGCAACCGAACGCTAGGCGATACTGCGTTTCTTGACTGAGGCGGCTGACCGATTTGCCCCGCCGGCGGTCCTCGAGCGGGAGGCCTTGCCAGAGCGGATCCCCGCTTCAGTTTTCAACGCTCTTTTCTGCGCTGCTGTTGGAGGCGGCCTCCGTCTGGAGCTCTTGGGTCTGCGATAAGTGCCCGGAGCAGGTCTTAAATCTCCATATTCAAAGCGGTGCAGAATTTCTTCCAGGGTTCTGGAAATTTGCGTGCACCGCCTAATCGGTTCAATCCGGCTGTAGGTGGCCCGTTCCCCCTCTTTCACCAACTGGCGCAGCTCTGCTTCATTGGGCTGCGTGATCAGATTCAACGGATTTTGAAACCGGAATTTCGGGACGATATTAATATCGCCTGAATATTCTTGATCAAGCAATGCATGAACACTATGCATCATCATATTGAATTTAGGCCAGTTCTCTCCGTATTTTTTTGCGACACCCCGGTAGAAATTCAGCATCTCCCTGCCGATTCCCATGCCCAAAGAAGTGGCCGCCTGGCGCAACGGTCCAACTTTGTCATCCCGGGGCAAAAATGCCCGCGCTATGGGGTTCACCATGCTCACAATATAATGGTTGGTCGAGAACAGGCGCGACAGACGTTTGGCGGGCAAGTCGTCGGCAACAGAGCCATCAACCCATCGCCGGGCAGGCAAATAGGGTTGTGCGTCCCCTCGTTCATTCTTGGCCTGCAGCATTACCGCGGGGAACACACCGGGAATAGCACAGGAGGCCATCGCGGCCGATCGCAGGTAAACGTTGGGTGAGGACACAGCGTTGAGCAGCCGAGATCGCTGATGCGGCTCAGCGGGCGCCACGGTAATACTGACCTGACGTCCCGTCTTGGCATAGGCCTCCCCAAACGTCAGGTCTGGGATCGTCGCAGCAATCAATTTCTCGGTGTCCTCCGCTGTGAGTCGGCTCCCCATCCCCGACACCCACTGCCAGAGAACACCCTTATTGCCATCCTCGCCGGATTCCATCATCCCGATCAGATCTAGCTCTGCCATTTCTTCATCGGTGTAGGCCGCGAGCGCCGCGGCCACAATCGAGCCCGCGCTGGAGCCGGAAATCACTCTTGGCAGCAGCCCTTGCCGGAGCAGCTCGCTGACCACACCCACATGCAAAAAGCCCAGCACCCCCCCGCCACTGAGCATCAGTGCAGAGCGCCCGTAACAGACGTTACTGCGATAGAAAAATTCGAGTTTCTGCTGAGTGGGAATGATTTCTTCGGGCAACTCGGCCAACAGTCTGAGCGCCTCGTCGATTTCCTGAATGTACTGCTCTATCACTACCTTGGTGCCAGACTTGGCCTGACGATAAAGCACGCTCTTACCCATGCCACCCATGTTGCCGTGGATGCCTTCATTGAGCGCATACAGCAAACCGGTCCAATCTTTTTGTTTGCGAAACTTGCGAAGTCGATCCAGTCGGTACCGGATCTGCGCATGATCATAGAGCTCTGAGGGTTCCTCTTGCCGCCACTCAGCTTTCCCGGTCAGGGCGTCATGTTCGCGGGCCGCCGACAGCCAGTCCTCATAGGACTGCGCCGTGTCCATGTGCTCCTCGAGCTGCCGCAACTTAGACTTCCTGGCCAATTACCGCTCCTTGACTACCCGCTAGCTATGCATCAGTTCGCTGCGCCCAGCATAGAGACTCATCCAGCCTCATAACAGCTTGACAGCTGAAAAAATCACATTGCATCGCGGTAGGCATCCTGCAGATGTCGTTTGTAGAGCTTACCGTTGTCCATCCGCGGCAGTTGCTCCAGAAAATCGATCTTCCTTGGCACCTTCACGCTAGACAAGCGGTCTCGCATCCAGTCGATCAGCTCCGCCTCGGTGTCGTGGTTCGCATCAGACCAGTCTAGAGGCTGCACCACCGCCATCACTTCCTCCCCAAATTCGGGGTGCGGGATGCCAAACACCGCCACATCCGCCACCTTGTCGTGGGAAATCAGCAGGCCCTCAATTTCCGCCGGATAGACATTGACGCCGCCCGTGATGATGGTGAAGTTTTTGCGGTCGGTCAGATAGAGAAAGCCGTCCTCGTCAAGGTAGCCCACATCCCCCATCGTGCTCCAGCCATGTTCATTAAAGGCGCTCTTGGTTTTCTCGGGCTCGTCGAAGTACTCAAACGGCCGGCTATTCGCAAAGTACACGTCGCCGACCTCACCCGGCCCCAGTACCTCGCCGTCTTCACCCAAAATTCTTGGCTCACCGATGATGGCCTGGCCTACAGAGCCCTTATGCGTTAACCAATTCGCCGAATCAATGATGGTAAAGCCGTTGCCCTCGCTGCCCGAGTAGTACTCCACAATGACTGGGCCCCACCAATCGATCATCGACTCTTTCACATCAATCGGGCACGGCGCCGCCGCGTGAATTGCGCACTTCATTGAACTCAGGTCGTATTGCGTTCGCGCGTTCTCGGGCAGCTTCAACATACGCACAAACATAATCGGCACCCACTGACTGTGGGTTGCCTTGTACCGCTCAATCAATGCCAGAGACTGCTCTGGATCGAACTGTTCCATGATCAGCGAGGTACCACCGAGACCCAGCACCATGATGTTGTAGTGCAGAGGCGCTGCGTGATAAAGCGGCGCGGGCGACAGATAAATGGTATCGACACCAAAACCAAAGAAAGCGCCAACACTGCCCGACATCGGGTGGTCGGTGTGAATGCTATCTGCGTGAGGCGCCCAGTAGACCCCTTTTGGCTTGCCCGTCGTTCCTGACGAATACAGCATCGGCGCACCGAGAAATTCATCCTCGATAGGCGTTTCAGGCAAACTTGCCAGCTGTTCGTCCAGGCCCTCAAAACCTGCGATGTCGCCGCCAACTGAAAGGCAACGGCTCAACCCACTCGACGCAGAGGCCGCCTCGAGGGCCACATCAGCCAGACTCGCCGAGGCGATGAAGAGCTTCGCTTTGCAATTGGTAATAATGTAAGCCGTCTCATCTTGCTTTAGATGCGTGCTGATGGGCGTAAAAATGATTCCCGCGCGCAAAGCCCCCTGAGCAACCTGCAAAAACTCCCGGCAGTTCTTCATCATAATGGCGATGTGATCGCCGCGGTTCACGCCAGATGCCCGCAGCAGGTGGGCAACCTGGTTTGATCGGCGATCCAACTCAGCGTAGGTCACAACCTCACCGGAGTTGGCCATAATGTATGCCGGCCGATCGGGAGTTTCAGCGGCGAAGACAGAAAAATGCGGCATGGCGTCACTCTCTTTTGGGCGTATTATTCGTAGGCACTATACAAGTTCGAGACCAAGATGGTAGCGATAGCAGAGAGCATGGCGGGGCATGAAATTCGGGCCCAATGCAGGAGGGCAGACTTCACGCAGCAGACTTCCGGCTTGGCACCGGGCTACGTCCAATGCAATATCGTGATCCTTCCAGCCAGCGACGCGGCGCATTTTGAGTCATTCTGTAAACTCAACCCTAAGCCCTGCCCTCTACTAGCTGTCAGCAATCGGCCCGGAGATGTGTCGCTACCCAAGCTGGGAGTCGATATCGATATCCGAACCGACGTGCCACAGTATCGCGTCTGGCATGAAGGCGTAGTCACTGGGCAACGACACGATATCGTCGAGCTCTGGCAGGATGATTGGATGGCTTTCGCCCTGGGATGCTCTTTTTCCTTCGAGGAGGCGCTGATCGCCGCGGGCATCGAGATCAGAAATATCAGTGAAGGGGTCAACGTCCCGATGTATCGCACCAATATCGACTGCAAGAGCGCTGGACCGTTTGGCGGCAAGATGGTGGTGAGCATGAGACCGATGCCTGCCGCAGATGCGATCGAAGCGATCCAGATCTGCGCCAAATATCCCTCTGTCCACGGTGCGCCTATCCATCTCGGCGATCCGCATGCCATCGGTATTGCTGATCTGGGGCATCCCGACTTTGGTGAGCCCGTTACGATGCGAGCTGATGACATACCCCTCTTCTGGGCCTGCGGGGTGACGCCGCAAGTGGCGCTGGAATCAGCGCGCTTACCGATAGCGGTGACCCATCAGCCGGGGCACATGCTGGTCACTGATTTGAAAAATGCAGAGTTGGCAAGCTAGCCATGACAAGAGAACTGACACTCAACTGTGACATGGGAGAGGGTTTTGGGCCCTGGGAAATGGGGGACGACAAAGCCATCATGCCGCTCATCGATGCCGCCAACATTGCCTGCGGCGGGCATGCCGGCGACCCCAGTACGATGCGACGTTGCGTGGAACTGGCGAAACGCCACAAAACGGAAATAGGGGCTCACGTCTCCTACCCGGATAAGCAGGGCTTTGGTCGGCGGGCCGTGGATCTGCGCGGTCAGGAACTCGTCGATCTCATGCTCTATCAAATCGGCGCACTCGATGGTATCGCCAGAGCCTATGGGTCCCGGGTGACCTTCGTGAAGCCGCACGGCGCGCTCTATCACACCATGCTGGCCGACCCGGAAATCATGAATGACATTATGAGGGCCGTATCCTATTGGCACTCGGACCTCGATTTGGTGGTACTAGCGACGCCGAGAGATCGTAAAACACTCCAACTGGCCGTAGAGCATGGCCTGACACTGCGTTACGAAGCCTTTGCTGATCGGGCTTACACCAGCCGAGGCTTGTTGCTGGGACGCGATAAGCCCGGCGCCCTGCTGAGCCCCCCCGAGGCAGCAAAGCAAGCTGTCGCGATCTCTCGAAACGAGCTTAGAACGGCGCGGGGCAGAAGAATCCCCGTCAACGCCGATACATTGTGCGTGCATAGTGATACCCCCGGTGCGACCAAGATGATTAGGGCAATACGTCAGGCATTGGACGGCAACTGAATGAACTTTGAGGTGGGCCCGGCGGGTGAAGCGGCAACGCGCCTTGTGTTCACCGAGACGCCACAGCCTGCGCTTACTAGGGCGCTTCTCAAAATAGAAAACCTGGCCAGCCAGCGTTTTGGCTCAACGTTGACGGATAGCGTCATCGGCTACACCACCCTCACACTTTTTTTCTCGGCCTCGGCTCTGGAAAGAGACTGCACCGAGGCATGGTTAAGAGAGCAAGCCGAGGCCATCGCTTTAACGGACCACTCTGAGCCTGAGCATTCCCCGGCCGATGTCATACTGCCCGTTCTTTATCACCCCAGCGTTGCGCCTGATCTCGAGTGGCTCGCTGATGACCTGAGCTTTGGCATCGACGACGTAATCGCCTTGCACAGTAATACTACCTATTTCGCCTACGCCACCGGATTCGCGCCCGGATTTTGCTACCTCGGCACCCTGCCCGCGGCGCTCCGGACCCCAAGACTCGACACACCCCGAGCGAGAGTCCCCGCTGGGGCGGTCGCCATTGCTGATTCGCAGACCGCGGTCTACCCCTGCGAATCTCCCGGAGGATGGCGACTCATCGGCGCCTGCCCTGAGCCACTCTTTAATTTGGGCAGCACGCCGCCCTCTCGACTCAGCGTCGGCGCCACCGTTCGCTTCGAGCCCATCAGCGAGGCGGATTTCCGCGCGCTGGGGGGTGTGATTGCGTGAATTACTTGCAGATTCATAAAGCCGGCATCGCCACTAGCGTGCAGGATAGCGGACGAGTCGGAACCTTGAGCATTGGCATTCCGCCCTCAGGCGCTATGGACCGACTTGCACTCATGAGTGGTCAGCATCAACTCGGCCACCAGCATGATGAAGCAGCAATTGAAATGGCTTACGCCGACTTTGCTGCAACATTGACCGAGCCCCATGACGTGGTGGTCACCGGTGCGCCAGCACAACTCCGCGTCAATCAACAGACCTGCAGGTCAGAGGGCGTGCACCACATCGGGGCCGGACAGACATTAGAGATCAAGGCTACCCACGAGGGAATTTATAGTTATCTGCATCTATCCGGCGGCGTCATGACGACACCGCAGCTGGATAGCCGCAGCACCTCCCCGCGGGAGGGGATTGGGGGCCTGAATGGCGGTTTTTTAAAAGACGGTGACATCGTCCCGCTTGGCGCACCCGATACAGCATTAGGCGCTTCGGATCCTCAACTGACCATCAAAAACCCGACAACAGTGTTAGAGCTTCGATTCGTAGCCGGCTTTCAGTTCGACGATTTCGCTCATAAAGCCATCCGAAGCCTGCTTGCAGAAGAATTTATTGTCACACCCAAGGCTAATCGAATGGGCGTAACGCTTAACGGCGAACGTCTGCACTCAGGTATCGCCGCGCTGTACTCGGAAGCAACCTGTTATGGCGCGATTCAGGTGCCCCCCGACGGCAACCCCATCATCCTGCTAAACGACCGGCAAACGGTCGGAGGCTATCCTAAGCCGGGAGCCGTGATCAGCAGTGATTGCCTACGGCTCGCTCAATCGCGACCCGGGCAGCGGGTACGCTTTGCCGTGTGCAGCCCTGAAGAGGCAGACCGCATAGGCTGGCTGGAGCAGCACTATCTGGAGACACGTTTGCGTGACAGGCACTGACGCCACAACCCTCTCTGACCGCATTGAGGCGATGCTGGTCGCCCGCAATCATCGGGGTATGGCAGATGTGCGCGAGCATTTGGCGCCAGGCTATTTGCTGCGCGCCGCGCAACGGATTAGAGCGAGCTCCGGCCGGGTCTACATCCTGACAGGTTTTCCGGTGGGAGATTCTTTTGAAACCGATGGGCCGGCCGGAACCATGGCGCTTTACCGCCTATGCCAGCACCTCGGCAGTGACCCGGTCATCCTCTCCGATGCGCAGGTCGTGGAAGCACTTGGCAACGATTTCAACTGCCTGTCATTGCCAAATTCTAGAGACGACGATGCCAGTACTGGAGCCGCGGCAGACATGCTTTACGGAGCACACCCGCCGGAGCTTTTCATCAGCATAGAACGACCAGGCAGCGCCGCGGACGGGCGCTGTTACAACATGGCCGGCCACGACATTACCGCGCGATGCGGCGGCGCTGAGCCCTACCTTGTAAAGGCCAACTGCCCTACCATTGCCATTGGGGACGGCGGCAACGAATTGGGGATGGGAAACGTGCTAGACAGCCTGTCGAAGCTGAATATTCAGGCTGCCGTGAGCACCTGCGACGAATTGGTGGTAGCGGACGTCTCCAACTGGGCGGCCTATGCGCTTTGCGCCGTCACTCGCTGGCTCACAGACCCGAAAGCCAGTACTGAACATCACATTCAGGAAGATCTGGAATATCTGGTGGCTCGCGGCGCGATTGATGGCGTGACGGGTGACGCGACACCCACCGAGGACGGCTTTCCCGCCGAAGAGGGTGAGCGTCTTATGCAAGCGGTTCACAACGCGTTGACCTCAGGAGTTCGGGCATGACCATCGCTTACCTCAACGGTGACTATGCACCGCTCGCCGACGTTCGCATCTCGCCGATGGATCGCGGGTTTTTGTTCGGCGACGGCGTCTACGAGGTCATTCCCTGCTACGACGGCAGTATGGTGGCCTTGCAATATCATCTCGAGCGCCTCCACCAGTCGCTGGAGGGTATCGCCTTGTCGCAGCCGGAGTCTGACGCACAATTGACCAGCATCCTCAGCGAAGTCGTTGCACGGAATGGAGCCGGTAATCTGGGGATATATCTGCAAATAACTCGCGGGGTGGTAGCGAAGCGTGAGCACGCCTTTCCCGAGCATCCGCTCCCGACGATCTTTGCTTATGCCTTTGACATCAGCCCTCCCTCCGACGGATCACCCGAGACAGCCTCGTGCTTTCGCGCCGTGACCCGACGAGACCAACGTTGGGGACGCTGCCATATCAAATCGACCGCCCTGCTTGGCAACGTTCTGCATATGATGGAGGCTGTTGAAGAGGACGCTGAAGAAGTGCTGCTATTCAACGATCAGGATGAGCTTACCGAAGCCGCGGCCTGCAATGTCTTCGTTGTATGCGGCGACACGATCGTGACCCCCGAACTTGATCATCAAAAACTACCGGGAGTCACTCGACGCCAGTGCCTTGAGCTGCTCGAGACACATACAGACTGGACAGTCGAGATCCGCCCAGTGAGCCGCGACGAGGTCCTCAGTGCGTCGGAAATTTGGCTGAGCTCCTCTACCAAGGAGCTGGCTCCTGTCGTCTCTGTGGATGGCAAACCAGTCAATGAAGGGCGTCCGGGGCCCCGCTGGTCGGCTGCTCAAAAACTATTTCAGCAACACCGTTTCAGCCGCCCCTGATGTCACGCACAACGACGGTTCACATCGATCTCGCCGCCATCAGTGAGAACATTCACACCCTTCGGGCGCCACTGGCGGCGCATCGCTTCATGGCCGTGGTGAAAGCCGACGCATACGGCCATGGCGCTGTGCGGGTCGCGCAACATATTGAGCCCATGGTAGATGCCCTCGCGGTCGCCTTTACTGAAGAGGCCGTTGCGCTCCGCGAGGCGGGGGTCAGTGCCCCGATACTTATTCTGGAGGGGCCCCATACTGCCAGCGACCTTGCTTTGGCCGGCAAACTCGACTTTTGGCCGGTCATTCACTCCGACGAGCAACTCGAGTGGTGCAAAACGCTGGGAGCAGAACTTTCTCAGGCATGGATCAAACTCGATACCGGTATGCATCGGCTAGGCTTTGCAGTCGAGCGGTACGCTGACATTCACGACGCCCTGCTCTCCTATGGCATTGGCGAGGTCACGACGATGTCCCATCTAGCCTCGGCCGAGGACCCGGAACACGCACTCACCCGAGCACAACTCCGAAGCTGGGATGAAACGATCCGCGACCGGCACAACAGCAGTCTTTACAACTCAGCGGCAGCGCAGCACGCATTGTCTGGGCACAGCGACTGGGTGCGAATGGGTTACACGCTGTATGGAGGACAAATCAAAGGACTGCAGAAAGCTGTGCCGCTTCGCCCTGCAATGAGACTCTCCAGCTCGGTTATCGCCCTACGCGACGTGCGAACCGGCGAGTCCGTCGGTTATGGGGGTCGCTGGACTGCCCAGCGCGACAGCGTGATCGCCACGTTGCCCGTGGGATACGGCGACGGCTACCCCTGGGGAGCGGCTGACGGAACACCCGTAGAGATCAACGGCGAGATCGCTCCATTGGCGGGCCGGGTCTCCATGGATATGGTGACAGTGGATGTGACGGACTGCTCGAACGTCAGGTTGGGCGGGCTGGCGGTTCTATGGGGTGATCAGCCGACGGTCGATGACGTCGCGGCGCACAGCGGTACCATCGGCTATGAACTGATGGCCCGCCTGACCCCGAGAGCAACCCGCGTCTATCACATATGAGAGATGGTAGCCTTGGCACAACCTACGCAGGCCCGCACAGCTCATCCGTGAGGGTTCAGCTCTGTCATGAGTGACACCCAAGACACCTCCGATGCATTGCTCGCCGCCATTGATCTGGGGAGCAATTCATTCCACCTGATGATCGCCAAGTCTGACTTCGGAGAGTTGAGACCGGTTCAGGCACTGGCCGAGAAAGTGCAGCTGGGTGAGACGTCCAGCACCGCGATGCTGACCCCCGGTGCGATAGACCGCGGGCTGGCTTGCCTCGAGCGATTTAAGCAGCTGATCGACAGCACCGCACCCGCCAAACTTCGTATTGTTGGCACCAACGCCCTGCGACGCGCTAAAAATCGGCAGGACTTTATCGAACCTGCTGAGCAGATCCTGGGGGCACCGATCGATGTCATCTATGGTCGAGAGGAGGCCCGTCTGATTTATCTCGGCGTCGCTCACACGCTTTCCGACGACGAGGACACACGATTGGTTGTGGATATCGGCGGCGGCAGCACAGAATTCATTCTCGGTGAGCGATTTGAGCCTCTGCGCCTGGAGAGCCTGCAAATGGGTTGCGTCTCCTACGGTGAGGCGTTCTTTCCTGACGGCAAGATCACCAAAGAGCGTTTCGACGCGGCCTATCACCGAGCACGCATCGAGGTCTCACATATTCGCCGCAACTACCACAGCGGATCCTGGCAGGAGGCAGTGGGTTCATCTGGCACACTGCGCGCCATTGAAACGCTGATCACGATGGCGGGACACCGCGAGGAGGGTATTGATCGGGCGGCGCTGGGCGAGCTGAAAAAACAGCTTCTCACTTTCGCCCACGTCGATGAGATCAATCTAGAGGGCCTCAGTGAGTCACGTAAAAGTGTCGTCACCGCGGGTCTCGCCATTACCTTGGGCATCTTTGACGGATTACAAATTCCACTCATGCGAACCTCAACCGGCGCGCTGAGGGAGGGCGTGATCTACGATCTGATTGGTCGATTCAGCCACGAAGATGTGCGCACGCGGACTATTTCGGCCATGCAACAGCGCTACTCGGTAGATCAGACCATTGCCGATCTGGTGACGCATCGGGTCGCGCTTCTCGCTGAGGCGACGCGCGAAGCTTGGCGGTTGGAACCCAGCGATATCGAACTGCTGGAGTGGGCCGGCGCACTGCACGAGATCGGTGTGGCGGTGTCACAGAAGAATTACTCCCAACACTCCGCTTATCTGGTTTTGAACACTGACCTACCTGGGTTTGCCGAGCAGGATCAGGCCATCATGGCGGCTTTGATCGCCGGCCTGAGGGGAAAAGTCCGCTCTGAGGTGCTGAATCCCATCTCAAAGCGAAAACGTCAAACGGTGGCCAGGATGATGGTGCTACTTCGCCTCGCGGTCATACTAAAGCACGTCGAGGCTCTGGAAGCCCTGCCCGACTTAAGCGTATCCGCGGGGGAAGAGACCCTGACGTTAGCCTTTCCGGAGCAATGGGGAGCGGATCATCCGCTGACCATATGGGAGATTGAACAAAGCACCCCAGCCATGGAGCGGCTGGGGGTGTCGGTGGTGCTAAACGCCAGTTAAGGGCCTCCAGTCTTACAGGTCGTAACCACGCTCGTCGTGAAGAACGATATCGAGACCCGCCGTTTCATCTTCCTGATCCACCCGCACCGACACGATGGCATTCACGGCACGCAGCAAAACCCAGCTCACAATCGCGGTGTAAGCAAAGGTCGCGGCGATGCCGGTTAGCTGAATCCCTAGCTGACCCCCGATTGTGCTCACACCATCAGAGAAACCATTACCGCTAAAAATCCCCAGAGCGGGTGAACAGAAAATACCGGCCATGAATAGTCCAAGCATGCCGCCGACACCATGTACCGGGAAGACGTCTAGGCTATCGTCAATATTCAGGCGATTCTTGAGTGTAATCGTCGCGACGTAACAGATGACACCTGCAGAGAGACCAATCACAACAGCACCCGCCGGCCCCACCGAACCCGAGGCCGGTGTAATCGTGCCGAGCCCGGCCACCATGCCCGTCACAATTCCCAGCACAGAGGGCTTCCCGTGACGAAGCCACTCCATGGTCATCCAGGCTAGGGAGCCGCATGCCGCGGAGAGGTGGGTCACCAGCATCGCCATGGCGGCGCTGCTGTCTGCTGCCACCGCCGACCCGGCATTAAAACCAAACCAGCCCACCCACAGCATTCCCGCACCGGTCACTGTCATAGTCAGATTATGTGGGGGCATCGCCGTTGAGCCGAATCCCCTTCTTCCGCCCATTGACGTAGCCGCGATCAAGGCAGCGACACCAGCCGTAATATGGACAACAGAACCCCCGGCAAAGTCCTGAAGGCCCATGTCGCCCAGCCAGCCCCCGCCCCAGACCCAGTGACAGATCGGCGCATATACCAAGACCAGCCAAAGAGAACTGAAAATCAGCATGGCCGAAAAACGCATGCGCTCAGCAAAGCCACCAACGATGAGGGCGGGAGTAATCACAGCGAAGGTCAACTGAAACATCACAAACAGGGTTTCAGGGATAGAGCCGCTCATGCTGTCCATCGTCACCTTCGCAAGAAACAGATTGCCCAAATCGCCGATCCAAGGGCCCTGCTCGACTCCCGATGAGCCAAAAGCGAGCGTGTAACCCACGACAAACCACAGGACAGACATCAGCGCCGTCAGCGCAAAACATTGCATGAGTACCGACAGCACATTCTTCACTCTCACCAAACCCGCATAGAAAAGGGATAGCCCCGGGATCGTCATGAACAGGACTAGCGCGGTCGAAGTCAGCATCCAGGCTGTATCAGCACCCGAAAAATCATCTGCTAGCACAGGACTGCTGATCAGGAGAGGCAGGGCAAGAGCAATAAAAATTCGGCTGGTGTGTCCAGACATCGGCATTTTTCCTTGAGGGATACTTGAGGATCTAAGGCGCTGAGTGTGCCACACGCCGATGCTCAAGCCCACCGGCACGCGCTGGGCCCATTGAGAATCTCTCCACTCAGGATTATTCTCCGCCCTCTCTCACAGACGAGGCCCCGCCGCATGCACAAACTTCTTT
>CBFHSJ010000057.1:0-11823 GCA_965658485.1 Luminiphilus sp.
GCGGTAAACGAGCAACCCACACCGCAATAGGCGCAGGTGGTTTTGACTTTGCGGCTGGGCACGCCGAGATCAATAACGCTCTTCTCTTGCAGCGTGGCCGTGGGGCAGGCCTGCACGCAGGCGCCACAGGAGACGCATTCGCTGTCTAGGAAAGGTTGTTGCTCACTCGGTGATACCTGCGAGCCAAAGCCGCGCCCGGCGATGGTCAGCGCGAAGGTGCCCTGCACTTCGGAGCAGGCGCGCACGCAGCGGCTGCAGACAATGCACTTGCTGGAATCAAAGGTGAAATACGGATTGGACTCGTCCTTGCCGCGGTCGAGGTGGTTCTCCCCTTCCATCCCGTAGCGCACGTCTCTGAGGCCCACGGCACCGGCCATATCCTGCAACTCGCAGTCGCCATTGGCGGGGCAAGTGAGGCAGTCGAGGGGATGATCGGAGATGTAGAGCTCCATCACGCCCTTGCGGAGCTTGCCCAGGCGCGGTGTCTGCGTGTGGACCGACATGCCTTCCGCACACGGGGTGGTGCAAGAGGCGGGTGTACCGGGGCGGCCTTCAATCTCGACCAGGCAAAGCCGGCACGATCCGAAGGCGTTCAGGTTATCGGTCGCGCAGAGCTTGGGGATGTTGGCGCCAACCATGGCTGCGGCGCGCATGACTGAAGTGCCCTCGGGCACGCTCACCGGCATACCGTCGATCCGCACCGTGACCATCACGTCCGACTGGGCCCCGGGCGTACCGAGATCTTGTGAGTAATCCACCTGGGCCGGATCAAACTGCTGGACCATATTCATCGTTTTACCCTCAGCCCGTGGCAATCACGGGAGACGCAAAATCTTCCGGGAACGTATTCAACGCGCTGAGCACCGGGTTGGGCGTGAGCCCACCCATGGCGCACAGCGACCCCTGTGTCATCACATCGCAGAGATCGCGCAGCAACTCGGTGTTGGCTTCAACATCCTTGCCCGCACGGATCTTGTCGATGGTCTCAACGCCCCGCACCGCGCCGATACGACAGGGCGTGCACTTACCGCAGGATTCTTCAACACAGAAATCCATGGCAAAGCGCGCTTGTTCGGCCATATTAACGGAGTCGTCAAAGAGCACCACGCCGCCGTGGCCGATCATGCCGCCCGCTTCAATCAGGGCTTCGTACTCCATAGCGACGCCGAGCTTCTCGGGGCTCAGGTACGCGCCTAGCGGGCCCCCGATCTGCACCGCGCGCAGCGGCCGGCCTGACCGGGTACCACCACCGAAATCTTCAATCAGTTCTTTTGCGCTGATGCCAAACGCCGTCTCCACAATGCCGCCGCGGGCGATATTACCTGCCAGCTGAAACACCTGTGTACCCAGAGAACGGTTCTGACCCAGCGCCGCGTAGGCCTCAGCTCCCCGAGCCAAAATGGAGGGCACGCTGGCAATGGTCAGCACGTTATTGATCACAGTGGGCGTGCCGAACAAACCTTTGATCGCCGGCAGCGGTGGCTTGGCGCGGACCATGCCGCGGCGGCCCTCGAGGCTTTCCAACATCGCCGTTTCTTCGCCGCAGACATAAGAGCCTGCACCCACACGAATCTCGACATCAAAACAGAGATCAGAACCCAAGATGTTGTCGCCCAACCAACCCTGCTCGCGGGCGATCCAGATCGCCGACTGCAGTGTGGCGATAGCATCGGGGTACTCGGAGCGCAGATACACTAAACCGCGGTCTGCACCCACGGCGTGCGCGGCGATGGTCATACCCTCAAGCAAGCAGAAAGGATCCCCTTCCATCAGCATGCGGTCAGCAAACGTGCCGCTATCGCCCTCGTCAGCATTCACGCAAATATATTTGTGTGCGGGGGCGTTCTGAGATTCGCCAGCATGGGGAGCCGGTGCCTGGTCAGCCACCGTGCGCCACTTGATGCCGGCTGGGAAACCTGCACCACCACGGCCGCGCAGGCCCGAGTCGGTGACTGCCTGCACCACATCGCTACCACTCATGGCGAGCGCGTTCTTCAGTCCGGTCAGGCCACCGTGAGCCACATAGTCTTCGGGGTCGACCGGGTCCGTGATACCGACCCGCTCGTAAATCCAACGGTTCTGGCGGGCGAGGTAATCAAATTCTTCGACGACGCCGATAAAGTTATCCGCCTGCTCGTTGGGCAAGCCGGCATCTATTTGTCCTGCCGTCACGTTCGCCCAACCCACTCGGGGGCCGTGGCGTTCATCGGCGCGCTCAACCAAAGGTTCCATCCACAGCATGCCGCGGCTGCCGTTGCGAATCACGGTTTCACCGCGGGCTTCGAGGGCGTTGGCCACGGCATCGGCGCCCATGGAACGGGCGGCGGCATCGCGCGGTACAAACCAAATACTCATGCGCCCTCTCCCATCGCTTGGGCTTGGATGACCGCTGCCTTGAGGCGCGCCACGTCCGCGCAGCCCATCAATTCGCCATCCACTAAAGCGGCGGGACCCAACGCGCAGTTACCCAAACAAAAAATGGGCTCATCGATACCCGTGAGCGCGGCCAGATCGGCGTCACCGCCGCAGGCTGCCGCCCACTCGGCTTTCAACTGTCGCCCACCCACCGCCTGGCAAGCCTCGGCGGCGCAGAGGCGCACCGGCACCGCAGGGGGCGGGGTATCGCGCAGATCGGCATAAAAGGTGAACACACCGTGCACGTCGGCACGGGACACGTTGCAGGCCTCGGCAATCATCGCCACGGCGTCGCCAGGCACATAACCGAAGTGTGCCTGTACCGCCTGCAGGCACAGCAATACCGGGCCGGGCTCACTCGCCACAATCGGGGCGATCAGCGCTTCGGCCATATCAGCCTGCCATTCTGGATAACGTGCGTGACTCATTGCGCGACGCAATCTCCCCCAGCATATACATTCAGGCGGTCCTCCCGCGTGAACCCCACCAGCACCAGTCCATGGGCGCGAGCCAAGTCCACCGCCAGTGTGGTCGGCCCCGATACGGCAACGATCCCCGCCATGCACGCTCTAAGCGCCTTGGCGACGATCTCGTACGAGACCCGTCCACTGACCACCAACACGTGATCGGTGAGTGGGTATTCCTCGCTGAGGAAAGCACTCCCGATCACTTTATCTACCGCATTATGGCGTCCTACATCCTCGCGTACCACCTGCAAACTACCGCCCGGGGCGATGATTGCCGCGGCGTGAAGGGAACCCGTTAGCTCAAACATTTTCTGCTCTTCACGCATCGCAGCGACCCAGGCATGCGCCTGCTGCGGAGTCAGCTGCCAACCCTCACTGTGCAGAGCAACGCGGGGCTTCGGGGTGGCTTCAATCACATCGGCACTGCAGATACCGCAGGAGCTCGAGGTGAGGTACGCGCGGGCTTTGGGGATATCCACCGAGGCCGCCACGCCGAGGTGTACCGTATCGACTGCCTCTTCTATGCCTTGGGAGCGCGACGCCGCCGCGCCCTCTCGCTTAATCGATATCACATCGTTGCGTGCAACGAGGTCCGTCTCGCTAGCCAGCCAGCCCACCGCCAAGTCTTCATCGTGACCCGGAGTGCGCATGGTCGTGGCGAGAATTGCGCCACCGACTGAAATCGACAGTGGTGCTTCCACCACAACCGGGTCGAAGTCGTCTTGCGATGACGCGCCGGACGCCGTGACCGCGCTCACGCGCCGCACCGGCCTCGGATCCGTCGCGTGAGAAGTCACTAGAAGAGGCCTACGATCTGCCCGTCGACCACGTCAATCTTCTCACTCGCCGGCGCCTTGGGCAGCCCGGGCATGGTCATCACGTCACCGCAGATGGCCACAACAAAACCGGCACCCACCGAGAGCCGCACCTCGCGGATGTCCATCACGTGACCATCCGGCGCGCCTTTTAAAGCGGGGTCAGTTGAGAAGGAGTACGGCGTCTTGGCAATACACACCGGCAAGTGGCCATAGCCGCCGTCGGTGAGCTCCTTCAAGCGATCACGCACCTTGCTGCTCGCCGTGATTTCACTCGCGTGGTAGACCTTGCTCGCCACCGTCTCGAGCTTTTCCCAGAGCGACAGCTCGCCGGGATATACGAAAGAGTTGTGGGGCGTATTGGCTGGTGTCGTATCTGCATCACAAATCTCGGCCACCATATGTGCGAGATCCGTGGCACCCGCGCCGCCATTGGCCCAGTGGCTGGAGAGCGCGACCTGCACGCCCAGCGCCTTGCAGTGCTCCATGACCAGCTCGACCTCGGCGTCGGTGTCTGCCACGAACTGGTTAATCGAGACGACCGCGGGCACACCGTAGTGCTCGCGCAGGTTGTTGATGTGACGATTCAGGTTAGCGAGACCCGCGCGCAGTGCGGGCAGGTTTTCCTCGCTCAGGTTCTCGCGCGCGACGCCGCCGTGGAATTTAAGCGCGCGAATCGTCGCGACCAGTACCGCAGCCGAGGGTCGGATACCCGCCGAGCGGCACTTGATGTCGATGAACTTCTCGGCACCCAGATCGGCACCAAAGCCCGCCTCGGTCACCACGTAGTCGGCAAGGCGCAGGCCCGCCATGGTCGCGATCACGCTGTTACAGCCGTGGGCGATGTTGGCGAAGGGGCCGCCATGAACAAATGAAGGCGTGCCCTCGAGGGTCTGTACGAGATTTGGCGACAACGCGTCTTTCAGAATCGCCGTCAGCGCGCCTTCTGCTTTCAGGTCAGCCGCCGTAACCGGCTCACGCTCGCGGGTGTAACCCACCACGATGCGGCCCAGACGCTTTTTAAGATCATCAAGGTCGGTGGCCAGGCAGAAGATCGCCATGATCTCTGACGCCACAACAATATCGAAGCCATCCTGACGTGGGTACCCATTACCCGGGCCACCCAGGGAGACTGTAATGTCACGCAAAGCGCGATCGTTCATGTCGAGCACGCGCTTCCAGGTAATGCGACGCACGTCGATACCCAGCGCGTTGCCGTGATGAATGTGGTTGTCGAGCAAGGCCGAGAGCAGATTGTTGGCCACACCGATCGCATGCAGGTCGCCATTAAAGTGGAGGTTGATGTCTTCCATCGGAATCACCTGCGCGTAACCGCCACCGGCCGCACCACCCTTCATGCCGAACACAGGGCCCAGGGAGGGCTCACGTAGGCAGATCGCCACGTTCTTGCCGATGTGCTTGAGCGCGTCGCCGAGGCCTACCGTGGTAGTGGTTTTGCCCTCGCCCGCAGGCGTGGGGCTCACCGCCGTCACCAGAATCATGCGCGCGTTCTCGCGCACCGGCTGTTCAAGTAACCAATCCAGACTGACCTTGCCCTTAATGCGGCCATAGGGCTCGAGCGCCTCATCGGGAATATTGAGTGCCTGGGCAATCTCAGTAATGGGCTTGGGGGTCGCGGCCTGGGCGATTTCGATATCCGATGCCATGGATGTTGCTCCGGTGAATGACTAAAACTGTGAGGACGTTGCCCGGTGCTGTGCACTCTGTTGTCGAATCTTGAACAACACCAGAAAAAACCCCAATACACCGACCCCTCAGGCTCGGCGGGCGCCATTATTGGGAGATTTATCAGGCATGGCAAATAGAGAAAAAGGCCAATTTGGTGCGCATTTGCAAAGTGTCGTTTTCTGACCTCGGGGTGTCGCGGAAAAGCCTTATCCCATGGCACTTTTTGGCGATTTTTTTGACGATTTCTCGGCGGCTGCTGTGCCGCGGCTGGGGGGCAAGCCATTCGCGCATTTGACACCTATTGCGATTGCTAATCAGGGTGCCTCCTGTAGGGTTGCGTAAGCCAAGACATCCGAGGCCGTCGTTGAGGCACATCACCCTAGGCGACCGAACGAAATCATCACTAACAAGATGACTATTTGGGGACTACTTATGATTAAGCCAATGTTTACTCTGGCACTGGGTGTGGGCATGGCCCTCACCCTGGCGTGCTCGCCCTCTTCCGATGAGGCCGCCGAGGCACCTGCCGCCAGCAAAGCGCCCGACTTCGCCGCCATCCACGCCGATGACACCGGCGAAAAAATTCCGGTGACCTTGGAGAACTACGAAGTCGCCGAGAGCGACCTCGCGTTCTACAACATCACCAAACTGGTCGGGATGAACACGTTCTTTCACTTTCCCACCGGCGCCTTTGATCTCGACAACCAGACCGTTGTGCGCATGAACCGCGACACCTACTACAGCGGCGCGATCATCGATACGACGCAAGGCGCAACCGTGACCATTCCGGAGACCAATGGGCGATATCTTTCAGTGATGGTGGTGCAAAACGATCACTACATCGATCAGGTATTCCTGGAGCCCGGCACGCACGAGATCACCAGTGACACCGACTTTGCGATGGTGGCCATGCGCATCCGCGCGAACCAGAACGACCCTGACGACGGCGATGCGATTGCCGCGCTCCGCGCTGGCGTAAAGCTGGAAGTTGGCGGCAACGCCAGCCACGTCAGACCCAACTATGACATGGAGCAACTGGTTGCGCTGCGTGACGAGCTGACCGTTGAGGGCACCAAGTTAGGCACACTGATGGGCATGCAGGGCGCGCACGGCACGATCGAGCCCATGATGCATCTTTACGGAACAGCGATTGGTTGGGGTCTGCTGCCCGACGCGCAGGCGCAGTATCTCGGTTCTGCGAAGTTCCCTAACGACGGCTGTTACATGGCGTCTTACGACGCGCCGCCCTTCAACGAACCGGGGTTCTTCTCTATTACCATTTATGACGCTGACGGTTGGATCTATACCGAAGACGGCATCCTCAACGAGTTCAATATGAACCTCAATGACGACGGCTCCTTTGATGCCTACTTCGGTGAATGCGGTGATGTGGATAACAACCTGCCGACCGTCGATGGCTGGAACTACATCCTGCGCATCTACGAGCCTCAGCTCGAAGAGCTTCAGGATTTCCGTCTGCCCGAGATGAAGAAGGTCAGCTAAAACCCTCGCGGGCACCGAACCCGGTGCCCGCGTCACCACAAGGCGGCACAGACATGAGCCAGAACGGGATGACTTACCGCGACGTACCGATCGCAGATCGCGTCGATATCGACAATCTGTTCTCGAGCTATGCGTACCTGATCGATGATGGTGACGCCGACGGATGGATTGACCTGTTTGTCGACGACGGCGTGTTTGATGTACCCGGACTCAATCGCTTTGAAGGCCCCGAGGGCCTGCGCAACATCTGCAATGTGGTGATTGAGGGTAGCCAGGGCAACTGGCGCCATACAGCCACCAATGTGCTGGTCACACCTGGCCCCCACGCAGACGAAGTTGCCGTCCGCCTACGCACCCTGGTCACTGATTGGAACGTCGACCCCGCCGGCACACAATTTAATGATTATCGCGGGACACTTGTGCGCATCGATGGCCACTGGCGTATTAAAGAGCTGATCGCCACGCCAACCAGAGTGATTGTTTAAAACGCCTCGAGAGTCCGTTTTACGCACAACCTCGCCCGGCTTTTTGCGCGAGAGCGATCTTTTTAAGCAGGGGCGCATGGGCTAATCTTTACCCCTTGCAAAGACTGCGCCGTAGTGCGCGACACAACGCTCAGGGGGCAACACCGTGACACAGAGTTGGGATCTGCTGATTAAAGGCGCCAAGGTATTTGACGGCAGTGGCGCGCTGCCCAGCATTCAGGATGTGGCCGTGCGCAATGGCCGGGTCGCCGCACGCGGCGACAGCCTGCCCGCCGACGCCGCCGCGCAGGTGGTGGATGGCAGCCACCAGTGGCTGGTGCCCGGTATGCTCGATATCCATACCCACCTCGACCTGGAGGTCGACGTAGAGCCCGCGCTACCCGAGGTAGTGCGCCACGGCACCACCACCGTGCTGGTGGGTAACTGCAGCCTGGGCACCAGCTTTGGTACCCAGCAGTCTGGCGAGCAGGAACCGATCGTTGATTGCTTTACCCGGGTTGAGAACATCCCCAAGACCGTATTGCGCAAAGTCGCCGAGAAAATCACCTGGGATAACACGGGTGACTACATGGACCACTTTGACGGCATGCCGCTGGGCCCCAACATCGCCGCCTTTGTGCCCCACTCCATGCTGCGCGTGGAGGTGATGGGGCTTGAGGCCAGCGTGAGCCGCAAGCCGACTGAGGCGGAGCTCTGCAAAATGGAGCACCTGCTTGAGGCCGCCATGCAGCAGGGCTACATGGGCCTCAGTACGGATGGCCTGCCCTTTCATTACCTCTCGAACGACCCCAACACCGAAAAGCGCATCCCCACCCAGTTCGCGAGCTTTAAAGAGCTGCGCCGGCTGCTGAAGATCGTGCGCAAGTACGACCGGGTCTGGCAGACCACGCCGATCATCGAGAACCGGTTGATGGCGCTCTTTTACTTCACGCTGACCAGCGGGCGGCTGTTTGGTAAACCCCTGAAGACCTCGGCGCTGTCTGCGATGGAGATGACTGCCGCACCCAAGACCGCCAAGCTGTTTTTGAATGTGGCCAAGCTTCTCAACACCCGGCTCTTTAAGGGCAAGCTGCACTTTCAGGCGCTGGGCACCAACTTCCGCGTGTGGTCAGACGGCATCGTGAGCCCGCTGTTTGAAGAGATGAAATCTACGGCGCAACTGATCGCCAAGGAATACGAAGACCGCGAAGGTCGTATGGCGCTCCTCAATGACCCGGAATGGGTGGAGCTATACCGCAAGGAGTGGATGCACGGGCGCACCGGCGGCGACTTTGCCAGCTGGAAAACCAAGAAAGGCTTCCCCGACTCGCTGGTGATTCGTGACGCCAGCATGCTGATTTTTGACGGCGCGCCGGTAGCTGACTGGGATGGCGAATCGATGGCCGACGTGATGGCGCGGGTGCAGCGCTACCAAGGTGGCGACAGCGCGGCGGCACGCTCCGACGCCGAGCGCGAAGCGTTTGACCTGTTCCCCAAGGTGCTCCGCGACGACGCCGATTTCATGCTCCACATGATGCGCACCTACGACAAGAGCTTCCGCTTTTATGCCGACATCGCCAACAAAGACAACAAAGCCACGCTGGGCTTTTTGCTAGACGAGCACGCCCTGCCTGGCTTTAACGACTCTGGCGCGCACATTACCAATATGGCGTTCTTTGACTCGAACCTGATGTCGCTGAAACTGGCTAAGGAGCGAGACGAGGCCACCGTGGCGCACATGGTGAAGCGCCTGACCTCCGAGCCCGCAGAGATCTTTGGCCTCGACGTGGGCTCACTGGAGATTGGCGCGCAGGCCGACATGGTGCTGATTAACCCCGACGCGCTCGATGGCTGGCAGCCGGATCAGACCCGCAAGCTCGAGTACCGCGAGATCTTTGGTCACGAGCAAATGGTGAACCGACCCGAGGGCATTGTGGACTCGGTGTACATCAACGGCGTGGTGGCCTGGAAGGATGGCGCGGCACAAGCAGCACTCGGCCAACAGACGCTGGGCCGGGCATTGCGGGCCGCCTGATTGCGAGACCCTCATGTCGCGCCCGGGCACCTCGGGCGCACTTTGACAATCCACTGACAATGCAGTGTGCTCTGCATATGACTTCAAAGAAAAACCCGGTCGCGACCCAGCGCAGTTTCACGTTTTCGCGCGGTGCCTTCGTCACGCGCTGTCCGCGTGGCTTGTGGACGATCTGCCTGAGTCTCTTTTTAAGCGCTTGCGCCTCCGCGCCTCAGGTTGCTGACAAATCGGTCAGTCAATTCGATGACTACGGCAACGCGAAATCACCGCTAGTGACACTCGCGACGTCTCAACCGCATTCCGGCATTCGGCTACTGGCCGATCCAGGCGAGGCACTGCAGAGCCGACTGCACATGGCCGCGCTCGCCACCACGACGCTGGATATTCAGTACTACCTGTGGCAAGGCGACGACAGCGGCCTCGCGCTGACCCACGAGGTGCTGCAGGCCGCCGATCGCGGCGTGCGGGTGCGCATACTGCTTGATGATATCTACCACTCGGGCCGCGACAGCGCCTATCAAACCCTGGACGCCCACCCCAACGTGGAGGTACGGCTGTTTAACCCCATGGGCAACCGCGGCGCCGCCAAGCAGGTGAACTACGCCCTCAAAAAATCTGCCTTTAACTATCGCATGCACAACAAGATCTTTTTGGTCGACGGCGTGGCAGCGGTGCTGGGTGGACGCAACATTGGCGACGAGTACTTTGGTCGGGACCCTAGCTTTAACTTTCAGGATATGGACGCCATCGCCCTCGGTGACGTCGCCGCGGAAGCAGGTCTAGCCTTTGATCTCTTCTGGAACGCGGAACTCGCCCTCCCCGTAGCAGCGCTGAACAGCAACCCAGAAGAAATGCCAACAGCGGTCCAGACCGCGACACTGGCAGACGCACGGAAACGCGTCATTCCTCCAGGCGAGGAGGACACCGCCGCCACAGCGGCCTGGCTAACTGCGCTCTCCAGTGAGCTTCTATGGACCAACGCACGCGTCATTGTTGACCGGCCGGACCGCAGCAGCGAGCACCCTGACTCCGCCTTTATGGCACTGGCGCAGGACCCAAGCCTGCGGCCCGAGCAGTCCGTGGTGATTCAAACCGCCTACCTGATCCCCAACGGTCCCACCATGGGCAACATCGAGGCGCTGGGTGAGCAAGGAGTCGATTTAAAGATACTTACCAACTCGGCGCAGTCAAATAAACACAACTCGGTGCACGCGTTTTATGTGCCCTACCGCAAGCGCATGATTGAAGCGGGTGTTGACCTGTATGAAGTGCAAGGCAGCGGCAGCCTCGCGAGCTATCTCGACCGCGTGGGCGAGGACGGTCGTGCGGGGCTCCATACCAAGGCCCTGGTGATTGATGATCGCATCTCAGTGATCGGCTCCTACAACATGGACCCGCGCTCGCGGGTGTGGAACTAGGAGATCGCACTGGTCATAGACGACGCGGGCTTTGCGGCAGAGGTACTAGAGGAGATGGCGCGGGACTTCACGCCTGATGCCGCGTGGCGCTTGTCACTCGATGACAACGGCAAGCTGCTTTGGTCGGGTGAGGTAGACGGAGAGCCCGTTCAGTTCAGCAAAGACCCGGGCACGAGCTGGTGGAGGCGTTTTGTGTGGGGCGTGATGCGCATCTTCCCGCTCGAGAACGAGCTCTGATCGCGCCGGGCAATGAAAGAAAGAGCTCGCCTTGTGGCAACGCGGTGGCTCAAAAGCCAACTGCCAGACACAAAAAAGCGGGGGCCAACATCACCCCCGCTCACGGCTTCTAATCCCCCAGGATTATTCGTACGAGAGCTCGGTGGCTTTGCCAGAGAACACTCGATGTACGTAGAGAGTGTAACCCAATATGGCGGGTAATGTGACGATCGCGCCCCAGAAGATAAATTGCAGGGATTCCGTGGCCGCTGCGGCCTCCCACAACGTCATGCGGCCGATCACGATATCGGGGTAAATGCTGTACGCGAGGCCAATTGCAGCCATCAGGCAAATGACCATCAACCCCACGAAGATAAACCAGCCGTAGCCCGCATGCAGCACCTTGGGGCGACGCAGCATCCAGTCCATGCCCAAAATCGCCAGTGCGCAGCTCATGGGGATGGGCAGCAGGCCAATCGCATCGGGTAGCTTGAACCAGCGATCGGCGATGTCCTGGCTCACCAGCGGGGTCGCAATCGACACCAACAGGAGCGCGAAGGCCATGGGCGGTAACGCCAGGCGGCACCAGTGGGCGGCTTTATCAAAGAGTTCATCTTCGGTTTTGATCAACAGCCACGCGCCACCCAGCATTATGTAAAGCGCCGGTAGCGTGAGCGAGATGAGAACAGAGAACGCCACGCTGATGGCGTCACCTGAAAGGCCCGTGATGTAGGCACCGAGCATCCAGCCCTGCGCCATCGAAGCCATTAAAGAGCCTAACGCAAAGAGCTTGTTCCACAT
>CBFHSJ010000058.1:0-11770 GCA_965658485.1 Luminiphilus sp.
CCGCAGATGTGGGGGCTGCTTCTGCGCTGGCTGTTGCGGTGGCGCTTTCCGTGACCTCAGTTGCCGTGGCTTCTGGCTCAGCGGTCTGACGCTGACGTCGACGCCGTCCCTCGTTGCGCTTGTCCGCGGGCCGTCGTCGATGCGACTCACCGCTAGGTTCTGAAACCGCTTCGACGGTTTCATTGTCTGTGGTGCTCTCGGTTGCGTTCTCCGTCGCTTCATTGGTGGCGGGACGATCGTTGTGGCGTTGCCCACCGCGTCGTCCACGTCGGCGCCGTGAGCGCTTGGGCTGCTCTCCGTTTTGCTCGCTGCCGGTGTCATCTGTGTTGATCTGAGCGGACTGCTGTTGTGTGTTAGCCGCCTCGTCACCCTCGGGCTTGCGGCTTCTGCCGTTGCGTCGATTGTCGCGGTCGTTCCTGCCGCTGCGGTTGCTTTGGCGGTTGCTATCGTCGTCCTTGCGATCGTCACGCCGTCGGTCGCCGGATCGGTTACGGGACCGATTACGGTTTTGTGCACCCTTGCCGTCGCGGTTTCCCTGGCGCTGTTTTGATTTGGGCTGTGTGTCACCGCCAAACAGCATTGCCCAGAGCCGCGCGAGCAGTCCCGGTTGCGCCGGTTTGTGGTTTCGCTGCCGCTGACCGCCGCGAGATTGGCGTTGGCTCTTTTCGGCTGGCTTTTCTTTGGGGGTGACCTCGGGCGCAGGCGCATCGGGGGTCACGCCTCTGACCAGTGCCTCGGGTGCAGATACCGCGGGTTCGTTGGCAGCATCCAGGGCTGGCTCGGTGGGCGAGGGGAGGTCGATGTCAATGCTGAGCTTTCTTGACTCGTCGACCTCGTCGTCTCGCAAGCGCCGCACTTCAAAATGAGGCGTGTCCAGGTAGGGGCTTGCGACCACGACAATGCGCACACCGCTGCGGGATTCAATGTCGTTGATCTCACCACGCTTTTCATTCAGCAAAAAAGCAGACACGTCTACGGGAACAATCGCCTGTACCTCACCGGTACGTTCTTTCACCGCTTCTTCCTGAATCAGACGCAGAATCGCCAGCGCCAGAGACTTGGTGGTACGGATCGAGCCCTGACCGGTGCAACGCGGGCACACAATGCCACTGGTCTCGCCCAGTGAAGGGCGCAAACGCTGTCGGGACATCTCCAGCAGGCCAAAGCGAGAAATACGGCCCACCTGAATGCGGGCCCGATCCACCTCGAGCGCCTCACGGATGCGGTTTTCCACAGCGCGTTGGTTGCGGTTTGAGGACATGTCGATGAAATCAATCACAACCAGCCCGCCCAGATCCCGGAGCCTCAGTTGGCGCGCAATTTCCTCTGCGGCCTCGAGGTTGGTCTGCAGCGCGGTCTGCTCAATGTCGCCGCCCTTTGTTGCCCGGGCAGAGTTGATATCTATTGAGATCAGCGCCTCAGTTGGGTCCAGCACAATGGAGCCGCCTGACGGGAGTCTGACTTCTCTCTGGAAGGCAGTCTCGATCTGGCCTTCGATCTGGAAGCGGTTAAACAGCGCGAGGTCGTCTTCGTACTGCTTGAGTCGATTCTTGTATTTCGGCATGACCATGCCGACAAACTCCTCCGCGCGCTGGTAGGCGGTAGGATCATCGATCACTACCTGATCGATGTCGTCGCGAAGGTAGTCGCGCACCGCGCGAATGATGACGTCACTTTCCTGATAAATCAAAACGGGCGCCTTGTTTTCCTTGTTCGCTTCGGCGATGGATTCCCAAAGCTGCAGTAGGTAGTTCAGGTCCCACTGAAGCTCCTCAGCACTGCGTCCGACGCCCGCGGTGCGGATGATCACACCCATACCATCGGGTAGGTTGAGCTGCGAGAGGGAGTCCTTCAGATCGCTGCGGTCTTCCCCTTCGATGCGGCGCGAGATACCGCCGGCTCTAGGGTTGTTGGGCATCAGAACCATGTAGCGCCCGGCAAGGCTGATGTAGGTGGTGAGAGCGGCGCCTTTGGTACCACGCTCTTCTTTATCCACTTGCACGATCAATTCTGTGCCTTCTTTCAGCACATCCTTAATGCGCACCTTGCCCTCGCCCTCAGGGGCCCGACTGCGGTAGTACTCGGGAGAGATCTCTTTAAGAGGCAAAAAACCGTGGCGGTCTGCACCAAAGTCGACGAACGCTGCCTCCAGGCTGGGTTCGACCCGGGTAACTTTCGCCTTGTACACGTTGGCTTTGGTTTGAATGCGTTGGCGGTTTTCGATGTCCAGGTCGTAGAGCCGTTGGCCATCGACCATGGCAACCCGGACCTCTTCAGGCTGGGTTGCGTTAATCAGCATCTTTTTCATGAAAATGTCCAGTTGGCGACGCAACTGGGCGGTGCGGAGGCGGTTTTTGCCTCCTGTGCTTGCGTTCTCGCCACCTGTGGAGAGATATCATACCGGGGCGCTTTGGGGCCGCTCCGGTGTGCTGGTTACACTGCCTGCCACGCGTTTGTGGCGGCCTGACTCGCAATCTGCACCGCGCCATCTTGTGTCGCGGGTTTCTATTTGTCTGCTACGCGGCGCTCGAACAGCCATTAGGGCTGGAGGGCTTAGCGCGGTAGACTCGCAATTCTCGTGTCGGGATGGCCGCAGCGGGAAGGGCTGGGGTTGTCGCACTGATACATAGGTGCGGGAGAGGCTTGGGGGCGGCGCCTGCCGCTATAGCGGTTTTAAGGGCGTCGCCGCCGGAGCACATCTCCTCCGACGCGCGCACCGTAGCACCATGAGGGTGTGGTTTCAATGAGTGAATGATGTGCAGAAATCAGGTTTTTTATGAGTCCTGACGCTAACTTAAAGGTCCGCTTGCTCGATGTCGCCGCTGAGGAGGCAGGTCAGCGCCTAGACAATTACTTGCTGCGCCATGCATCGGGCGTTCCCAAGACCCGGGTCTACCGGGCCATTCGTAAGGGGGAGGTCAGAGTCAATAAGGGTCGGTCTAAGCCTGAGTATCGCGTGCAAGCTGGCGATACAGTGCGAATACCACCACTCAAAATGGCCGATTCAGCACCCGCTGGCCGCCCGTCTGACGCGTGGGAACGTCGGATTCGTGCAGCGATTGTGCTCGATAACGCCGATTTAATGGTGATCAACAAGCCTACCGGGCTCGCGGTTCATGGCGGCAGTGGTGTGCGGCTCGGACTCATTGAATCGCTGCGAAGCCTGTCGCCTGGGGCCCGCTATCTGGAGTTAGTGCACCGACTAGACCGCGACACCTCCGGGCTTGTACTTGTGGCAAAAAATTCGAGTACTTTGAGAGCGTTACACGAGCAACTTAGAACAGACTCTGTAGACAAAGAGTATTTGGCAGTCGTAGCGGGCAAGTGGCCATCGTATCAGAAAAGTGTTTCTGCGCCGCTCGCAAAACGACATGCACCCTCAGGGGAGCGCATCGTTAAGGTCGCCGCAGAGGGCAAGGCCGCTAAAACCGAGATGCAGGTTTTAGAGCGGTTTGCCGGCGCTACCCTGATTCAGGTTAAGCCCATTTCAGGGCGGACCCACCAGATCCGGGTCCATACGCAACATATTGGCCACCCCATCTTGGGCGACACCAAGTACCAAAATGAACAGTCTCAGGCGGTCACTGCGACTGCGGCCCTCAAGCGTTTGTTCTTGCACGCCAAAGCCATCTCATTTGAGCTGGGCGGCGAGCGCTATAAGTTGGAATGCCCGCTTGATGCTGAGCTAGAGGCCGTATTAAGCCGATTGCGCGGCCAGCGGTAACGATATTCCTGCTTCGCGCAAAAGTTCACCAAGCGCTATCAGCGGTAACCCCTCTAGCGCAGTGGGATCTTCGGTCCGTATGGCCTCAAATAGGGTGATACCAAGCGATTCCCACTTAAAGCTGCCAGCGCAATCTAGGGGTTCGTCGAGTGCCACGTAGCGGGTGATTTCAGCGGCGCTAAGTACCCGCATCTTGACCTCGCAGGGGACCACTCGCTGCGCCGGAGGCTGGTCGGGGCTCGTCCATACCGAGACGGCGGTCCAAAAATGAACAGTTCGGCCGCTTGAGGCGGCTAGTTGTCGTTCAGCTACTGTCGGGGTAACGGGTTTGTGCAGTATCTGGGTATCTAAACACGCGACCTGGTCCGAGCCAATGACAATCGCATCGCCCCGCAATGTTTGTGCAGCTGCAGACACTTTCTCTGTCGCCAGGCGGGATGCACGCTCTGACGGCGATTCTCCCTCCCGCATCGATTCCTCGATCGCCGGGTCCAGGCAAGTAAACGGTAGACATAGCCTCTCAAGCAGCCTGCGACGATAGGGCGAGGTCGAGGCAAGGATCAAATTCATGTGAGGCACCTCAAAGTGGGTAACAAAGATGGTGAAAAGTCACTCTTTGACAGCCGGCTGCAGGCAAGGACCCAGATCGCTTTGACAGCCTATACCGCCGTCCGTATGATCCGCGGCCATGAAAACCGGGGCTTTGCCAAAACAGTTGGATCTGCGCGGCTTGGCGGCCCGCGGAGTGCAGATCAATGGCACTGTATCACCTGATGATCTGCCGCGGCTCACTGAGTCGGGGATTGATATTGTCGATTTAGGCTCAGCGGCCTTTGATTTTCGGCGGGACGAGGAAGCGCGTTACGTGGTTGCGGTGTCTGTCGAGGCGAGGGTGGTTATGCAGTGTCAGAGATGCCTCAGTGACATGGAAGTGCCGATCACGACCGCCTCGCTCATGGCTTGCGTGTGGACCGACGAAGAGGCCGCATCATTGCCAGCAACGTATGAGCCGTTGCTTGTAGAAGATGCCGCAGATTTGAGCGACATCGTAGAAGAGGAAATACTGCTGGCTATTCCGGTCTCACCGATACATGAGACAGAATGTAAGTCAGAGGCGCAACAGGCGGCACTTGCCGCAGAAGTTGAAGGGCCGGAAAAGGTCGACGATACAGGCGAGCGCGATAGCCCATTTGCGGTGCTAGAGCGGCTGAAGTCCTGATGTCCCGGGGGCGCGTATAGGGTAGGTGCTCTCACTGTTTTAAGGCAGCGCGGATTGGGTTCCGCGTGTAGTAGTTGTAACTAGGAGGCCAGTCATGGCTGTACAGCAGAATCGTAAGACCCGTTCCAAGAGGGGCATGCGTCGTGCGCATGACGCTATCAGTGGGCCCACGCTCACCGTTGATGAGACCTCTGGGGAGACCCGTCGACGTCATCACGTGAGTGCTGACGGTTTTTATCGCGGCAAGAAGGTAGTGGACACGGGCGACGACGAGTAATCGTTTTTGTCAGGGTACGCCTTTCTTTTCCCCGGCCAAGGATCACAGTCCGTTGGCATGCTTTCCCAGGCATGGGAACATTACGCAGTGGTCGGAGACACTTTCGCCGAGGCCAGTGATGCCCTAGGTTATGACCTCTGGGCGCTCGTCAGCCAAGGGCCCGAAGAGCAGCTTACCCTCACTGAGTTCACTCAGCCCGCTATTTTGACTGCCAGTGTGGCGCTTTATCGTTGCTGGCAGCAAGAAGGGGGCCCGTGCCCAGAGTTTGTGGCGGGGCACAGCTTAGGCGAGTACTCCGCATTGGTTGTCGCGGGCACATTGTCGTTGAATGATGCGGCTCGGCTTGTGCAGACCCGGGGGCGCGCCATGCAGTCCGCGGTCCCCGCAGGAGAGGGCGCCATGGCCGCGGTGCTGGGTTTGAGCGATGCGGTTATTGATGAAATATGCGTCACGCATTGCGATGACACTGCCTATGTCGGCGCAGTCAACTACAACTCCCCCGGCCAGGTCGTCATAGCAGGTCATGCAGGTGCGGTGGAATCCGCGGGTGCATTCATGAAAGAGGCGGGTGCCAAGCGCGTGTTGCCGTTACCGGTTAGTGCGCCGTTTCATACCCCTCTGATGCAGCCTGCTGCGGCCGTGATGGCAGAGGCATTCCAGACAGTAGAGCTCAACGATGCAGCGGTACCGGTGATCAGTAATGTTGATGCGCAGCCGCACCGTAAGGCGACGGAAATCAGACGACTTCTGGTCCGCCAGGTTTCGGAACCAGTGATGTGGACGCAATGCGTGATCACGCTGATTGAGGCGGGGTGTACGCGCTTTGCAGAGTGTGGCCCCGGCAAAGTGCTAACTGGGCTGCTCAAGCGGATTGATCGGTCTATTCAGTGCGCCACATTGGTAGACCCTGAGGCGCTCAAAGTTACTGCGACGGAGGCTGCACGATGAGCGAAGGTGACCGGAGAGTTGCGCTTGTCACTGGCGCAAGTAGAGGGATAGGCGCTGCCATTGCAAGAATGTTGGCCGAGCAACGCATGACCGTGGTGGGTACCGCCACCAGCGAGGCTGGCGCGGCCGGCATCAGTAAAGCGCTTGGCGGATTGGGTGGTATTGGCAAAGTCCTGGATGTCACGGATCCCGGCAGTGTTGAGGCCCTCATTGCTGGCATTCGCGAAGAGTTCAAAGATCCGCTCGTGCTGATCAACAACGCAGGCATCACACAAGACAACATACTCATGCGCATGAAGGAGGACGAGTGGCAGTCGGTTATCGATACGAACCTCACGGCGCTGTACCGACTCAGCAAGGCGTGTCTGCGCGGCATGACCAAAGCCCGTTGGGGGCGCATCATCAATGTCACCTCCGTTGTCGGATCCATGGGTAACGCCGGGCAGAGTAATTATGCGGCCACCAAAGCGGGGGCAGAGGGGATGGCGCGCTCCCTCGCCAGAGAGCTTGGTTCGCGCTCAGTGACAGTGAACTGCATTGCGCCAGGGTTTATCGACACCGACATGACTCGCGCTCTCGCTGATGAGCAGCGAGATATCCTACAGAGCCAGATTCCTCTGGGTCGACTCGGCTCACCCGACGACGTGGCCGCTGCGGTGGCCTTTCTGGCCAGTGATGCCGCCCAATACATTACCGGCGAGACCCTGCACGTCAACGGCGGGCTCTACATGGGCTAGCCCGCGCTATCAAGGGTCGAATATCCGTCAAAAAGGGTTTTACTTGCGCCAAAAGCTTGTAAAATCCATCGCGTTTGGGCCATGCGCCCGACGACAACCGGGAGCAAAGAGCACGTCATGAGCAATATTGAAGATCGAGTGAGAAAAATTGTCGCCGAGCAGTTGGGCGTCAAAGAAGAGGAAGTCAAGGCGGAGGCGTCATTCGTTGACGATCTCGGTGCAGATTCCCTCGACACGGTAGAGCTGGTCATGGCGCTCGAGGAAGAATTCGAGACTGAAATTCCTGATGAAGAGGCAGAAAAGATCACCACCGTTCAGCTGGCAATCGACTACATCAATACCAACCTCTCCTGAGCGGGTTTCAGCAACTGAATACCGGGGCCGCTCTGCTCACGCAGCGCGGCCTTTTTCGTTTTAGTGAGTTCACCGGCACATTGAACAGATGCTGTTTGGCATTCCGGCAAAGACACCGAGAGCCAGATGATTTAAGAGGCAAGCAAATGTCACGGGGCAGAAGGGACGCATCATGAAAGGCAACAGAGTGGTCGTTACTGGCATGGGCGCCGTTACGCCATTAGGTTTGGACGTTGATTCGAGCTGGGCAGGCATATGCGATGGCCGCAGCGGTGCCGCGATGATTGAGCAGTTCGATGCCACCGCCTTTAGTACGCGCTTTAGTGCCAGCGTTAAAAACTTCAGCGTTGATGGATATCTCGAGCCGCGCGATGCGAGACGAATGGACCCGTTCATTCAGTATGGCATGGTGGCGGGCGTCCAAGCTTTCAGAGACTCGGGGTTTGAGGTAACGGAGGCGAATGCGGCACGAATCGGCTGCGCCATTGGCTCTGGCATTGGGGGCATTGGCTCAATTGAAGATACCGCCATGCTGGTTGACCAAAAGGGCCCCAAGCGGATATCGCCGTTTTTTGTCCCTGGCGCCATCATCAATATGATCGCTGGGAATCTCTCGATTCTCTATAACCTGCAGGGCCCTAACATTGCGGTGGTGACGGCCTGTACGACAGGCACCCATAACATTGGCCTTGGTGCAAGAATGATTGCCGCGGGCGATGTCGATGCGATGCTGGTTGGCGGTGCCGAGATGGCAACAACCCCAGTCGGTATTGGTGGCTTCGCTGCCGCGCGTGCCTTGTCCACACGCAACGACGACCCAGAGAGGGCGTCCCGTCCTTGGGATGCGGACCGCGACGGGTTCGTGCTCGGAGATGGCGCGGGAATGCTGATGCTTGAATCTTTGGATAGTGCGAAATCCCGCGGTGCCCATATTTATTGTGAGCTGACGGGCTTTGGTATGAGCGGGGACGCATACCACATGACGTCACCCCCAGAGGATGGGCGCGGTGCTGCCGCATCGATGCAACAGGCGCTGAATGATGCGGGGCTGTCGAGAGAGGACATCGATTACGTCAATGCGCACGGTACCTCGACGGTAGCGGGGGATCTGGCAGAGTCGCTGGCAGTGAAAAGTGTCTTCGGCGCCCATGCGTCAGGCTTGGCGGTCAGCTCGACAAAATCCATGATCGGGCATCTGCTGGGGGCGGCGGGCTCGGTGGAGGCGATTCTGACGATTCTGGCGCTGCGGGATAACGTGGCACCGCCGACGATTAATCTCGATAACCCGGGCGAGGGGTGCGATCTCAACTATGTGCCACATCAAGCGCAAGAGAGAACCATTCGTCACGCGCTGTCCAACTCATTCGGCTTTGGTGGCACCAACGGCTCTCTGATTTTCAGCGAGCTGGGCTGAGCGCCCGGCAACGCATGTCTCTGACCTGGGTCGATGGCGTGGCTGCCGACACGGTGCCCGCAGACGATCGAGGGCTGCACTACGCCGACGGCGCCTTCGAGACGCTGTCCTGTCACGAGGGGCGCATTCAGTGTGAGGACCTACATCGGAGACGGCTGACTCGAGCGCTCGCGGCGTTAAGGGTGACAAGCGCCGCCGAACAGGGTGCGCGCCTCATTTCAGAAGCTGGGCAACGCCTAAAAGCCGCCCGGCATACAGGTATTGCTCGCTTGACCGTAACACGGGGCTCAGGGCCTCGCGGATACATGCCGCCAGAAATGCCTCAATTAAGGTCTATTCTGCACGCCCATCCACGACCCGAGTCGTCGCACGCCGCGTTGCGTTGCGGTGTTGCGGCTACTCGTTGGGCGACACAGGTTCAACTTGCAGGGCTTAAGCTGCTGGCGCGGACTGAGCAGGTGCTGGCTGCCGGTGAAGGGGCAGCTGACGGCTGGGATGACATGGTGATGCTAGACAGCGATGATCATGTGATCTCCAGCAGTCGCGCGAATCTGTTTATGCTATTGGGTAAACAGGTCGTGACACCTTGCCTTGCCCGATGCGGTATCGCAGGTACACGGCGAGAGCTGCTGCTTACTGAGATTCTGCCTGCGATGGATTACGCCGTGGAGATCAGACCCATCTCGCTGGCAGAATGTTTGTCGGCAGACGCATTGATCGCAACGAATTCGGTATCCGGGGTCACCCCGGTTACGCAGATTGGTGAATCCATGCTGATCTCAGAGGTTGGTAGGCAGTGGGTCACGGCAGTGCAACGTGCCATGGAATATCAGTCGATATGACAAAACGTGTCACCCTCGCTGCCTTGCTGCTGTGTGCCGTCGCTGTTTCTGTCAGCGCGCTAAGCTTGACCTCAGTCTGGAACCAGGCGCTCGCGATCCCCGCGGAGGGGACCATTATTACTGTGGCTAAGGGTGAAAGCTTGAGCAAGGTGCTCGCGCGAGCTGAGCATAATGGGTGGTTAACGCGGGGGAGTTGGGTCGGTGTTGTGGCCCAGTGGCAGGGCTTGGATGAACACATTCAGGCGGGTGAGTTTTCCCTCAATGCCCCGCTGACCGCTGCCGAGTTCATCGCGAAATTGGCCGGAGGGGACGTAGTGCGTCGAAGTGTGACACTGCCGGAAGGGATCACGCTGGCCGAGGCGATCGCGATCTTGCACCGGGAGTCCACGCTGGCCAAAACGCCTCTTGCCGATTTATCGGCCGCCTTGTTGGTGATGACCGGGCGCCGAGACTCAGCTGAGGGGCTTTTTCTTCCGGAGACCTGGTCTTACACCCGCGGTGACTCAGATCTCGATATTCTGCGGAGGTCGCATCAAGCGTTGACTGAGTTGCTCTCCTCATTGTGGGAACGCCGCCCTGATGGCTCGGTGCTGGCATCTCCTTACGCCGCTTTAACCCTCGCGTCGATCGTCGAAAAAGAGACCGGGGTGGCAGAAGAGCGCAGGCAAATCGCCGGGGTTTTCTTGCGCCGGCTTGAACAGGGGATGCGTTTGCAGACTGACCCCACCGTCATTTATGGTCTTGGCGATGACTACGATGGCGACTTGAAAAGGCGACACTTGCGAGACACCACCAACCCCTACAACACCTATGCCATTCATGGGCTCCCGCCGACCCCTATCGCCTTGCCCGGTGAGGCAGCATTGCGCGCCGTCTTTGCGCCCGATGATGCCGGGGCGCTGTATTTTGTTGCGAAGGGCGATGGCTCACATGCTTTTAGCGCGACGCTGGAGGAGCATGAAGAGAACGTGCGCCGCTATCAGCTGACCCGACGCGCAGACTACCGATCCTCGCCCAAAGCGTCGGCTGATCAGTAAAGAGTATGACGGGGCGCTTTATCACTATCGAAGGCGGAGAGGGCGCAGGAAAATCGACCGCGCAGACCTTTTTGGCTGAGAAGCTGACAGCGCAGGGCATATCGGTCTTGCAAACCCGGGAACCTGGCGGCACACCTCTGGCGGAGGCAATCCGCCGCAATTTATTGAGCGTCGACGAAGAAGCCCCGGTAGAAATGGCGGAGTTGTTGCTTGTCTTTGCCGCTCGCGCGCAACACCTGAGCAAAGTGATTGAGCCCGCGTTGAATAAGGGGCAGTGGGTACTGTGCGATCGATTTACTGACGCAACCTATGCTTATCAGGGAGCAGGCAGAGGCCTATCGGCTGAGCTCATTGGCAAGCTTGAATCGCTGGTTCAGGGCGGCAGGGTGCCTGACACCGTCATCTTGTTGGACATGCCACCAGAGATTGGCATGGCCCGGGCCCGTGCGCGTGGCGCGTTGGACCGCTTTGAACAAGAAGAGCAGGCGTTTTTCGAGCGAGTGCGCCAGGGTTACCTTGACCGCGCTGCCCGTTTTCCTGACCGCTATATTGTTGTTGACGCGGCACAGGGCCTGGGCGGTGTCCAAAAATCTCTGGAGGCGACAATGACAAACTGGTGTGTCGATGAGTGACACATCTGAGCTCGCTGTCGAGCTGCGTGACGCGACACCGCCCTGGCTCTTGAGTCACTTACGAGAGTGGATCTCAGGCGCGGGCGATAAAGGCCACGCATATCTTGTGGTGAGTGAGGATGCGAATGAAGCTAGCCTCTTTGCGGGGCAACTGGCGATGCGGCAGCTTTGTCACGACCCCCAAGACGGGCTGGCTTGCGCGCAATGCCAAAGTTGTAAGGCCTTTCTTCAAGGGACCCACGGCGACCTAATGTTGCTCCAGGTGCCGGAGGGCAAAACGGCGATCGGCATTGATCAGGTCCGAGAGGCCACACACTTCCTACAACAGACCGCGCTCTATGGCGCAGCTAAGTTACTATTGGTTCGTGATGCTGACCAGATGACGCTTGCGGCGGCAAACAGTCTGTTGAAAACACTGGAAGAACCGCCCGGCAACGCGTTGATGCTGCTTTCCAGCGCTGAGGCCTGGCGACTGCCGCCGACTGTTAGATCGCGCTGCCAATTATTGCGTCTGCCGCGCAGTGAAAAAGATGCAGCGCTGAAATGGTTAGGTTCACAAGTCGGGGGTTCTGCTGCAAACGCTGAA
>CBFHSJ010000059.1:0-11739 GCA_965658485.1 Luminiphilus sp.
TGGGATAGAGCTGGGGGAACTCATAGTTGACGCTCCCCAGCAGCACCCCACGGGTGTTCATCACAGCAACCGTAGTACCGGTTGTACCCTGATCGATCGCCAGAATCGCCTTCACAGGTAGCCCCGGTTATAAATCGACGATTCAGGCAGCCTCGAACCCTGAGATCGCTTTGATCTCAAGGTAGTCGGTGAAGCCATGCGCGCCCCACTCGCGACCATTGCCCGATTGCTTGTAACCGCCAAAGGGCACGTCCACGCCCGGCGAGGCACCATTAATGTGGACGTTGCCCGCGCGGATACGCGACGCTACCTGTCGCGCGTGGTCGAGATCTCCACTTTGCACATAGCCTGCCAAACCGTAGGGCGTATCGTTGGCGATCTGAATCGCCTCTTCCTCAGTGTCATAGGGAATCATGACCAGCACCGGTCCAAAGATTTCCTGCTCGGCGATGCTCATGTCGTTGCTAACCTCGGAGAACACTGTGGGTCGCACGTAATAGCCCCGGTCAATGCCATCAGGCAAGCCCGGTCCGCCGCAGACCAGTTTCGCACCCTCTGCGATGCCGCCTTCTATGAGCGCCTGAATCTTGTCCCATTGAACCTTGGAAACGACAGGACCCATAGTTGTTGAGTCTTCAGCGGTTGGGCCAATCACGACACTCTCGGTGACCTTGGCGGCGATGGCCTCGGCCTGCGACAGCAGGTCCCGGGGCACCAGCATGCGCGAGGGCGCGTTACAGGATTGCCCAGTGTTGTTGTACATGTGCATCACACCACGAGTGACGGCTGCCTCCAAATCGGCGTCCGCGAGAATGATATTGGGAGACTTGCCGCCGAGCTCCTGCGTTACGCGCTTGATCGTGGGCGCGGCGTTTTGTGCGACCAGCGAGCCAGCCCGCGTCGAGCCGGTAAAAGACATCATGTCGACATCAGGATGGCGCGACAGCGCCTCGCCAACAGTCGGCCCGTCGCCGTTGACCAAATTGAATACGCCAGCGGGTACGCCCGCCTCATCCATAATTTCTGCGTAGAGGTAAGCCGACAGCGGCGCGATTTCGCTGGGCTTGAGCACCATTGTGCAGCCTACGGCCAGCGCCGGCGCCACCTTACAACTGACCTGATTGAGCGGCCAGTTCCACGGCGTAATCAGGCCGCACACGCCGATGGGCTCTTTCACCACCCGGTGCTGACCCAGATCCTCGGTGAAGGTGTAGTTCTTCAAAATCTTTGCAGCTTCGGTGATGTGGCCCAGCCCGGCATAGGCCTGTGCAGTGCTCGCCAATTTAATGGGGGCGCCCATTTCCAGTCGAACCGCTTCGGCAATCTCGCCAATGCGGCGCTGGAAAATCTCTGCCATCCGCTCGAGCATTCCGACCCGCTCTTCGACGGAGGTCTGGCTAAAGGTTTCAAACGCGGCCTTGGCCGCGGCAACCGCCAAATCGACGTCGGCTTCTGAGCCCAATGAGATCTTGGCGCAGGCCTCCTCAGTGGAGGGATCCAAAACCTCCAGAGTTTTAGGTGTGACGGGATCGACCCACTGACCGTTAATGTAGAACTGTGTGTACTCGCGCATGTTGCCCTCAATTTATCCAGTTATCGAAAACGTGAAACAACCAGACTGCTACTGCAGTACTCGCTGTGGATGCATTCCATCAGAATACCCCATAAATGGCGGATGAATGGAGTACCCCAGTAATTCCCTGACCCGCTCCGGGAGCGCGGCAGCATGCTCCGGCGGCACTGACAAAAGCATGCTTTCCAATGGCCGTAGCCACCCCGCACAGTATTGCGGCGTCACAAGACAGCGAGCGCTATCCGATCTGTTTGCTCCACCCCGGTGCCACAGGTCGCCACGAGCAATCATTAATGACCCCGCCGGCATCGTGACCTTCACGGCGTCCGGGTGCTCCCCGGGGTCACCTTTGGTGCCCTCCCCCGTAGCAAAATCCTGATCTTTTAGCACCCCAGGAAACTCAGTCTCGGACCAGAGATGACTGCCAGGCAGCACCTCGGTGGCCCCGTTCTCCAAGGTCGTATTATCAAGCGCCCAAAACGTGGATACCCCAAGTAAGTCATGCGGTGGCGCCAGTGAGGTATGGCCGTCGTCCGTGTGCCAGGGCTGGGCCGACTCACCGGGCTGCAAATGAATCGCCAAGCACGCGGATAACAGACAGCTCTGCCCGAGATAGTGCTCGGCCCAAGCCAGAGAGACAGGATGGGCCACCAACTCGGCAAACACCGGGTCCTTGGCCAGCATCGCGTAAATGCGATGGGTGCGGATCCCCTCAAACACATTCCGGCCCATGGGCCCATCATCGATCCACGGGGCCAGCGCCTCACGCTGTCGCTCTAGCTGAGACGCGTCGAGCAGCTCAGGGATGACGCAGAAACCCTGCGTGTCAAACGCCTCGACCAGTCGCGTAACGTCTTGTCCGCGCAACAACGGCGTTAGACGCTGGACCAGATTCTTCTGCGTCGCAGGCTTGTCTTGGCTAAATTGGATTTTGGATGCCTGCAAAGTGATTTCCCTCTGACTACTTTGTGCTGTGGCGAGATCTTCTTCATACTTCCGCCTTCAAAATACGCTCAGGGCAGGAACATGAACCAAGCCGTTGATTTGGATGAACTCACGCTGTTTCGGGATATGGCGCGTCGCGCGTTCGAGCAGGAGATTACACCCCACTATGAGGCGTGGGAAGAGGAGCGGATGGTCCCGAGAACACTCTGGAACCGCCTCGGTGAAGCGGGCTTACTCTGCCCGGATATGGAAGAGCAATACGGCGGGGCAGGCACTTCACCCCACGTCACGCTGGCAATGATCGAAGAGCTCTCGGAGATGGGCTTTGGCGGCTTTGCTTCCAGCTACGGCATTCACAACAACATCATTGCCCCGTACGTGAGCCGACACGGCACCGAAGGGCAAAAGATGCATTGGTTACCGCGCATGGCGAAGGGCGAGGTGGTCGGCGCACTGGCCATGACCGAGCCAGGAGCAGGATCTGATGTGCAGGGTATTCGCACCAATGCCGTACGCGACGGGGACGAGTGGATACTAAACGGATCAAAGATTTTCATCACCAACGGGATCCACGCCGATCTGGTCATCGTGGCTGCCATCACGGACCCGGGCAAAGGCGCCAAAGGCACGTCCCTATTTTTGGTCGACGCGCACAGCCCGGGGTTTGAAAAATCCAAGAAGATCGACAAGATCGGCCAGCACACCTCTGATACCGCACTGCTGTTCTTCAACGATGTGCGTTTGCCGGCCGAGGCACTACTCGGGGAGGAAAACCACGGTTTCGTGATTATGATGGAAGAGTTGCCCAGGGAGCGCTTGGGTATCGCCGCGCAAGCGGTGGCCGCCTCAGAGGGTGCGCTCAATATCACTGCGCAGTATGTGCAGGAACGCGAGGCCTTCGGCCAAAAAATTGGCCAGTTCCAGAATACGCGTTTCAAGCTCGCTGACGTGAAAACCGATATCGCCATTAACCGAGCATTCTATGAGCAATGTGCGCGTGAATACGCTGAAGGAACGCTGACAGCCGACACGGCCGCTATGCTCAAGCTGGCCAGCTGCGAGATGCAATGCCGTGTGGCAGATCAGTGCCTACAACTGTTCGGTGGCTACGGCTACACCTCGGAGTATCCGATCTCCCGTTTTTATGTGGATGCGCGCATCCAGACCATCTACGGCGGCTCTTCGGAGATCATGAGAGAACTGGTCGCGAGATCGATTCTCGGTCGATAACAACCGTGGCAAGAGACACTGTAAATTTTCATCCCGTTGCCCCCTAGCGCAAGTCCGTCCCTTGCAGGGACGAGCATTTGCTGAACTCACAACCTGCCCTCCCGGGGACCACTATTATGAGCCATCCTTCCTGTCGACACCCCTCACTGTTCATCGCAGCCTGCATTTGGGTTACTGCCACCCTCCTCAGTCACACCGGTCCTGCCACCGCAACTGAGGCCAAGCTTACGGCGATTATTGATGATCACTGGCAGTGGACGCTGGCGCAGTATCCAGAGCGGCGACTCGAGTACGGCGATCGGTCGGGGAATGACCAGTGGACAGACATGAGTCTTGATGCATTCCAGAGACGCTACGAGGATGAGGGGCGGTTCGTTCAGCGCCTCGAGCAAATTGAGCCCGCCACTCTCTCTGCAGACGCCCAGGTCAATCGCGCCATGCTGCTCAGGCAATTGCGAGACAACCTCACGGAATATGAAGACGGCCTGCACCTGATCGCCCTCGACATGCGGTCCGGCCCACAGCATCGGCACAGCATGATTGACACTTTGCCCATGGAGAGCGCGCAGGATCACGAAGACTGGCTGAACCGGCTGCGCGGCTTGCCAGCGCAGTTGGCGCAGTACCAAGCGCTGTTGTCAGAGGGCATCAGCCGGGACCGAACGCAGGCACAGATTGTGATGTCGCGCGTGCCGTCGCAAGTCGCTAATCTCATCACCGATGAAGCGAACGAGAGCCCTTTTTATCGCGCCTTTGCGACAATGCCTGAAGATATTGAACCCGACCGCCGGGCATCGCTGCAGTCAGCTGCCGCGACGGTTATTGCGGAGCAAATCAATCCCGCCCTGCAGGCACTGCTCGAATTTTTAGAAAGCGATTACTTGCCGGCCGCTCGACCGCCAGGCATTGGTGCCCTGCCCGGTGGCAAACAGGTCTACAGTCGTCTCGCCCAGCATTTCACCACCACGGATCTTACCCCGGATGAGATTCACGAGATCGGCCTGAGAGAAGTCGCACGGATCCGCGGAGAAATGGAAACAGTCATCGACACCGTAGGTTTTGAAGGTGACATCGCCACCTTTAACGCATTTCTGCGAACCGATCCGCAGTTTTATTACGAAACACCCGAGGCATTGCTAGAGGGTTATCAAGCGGTCTCAAAGCGCCTCGACCCGGGACTCGTTAATTTATTTGGTAAGCTGCCTCGCGCACCCTATGGCGTGCGACCGATCCCCGACGAAGAAGCCCCGGACACCACCACCGCCTACTACATGCGGCCCGCGATCGACGGCTCCCGCCCGGGCTGGTATTACGTGAATCTCTACCAGCCTGAAGTCCGCCCCAAATTCGAAATGGAAGTCCTCAGCGTGCACGAAAGTGTGCCTGGTCATCACTTGCAGATAGCGCTGGCTCAGGAGCTGACGGGGTTACCGGAGTTCAGGCGCAACGGTGGATTCACGGCCTTCATCGAAGGGTGGGGCCTGTACTCCGAACGACTCGGCTATGACATGGGCCTCTACGAGGACCCCTACTCGCGGTATGGGCAACTGGTTTACGACATGTGGCGCGCAGTGCGACTCGTGGTTGACACTGGCATTCACTACTTTGGTTGGAGCCGGCAAAAAGCCATTGATTACTTCATTGCCAACGCCGCCAAAAGCGAAGCCGACATCATCAACGAGATCGACCGCTATATTGGCTGGCCTGGCCAGGCTCTGGCCTACAAGATCGGCCAGATGAAAATGCTCGAGCTGCGAGATGAGGCCGAGACAGCGCTTGGCGAGGACTTTGATATCCGCAATTTCCACGACCACATGCTCGGTGCGGGTGCATTACCGCTCGACATTCTGGAGCGCCGGATGGATGCCTGGCTGGCCGAGCAGGTCGCCGCCAGACCATGATCGTCACGTCCCAACGGCTTGAGCGCCCCGGGGGTCGCCGGCGGGTTTAAGCCAGTTCGTCGAGCGACTCCGCCAGCGCTTCGACCAGCGAGGTCATTTGCTCGCGCTGCATCACAAAATGGGGCGCCAACTGAATCGTGTCGCCGCCGTAACGCACCAAGAAGCCTTTCTCCCACATCCGCATCGCCACCTCATAAGGGCGACGCAGCGGCTCACCGGGATAGGCCTCTAAAGTCAGCGCGCCGGCAAAACCGTAGTTGCGCACATCCGCAACGTGGGGCTTTTCCGCCAAACCCTCATGGAGCAGCGTCTCCCAGAAGGGAGCCTCCTCAGCCACTCGCGCGGGCAACTGGTCGCGCACCAATACCTGCAGTGCCGCCAGCCCCGCCGCACAGGCTACGGGGTGCCCGGAATAGGTGTAGCCGTGAGCAAACTCCAGCGCATAGTCCGGGCCGCCATGAGCCATGAAAGTATCGTAGATTTCCGGGGTCGCCATCACCGCGCCCATCGGCACCGCACCGTTGGTGATCTGCTTGGCAAGGTTCAGGATATCGGGGGTCACCCCAAAGGCCTCCGCGCCGGTGTAAGCGCCGCAACGCCCCAAACCGGTAATCACCTCATCAAAGATCAGCAGAATATCGTTGGCATCGCAGAGCTCTCGCAGCCGCTGCAAGTACCCTACGGGGGGTGGAATCACGCCAGCCGACCCCGCCATCGGCTCTACAATCACCGCGGCGATGGTGGACGCGTCATGTAGCGTGATCAGCTCTGCCAACTCCTCCGCTAGATGAGCGCCCTGCTCGGGCATACCGCGACAGAAAGTATTCTCGGGCAGCATGGTGTGGCGCAAATGATCCACTTCTAGCGACTGCCCGAAAGGCTTTCGGTTAGCGCCGATTCCTCCGACCGCAGTGCCACCATAGTTCACGCCGTGGTAACCCTTTTGCCGACCGATGAAACGGGTTTTCGCAGGCTGACCTTTTAATCGCCAGTAGGCGCGCGCCATTTTGAGAGACGTGTCTGCCGACTCCGATCCCGAATTGGTGAAAAACGCATAGTTCAAATCACCGGGCATCAACTGCTTGAGCTTTTCCGCCAGATGAAAAGCTGCGGGATGGCCAAACTGGAAAGGCGGCGCGAAATCGAGGGTATCGATCTGCTCTGCTACCGCTTTGGAGACCTCCGGATGACCGTGGCCCAGGCCCGAGGTCCATAACCCGGAGTGGCCATCGAGAATCCGCCTGCCGCGATCATCCGTAAACCACACATCTCGCGCTGCCACGATGATGCGCGGGTCACGCTTGAACTGCCGGTTGCCGGTATAGGGCATCCAGTAAGCTTCAAGGGGTAGTTGGTCAGACATAAATCCTCCTGTGGGGAGCAGTGTAAACCCACTGAGGGCGCGACTCACTCCCCTGTTTGGGATAGCCCGATGGCGCTAAGGCAGGCGTGGGCAACTGTTTATTCACGAACCGGAAGAATGAATATGAAACGACATACGCTACTCGGCACCCTCCTTGGTATCAGCCTGGTTTCGGGCTCGTCGCTGGCTCACATTGAACAATCCGAGCCACTACAGTCCCTGCGGCAGTCCTACTTCGCACTACTGGGCATGACCTTCGCGCCCATGGGCGACATGGTGAAAGGTAAGATCGAATGGAACGATGCCCTGTTTACTACCTGGGCAGAAGACCTCAACCACGCGGCGCAGTTTGGCGTGGAGCGTGGCTTTGCGCCGGGCACCGATAAGGGCACGACCCGGGCCAAGCCCAACATCTGGGCGAACATGGACGACTTCCAGAGCAAGCTCAATGATTTCCGGGCGGCGGCAGCAAAGCTTGCCGAGACCGCGGCGGCGGGCGACCCCGGGGAGAGTCGTCAACAGTTCGTGGCAACGGGCGGCACCTGCAAGGCCTGCCACGACGAATACAAGTCTCAGGACTATTTGTACTGACTAGACGCTGCGCGCGCGTTACCGCTAGTGTTTAGGTCAGCGCGCGCTAATTCACAGAATAATGCCATCATTGGGCCTACTACCGGGGTTAAGCCCTGTCCGCTCGCCTAAACGTAAGCGTTAACAGCCCAGGTGGGAGCGCGAATGCAAGGTCAGTAGTAGCTTGGCGCCTCCGGCGCGATAGTAACCAGCCCCCACAGCGCTGAGGACAAAAGCATCACGATCAGTATCGCCCACCACAGGGGCTTGGGGGGACTGGCGGCAAATTTGTGCCCGGCCTGGCCTCGCCACATGGCCTGCACGAGCGGCTGCTCTTTCCTCCACTGATACCAACACACCGCCAGAAGATGCAGTGCTATGAAGCCCTGTAGGAGCAGCCAGTTCGTTTTATGCCACTCTGTGAAGGTGCCAGACAGATTGCCGACCCAGTAAGAAAAAGGTCCCTCGAACAGCAAGTCATCCCGACTGAAGACTCCTGATCCGGCCTGCGTCAGTAATAGCAACAGCAGCACCGTGACCGACAAACCACCCAAAGGGTTGTGGCCGGCATACTGCCCCCCTTCTCTGATATACGTGATCACGGTGCGGGGAGCGAACAAAAACGCGCGAAAACGCGCCGCCTCACTGCCCATAAATCCCCAGATGACCCGTGTCGCAACCAAGCAGAGCAGGCTATAGCCCACCTTCTCATGAATATCCATCCTGCCCTGCTCGCCACTCCACCACATTACCCCGATGGCAATTGGCAAGTACCAATGGAATGAGCGGACCGCGCGATCCCAGACCGGATAGTGCGCGGTGTGACTGTGGGAGGTGATCTGGGTCACGACCCCAGCAGATCGAGCAACGCCGTAACGGAAGCCTCAACACCCATTGTTACAGAGGCATCGGGCTCAATTTTGAACAGCGGCGAGTGATGCGAGGGCACTGGGGCCCCGCCCTCACGCTCGCGCACGAAGTCCTCGGGCGGTGTGCCGCCCACCGCGAAGTAGAGACTGGGAATGTAAGGGTCGACCGTGAAGAAGGGGAAATCCTCCGCCCCCATTCCCAAACGCTCACCTGAAAACAACACACCGTCACCAAAATGTGTATTCCACCGCCCCATTATCCGCTCGGTGAGCGCTTTGTCGTTAAGTGTCGGTGGCACACTCTCCTCTGACACCACCACTTCTGGGAGCAGCTCATCGGGCAGGCCTGCGACTCGACCCATATTTTCCGCCACCCTGCGAATACCATCTAGCAGTAGCGTCCGATCTTCAGCGGATTCGCTGCGCACGGTCAGCTGCAGGTGCGCCGCGTCAGAAATAATGTTGTGTTTGGTACCGCTGTGAAAAGCGCCCACCGTAATTACGCCAGGCCGTCTTGGCGGCAGCGTTCGGCTGACCACTGTCTGCAGCCCCATCACAATCTGAGAGCCCAATACAATCGGATCCACTCCACGGTGAGGAGAGGCGCCGTGTGCCCCCACGCCAGTGATGTAGATATCGACTGTATCCGCTCCAGAATACGGGGAGTCGGTGGATGCGCCGATCATCCCCGTAGGCATAGCCGAGGTCACATGGAGAGCCATCGCGTAGTCCGGCTGTCCAAATCGCTGCCAGAGGTTATCCGCCCGCATTGCTGCGGCGCCGAGCACACGCTCCTCTGCTGGTTGACCAATCAGCATCAGTGTGCCCTGCCACTGATCCCGCTTCTCCGCCATTAACTGCGCGGTACCGACTAAGCTGGTAATGTGCACATCGTGACCGCAGGCGTGCATCACAAACACCTCATTGCCATTGGGGTCGACCTGCTTCGCCCGCGACGCATAGGCGAGTCCTGATTTTTCCTCTACCGGCAAGCCGTCCATATCGGCCCGGAACATCACCAGCGGACCCTTGCCATTCTCCAGCAGCGCAACAATGCCCGTCCCGCCGACATTGCGATGGACGGTATAGCCCAGCGCTGTCAGCTCATCGGCCAGTCGGGCCGACGTCTTGTGCTCCATGGTCGAGAGCTCAGGGTTTTGATGGAAGTACAGAAACAGCTCTTTAAGTTTACTGTCGTAAACCGCCTTGACCTCGGCTTCCAGCGCTTCATTTGCCAACGAGGCCGGCGCGGCAACAGTCATAAAAAGGGCTAGAGCAATGGAAATGCGTTGTAAAAAGTTCATGCAGGGTTCTCACATCACGTTAAAGACTCATAACTCACAGCCATGTTTTGAATTGCTTGAGGACACGGTGCGCTGTGGGTGTCGGGAGTGGAATCATACCTCAGAATTATCTCCCTCAAGACGCTGGGTCATTGCGGATTCGGGAGAGTCAGGTTAGTGTCCCCTCGCGCTGCGAAAAGGGACAGCCTGCTCGCTTTATAAGGCATCGCAGACGTTACGGGGACACATCATTCAGTGAATAGCGAACGCATCAAAGCCCGTTTTGGCAGTTACTACGTGCAGGTGCTTCATCAGGATACCGCGACTCGTCTGGCCAGCCTCTGTAGTCGCCATGAAGACTCAGATATCTGCCGCACGCTAGCGGTCACCCGCTTCGCGAGTCCGATCCCCCCGACACTTGCAGAAGCCGATGCCCTGATCCGCCAGGGCGATAGCATTGGTAGCACGCTCGAGCAGGCGGGGCAGCACCTCTATCGGGAAATCATTGCCGAGGCCAGCGTGCCCTGCGGTGACGCGTTTACCAAACTTACAGGGCAAACTGTCAGGCGAGGTGACCTACTATCGGTAAGAATCTATCGCCTCGATGCAGGCCCGAATCCCCAAGCGCTATTGCCCTATGCCACCATAGCGGAGGCACATCATCCTGAGCATGTCCCTGCATCAACTGAGGCAGCAATCGCGACAGAACTTGGCACAGGGAGCTGGAGTGCCGACGCGCAACTTGCCCTGGAAGCGTTGCTGACCGCGCTACAGTAGGCTAGGCGGCCGTGCGCTTAGCCAGACACCAACCGGCTACCAATCAACCGATAGCAAGCAGCACAGGCGCGCTCAGGCGCGAGCTAGACTGAGATCAAAACCAATATCTCGGGCCAATTGCATCGCCTCTGCCTGTGCTCCACTGGTCTGTGAAGTGACCCATAAGTTGGCGCAACGGGTACCCGTTCGGCAATAAGCCAGCACCGATTGACCGGGGTCATCAAACAAAGCCCCCAAACCCTCTATATCGGGACCCGGAAAATTCATCGCATCGACTGGATAACGAACGAAGAGCAGATCTGCGGTATGGCAGGCGGCCTCGATCTCATCCATGGTCGGCTGGCCCGGCACCTCGCCATCTGGGCGGTTACACACCACGGCGGTGAAGCCCTGTTCGGACAAATTGGGAATATCCTGCGGGGTGATCTGCGACGCAACGGACAGCGAATCGGTTAATTTAAAAATCGGCATGGCTTCTTTCTCCTAAAATCCGGCTAGCGAGCCAGGTCCAATTCGTCTACAAGCACTGCCATCATACTCTCGAGCGGGCGGTCAGGAACTTCCAACGGACGCTCTGTGATGCGCTCGGCTAACGATCGATAGGTTTCCGACAAGGTGTGAAGCATCACTGCAGGGAGCGCATGCTCCGCGGCGAAAAGCTTCCGCTCCTCAAAGCGCTGGTGGTCCAGCAGGAGCTCAGGGTCATTAACGTGTCTCAGCAGCGCCTGACGAAATTCTTCCTTGCTGTTCTCGACCACACTGCCGCCTCGATACGCCAACGCATCCCAGATGCGGGAAGAATCCGGCGTACCGATCTCGTCCATATAGATAAGGCTTTCCTCCCCACTGGCGTCACGGGCGTAGCCAAACTCAAATTTGGTATCGACCAGCATCAAATCAAGGGGATCGAGGTGCCGGACGATCAGGTCCACGCCCTCTCGGAGCAACACCTCATAACGCCCAACATCCTCTCTGGCATGAAACCCGAAGGCCCGCCAGTGCGCCTCCAGTTGAGCCCGCGACACATTGGTGTCGTCGGCCTCCGGAATACCCCGCAGGCCCCGCATGACCCCCTTGGTCGAGGGCGTCACCAGCGTCTCACTTAAACGCTGATCCCGATGCAGACCCTCGGCTAACTCAATACCGCAAAACTCGCGCACGCCCCGCTCATAGGCACGCCACATAGAACCGGTAATAAAGCGCCGGGCGATTGCCTCGATCATGACCG
>CBFHSJ010000060.1:0-11449 GCA_965658485.1 Luminiphilus sp.
TGTCCGTAATCGCATTGTTGGCGTAAGTGGTGGCCTTAGACACCACCACAATTTCCTCAAGCTGTTCATCGTCGGGAGTCAAATTTTGGCTGAACGCAAGGGTCGATGCGAGTGCAGCACTGATGGCCGCCGCCAGTGGGGTTTTGCAGGGAAAAGAGCTTTTCATGGCATCTCCAAATAGTAGGAACGTCGTCAATGGAGCCCGCGTAATGACGTCGTCATTCGACGCGCCCGGGGCTGGCTGATGATCGCGAGCGGGCGTTTCACTGAGGCGTCAGAAAGATGAAATTTTTCTGATCTTTTCGTGAGTGCCCGATGACAGCTACATGTCAGGTTGGCGTCAGTTCCATGACTACCCGATGACGGTTGTCACGACATGACCAGCACTCCAGCGCTCCATCACTCCATCACTCAGCACTCAGCAATCAGCACTCAGCAATCAGCAATCAGCAATCAGCGTGCGTATAGACGGGCAATATGATCGGCGAAAAGGGACAAGGCAGTGAAGGAAATAAAAACTTCACAAGAACTGCGAGCGTTTGAAACACCAGCTCGGCTATATTCGCCGCGCTGAGTAGGGAAACTCAGTGAGTGGCTTCTATTTGCCCCACTATCAAGTAGTGGGGTTTTTTTAAGGCGTCATTACCGGGCTTCTTCAGAGTTTCTCCGTAAGGTTACGGCCCGAAATGAAGCGGGTTAGCGACGAATAAGCACGCCGAGAGACAACCATCGAGCTAAGTTACATAGTTTGGTCTATCAAGGCCTGTGTCGTAGCGGGTCAGCATATCAAGCGGTGGAAAAGATCTCGTCGGGCACTTAGTACCCGTCTCCTGTCAACCCCTTGCCAAACCATCACCCCGGACTTGACCCACAAGCAGCAAGTAAATTCGCATGGTTCAACATTGACGTATCACATTCATGTATCACATTCATGTATCGAAGGTGCTGATGTTTCAGGAAGCCAGACCATTGTCTTGCTCACAGAACAAAGCGGTGCGCTCATCTTAAGACCCCGAAGTTAATTACATACAGTCAAACAAGTAGCTCAAGAGCCGGACAGAAGTCGGCATCGCGATGCCAAGTGGCTGGGGCTTAAGAGACAGACCTTGTCCGTAATAAAACTGCAATCACTGAGTAATAAAAGCTTAAGCAAGGCTTAACAATCTCGAAATCCTCTTGTCACACACAGTCATCATGCTTCCGCTCGGTGACTTCGTTCACCGCGTCGCCAGTCCTTTATGCCACATCACTGTAATCGTATAGGTGCTAAAAAATGAGACTAAGCAAGTTGAGCATGGCTGTTGCGCTTGCCTTCAGCGGCATTGTCGCTGAAGCACAGGTTCTTCCCTCGCATCAGACTGAGAGCGTCTGGTTCAAGGAAGCCAACGCAAACATCGCCATGAAAGAAAAGACCATGAATACGCCCGCCACTGCCAAGAACGTCATTTTGTTCGTGGGAGACGGCATGGGCATTGTGACTTTGACTACTGCACGTATCTTCGAAGGCCAGTCTATCGAGGGTAATCAAGGTGGTGAAGAGCACGAGCTGTACTTTGAAAACTTCCCACACACAGCACTTGTAAAGACCTACAACACCAACTCCCAAGTGCCGGACTCCGCAGGCACTATGACAGCGATGGTCTCGGGCCTTAAAACTGACATCGGTGTTTTCGGTTACGACGAGGATACTAACCGTGGCGATTGCGATACTTTGGAAGGCAACCTCGTAACAACTTACCTTGAAATGGCAGAGGTTGCGGGCATGGCAACAGGCATCGTCTCAACGGCGCGCTTGACTCACGCGACACCCGGAGCTCTGTACGCGAAGACACCAGACCGTAACTACGAAGATATTTCAGACATTCGAGAAGGCACGTCTTGCTTCGGTAAAATCGAAGATATCGCGTCTCAATTGATCAGTCTTGAAGACAACATCGAAGCGCGATTCGATGGTGCTGACGTTGATGGATTCGAAGTTGCTATGGGTGGTGGTCGCCGCCATTTCATACCCAAAGATGTAGCGTTTAACGTTGAAAAGGCTGCGGACAGCGGCGCTGAGGGTGACCGAACAGACGGTCGCAACTTGCCCGAAGAGTGGATGGCAAAGTACGCCGACATGAATGTTGCTTATGTCACCGACAAAGCCGGGTTTGACGCGATTGACACTGAGGCAACAGACAAGCTGCTCGGACTTTTTAATGAGTCACACATGCAGTACGAAGCTGATCGCGGTAACGATATCGCGGGCGAGCCATCAATTGCAGAGATGACTAAAACCGCGATTGAGGTGCTCGATAACAACCCCCAAGGGTTCTTCTTAATGGTCGAGTCCGGTCGTATTGACCACGCGCACCACGCCGGCAACTATGCAGGCGCTCTGACTGACACCGTAGCGCTTGCCGCCGCAGTGAAGGCTGCATATGAGGCGACTGATCCCAACGAGACGCTGATCCTGGTAACAGCTGACCACGGCCATGTAAATACGATGGGTGGCTACGTAACGCGCGGCAATCCTATCTTGGGGAAGGCGGTTTACAGCGAAGGTGGTGATCCACAAGCAGCGAGTGATGGCTTGCCCTTCACGACAGTTGCCTACAACAACGGTCGCGGTTTCTGTGACCTAGGAGCCGAGACCGACTCTGATGCCGGTTACAGTGATACGGACTGCCCAATCGCGGCAGGCACACGTGTGGATTTGACCAGCGTTGATACCACAACTCCAGGTTACCACCAGGAAGCCGTCGTCCCGCTCACATCTGAAACACATTCGGGCGAAGATATTTCTATTCACGCTACAGGTCCCGGATCTTCATTCGTTCGCGGTACCGTCGAGCAGAGCATGGTGTTTCACATCATGAATAACGCTCGTCCTGTGATCACTGACTAAGGGGACTGACGATGCTATTTACTCCAAAACTGAATCTCTTTGCTTCTGCGCTACTCGCTTTAACCCTTGCGGCATGTGACGGCGATGATGGCCGAGACGGTGCTAATGGCGCGGCTGGTGCTGATGGTGCACCTGGTGCTGATGGTGCTGATGGTGCTGATGGTGCCGATGGTGAGGGCGCTCGCAATGTCAAGCTGACCCGTCTCGATGTGCTCAACAACGTCAATAACGCCTTCTTCGTCAACGACGAAGGTCGTATTCGTGCAATGGAAACGTCTGACCTCAAAGAAGTCCGTGGCTCAGCCAAGAACGTAATTCTCTTCGTCGGCGATGGCATGGGCCCCTCTACTGTCACCGCTGCACGTATTTTTGAAGGCGAAATGAAAGGCATGTCATGGACTGACGGTCAGTCGACCAATTTTGATGGGCCCGAATCTAATGATTTGTCTTTCGACCGTTTCCCATTTGCGGGTCTCGTTAAGGTCTACAACACCAACTCACAGGTGCCAGATTCCGCAGGCACCATGGGTGCGATGGTCACAGGCGTTAAGACAGATATCGGTGTTTTCGGTTATAACGAAACAGCAAATCGAGGCGACTGCGATACGACATCAGCTGCTAACGAGCTGGTTACCAGCATGGAGCTAGCTGAAATTGCTGGCTTGTCGACCGGCGTTATTTCGACGGCTCGCATCACGCACGCGACACCCGGCGCTAACTATGCTAAGTCAGCTGACAGAAATTATGAGGACAACTCTGACCTTCCCACTGAGGGCGCGTGCTCTACACAGGAAGACATTGCCTCACAGCTGATTAACTTCGAGGACAACCTAGAAGCGAAGTTTGCAGGCGTTGATATCGATGGTATCGATGTCGTGATGGGCGGTGGTCGGCGGCACTTTATTCCGAAAGATACGGCGTTCAACGTAGAAAAGTCGGTTAATAGTGGTGCGGAGGGTGATCGAACTGATGGACGCAACCTGCCAGCAGAGTGGTCCGCAAAGTACCCAATGGGTCAATATGTTACGGATCAGGCCGGCTTTGACGCGATCGATACCGAGAACACTTCCAAAATACTGGGCCTGTTCAACGAATCGCACATGCAGTACGAAGCCGACCGGAGCAATGACATTGCAGGCGAGCCATCGCTTTCCGAAATGACCGCTAAGGCGATTCAGATCCTGGACAACAACCCAACTGGCTACTTGTTGGTCGTGGAGTCAGGCCGTATCGACCACGCTCACCACGCGGGTAACGCCTATGGCGCGCTTATGGATACAGTTGAGTACTCAAACGCCGTCCAAACGGCTGTTAACCTCACGAGTCAGGAAGACACGCTCATCATTGTCACCGCTGACCACAGTCACGTGATGACAATGGGTGGCTATGTCACCCGCGGAAACCCCATCTTGGGCAAAGCGGTCTACTCGGCAGGTGGTGATCCACAATCCGCAGCTGACGGACTTCCCTTCACAACGGTCACCTACACAAATGGCCGTGGGTTCTGTGACTTGGGTGCTGAAACTGACTCTGACGCCGGTTACGACTGCCCTATCAACTCGGGTCGAGTGGACATTTCATCTATTGACACGACGTCGCCGGGCTACCACCAGGAGGCAATTGTGCCATTAACGTCCGAAACCCATGCGGGTGAGGATATTGGCGTTTACGCAATTGGCCCGGGCGCTTCGCTTGTACGGGGAACCAACGAGCAAAATGCCATCTTCCACTTCACTGACTATGCACTAGACCTCATTGCGAAGGCCGACGCCGGGGCAAAGTAAGTAAGTAAGTAAGTAAGTAAGTCCAAAATATAACCGCCGCTCACTCGAGCGGTGGTTTTTTTCATAGAGTAACCACATGAAACACTTTTTGCCCGCAACCATTCTTATATCGTCAATCACTATGCCGGTAGCCGCATCTGATTGCATCGACGCACAGGACGTTATCGGTATAACGCTGAGCAGCGAGAGCAGTACCGGACATAAGCAATCACTCTCTATTTTGAGAGAGACAAACGCCAGGGTTATATACGACTTCAAGCCTCAGGGTATTACGCGCGTTTATCTCCGCTATTCGGAGGAAAATATAGGGTATGAGGAGTACTTCAACGCCGAGAAAATAGGCGTAGAACACGAGCCTTCGCCCACAAACGTGCCAGGTGGTTGGAGTGAAGTCAGGCGCTTTCTTTCAGACGACACCCTGGAATTACTCCAAAAAACGGGGTCAGGCACATATCAATGTCTCGCAACAAACACCTATGAGGGTGTAGTTAATGGCGAGACCATCAAAGCCGTGTTGATCGACAATGTCGATTTACCCATTCTTCTCGACAGACAAACAGTATCGGGTGGCAATCGCTGGGAAGTAGAGCTGCTTGAGACAAACAGACAGCGCATTTCATCGGTATCTTCGAAGCTAGAGTCTTATCGAACATATGACTTTGCAGATCTGGGGGACCATGAGGAGGAGGCTTTCTTTCGTAACAGTGGCTATCTTAATTACAAAATTGGGCATAGCCACGATGCAGGCCACGATCATTAAGGCTACTAGAGAGATAGGACCAGATCGACAACAAGCCCGTTCGAAGCGGGCTTTTTATTTGAGGCACCAGGGTGTGGACCACTCAAGTTCACCCATGGCGTTATGCTTAGTCACAGCCTACAGACTGCCACGTACCTCTGATCAAAAATCCTCGAAAAAATTTAACAATCATCAGCTATTGTGGAAGATTTAGAGGAAACGTCGCGTGATAGCTGCGCTCCGAGCACACCTATTTTCTACCGTCCCTGACGATACGCTCTATCACTACACTTCTTTGCAGGGACTGATGGGCATTGTCGAATCTCGCACGCTGCGCGCGTCAGACATCCGCTACATGAATGACTCGACCGAGTTGATTTACGCACTCAACCTCTTACAAACCACCATCGCAAGCCGCACCCAAACCAGTCGCGAACTAAACGCTGCGTTATCTATTTTTTCTGCTTGGTTGCGCGAGCAAATCAATGTCGGGCCAATGCTCTTTTCTGCGTCTTTCAGAGCCAACGGCAACTTATTGAGCCAGTGGCGGGGCTATTCAAACCACGGAAAAGGCGTCAGCCTAGGTTTTAATCCGCGTGCGATCAAAGCACTCGCAGACGAGCAGAACTTTTCTCTGGGAAGGTGCCTCTACAACGTGACTGAGCAGCAAGCATTAGCCAACGACATCGTCAGCATCGTTGTATCGATGCACGCTGAGCACCCTGATCTGCAGAAAGCGCTCGATGACATAGAGGGTGACTTGCTAGGCATTTGCGCTCTCTTGAAGCACCCCTCGTTTGCCGAGGAACAAGAGTGGCGGCTGGTTTCACCCGCCTTTATGTCGGTTGCGGATAAACCGATTGCTTTTAGAGAGGGGAAGGCCATGCTAGTCCCCCACTATTTGTTCAATCTTGCAACAAAGGGGGCCATCCCGCTGGACCACGTTTACGTGGGGCCGACGCCCAATTCAGACCTCTCGGTAAACGCACTGTCCCATTATCTGAAAGACAAGAATGCAAACCCTGCGAAAGGCATCAGAGATAGCGAAATCCCTTATCGACCGCGTTGAGTCGCCCTACTGGGTTCGGGCACTGACCCCCGGCTTTTTGTGAATCGGGTTATTAAGTCAGGCAGCGCTGTAATGTGCCCAAGCATCCACAATGGGTTTGGGGTCAAAGTAATAGGGCCGAATCTCGCAAACCTTGCCGTCGCGGAATCGAAAGAGCTCCGCTAACTGCGCGGGCGCAAGACTGGGGTCTTCGAAACGGAAAGACACCATGTTGACCACGTAGTCGCCACCCACCGTCATCACTTCTGGCTCAAGGTCTGCGACCTTCAACGTACCAAAAACATGGGAATACAAATCGCGCAGCGCCCTCTTGCCGCGATACTCACCGGCCATCGGCAGGCCCTCGGCCTCAATGATGAAAAAATCGTCGGTCAACATGGTCTCGGCGGTGTCAAAGTCGCCCGCGCCACTCGTGGCATAAAGTTGCTGCACAAAGGCTATCTTCTCGTCATCAGTCATCGTCTTACCCCTCTCTTATTTATGGTTGCCTCAAAGCGAGCAGCCCAGGCGACTATCAAAAATGAGTCGACTGCTAGGCCATCAGAAATCGCTTAAGCCTGGGCATCGGCATACTGTTGAATGATGCGCTTGCCGAGGGCCATTTGGTGCACCTCATCAGGGCCATCTGCCTGGCGACACCAGCGAGCGTAGTTGAACTGCTCAGCCATGCACCAATCCTCGGTCAGCCCACCGGCGCCGTGCATTTGCATGCAGCGGTCGATAATCGCCTGAATCATCAGCGGCACGCTGATTTTGGTGGCCGAGATCAATTCTATTGAAGGTTTCACGCCGTGATGATCAATGTGCCAACAGGTCTTATGAACCAGTAAGCGGGCCATTTCCAGCTCGGCATAGCTCTTAGCGATGTTTTCGCGAATCGACTGATGCTGGCTCAGTTTTTTGCCGAAGGTTTCCCGGTCTTCCACGCGCTGGCAGGCGAGTTCCAGGCAACGCTGGCCGGCACCAATCAGTCGCATACAGTGGTGCATGCGACCGGGAGCCAGGCGGCTCTGTGCGATCTCAAATCCCCTCCCCTCACCGAGCAGGAGATTCTCGGCAGGCACGCGGACATCGGTAAACGTCACCTCGGCATGCCCAATCGGTGCATCGTCGTAACCGAGCGTGGTCAGCGGTCGCAGCACCTCAACGCCTGGCGTGTCTTTGGGCACAAGAATCTGGGTTTGCTGCAAATGTCGGTTCGGGTTCTCTGCATCGCTCTTGCCCATCACAATAAATATTTTGCAGCGCTCATAGGGCGCACCGGTGATGAACCACTTATGGCCATTCAGTACCCACTCGTCGCCATCACGACGGATATCGAGCTGAATGTTGGTCGCATCGCTCGAGGCAACCTGCGGCTCCGTCATCGCATAAGAGGACCGAATCTCACCTGCCAGTAGCGGTTGCAACCAGGCAGCCTTTTGCGCTTCGGTGCCGAACTTCATCAGCACTTCCATATTGCCGGTGTCGGGCGCATTGCAATTGAAAACCTCTGGACACCAGATCACACGGCCCATTTCTTCGGCCAGCGGCGCGTAGTCGAGAAAGCTCATACCGCCATGATCGCTGTATTGCTCATACTCAGTCGGTACAAACAAATTCCAAAGCCCCGCACTGCGGGCCTTCTCCTTCAGCGACTCCACTAAAGGCATCGACGCAAAGCGATTGTCTGCGCTCGCGAGCGCCTCCTGATGAGCCACCTCATTAGGATAGATATGCGCTGCCATAAAGGCCTGTAACTCACCCAGTATGCGCGCGCTCTTGTCACTAGGACCCATCATGAAATTCCCCTGGCACTTCGGTCACCCGCCTTTCGTCTAGTACCCCCGAACAGCGTGCTCAAGGGCAGATAAACAAGCGGGTTGGTTTGTTTTAAACAGCGCCCATACTATATAGTCATCGACCGCCAACAGAAACCACCGCGACGGGGATCGATGTCGCAGTGATGAAGGTGGCAGGTGCGGAGCGCACAAATGTGCGCACCCTCCCCTGATAACAATACCAACGGCGAGCATTAAGCTGGGGCATAAGTGAATCTCATCACTGACACATCGTTCAGGCACACCACGCTGGCAGCGCTGGCTCAGGAGCGCGCATCCTCGCGCCCTGATGATACGGCGCTGCTGTTCGACTCGGGCGTTCGATTGTCCTATGCAGAGGCGTGGCATCAGGCTAACCAACTCGCCAGAGGCATTCAGCAGCTGGGCGTCAAACCGGGAGCCACGCTCACCTTTCAACTCCCCAATATTCCCGAGGCAGTGCCACTGGCGATTGCCGCATCGATCTGCGGGCTCGTGATCAACCCCGTCGTGCCGATATACCGAGGCAAGGAACTGGGATTCATTCTGGGCGATGCCAAAACCGAAATCCTGTTCATCCCGCACCGGCTTCGCGGATTTGATTTCGTGGGGATGATTCGCGAACTGCGGCCAGCTCTGCCCGACCTTCGCCATGTGGTGTGCTGTGGTGGCGACGATGATCTGCCGGACGACGTGCTTCGTTTTGAGGACGTCATGGACAGCGATGCATTTCCACTGGCCGATGTCGTGCCAGTGGATCCCGACGACACCAAGGTTGTGCTCTACACTTCGGGCACCACCGGTAACCCCAAAGCCGTGCGTCACAGTCATAACACCCTCGCCAAAGCGCTGGACAATGGCGTAATTGCGTGGGGCTTGGATCACCGGGATATGATGCTCATGCCGTCACCGGTGACCCACGTCACAGGCTACGTCAACGGTATCGAGCTACCCTTTTTCACCGATACGAAAGTGCTGCTCATGGAAAGCTGGGTGGTGAGCCGCGCCGTGGAGCTCATCGAGACGCACCACGCTACAACCTGTGTGAGTGCCACCCCTTTTCTGCGCGAGCTGGTGGACGCCTGCCGGGAACAGGGCAAGGACCTGCCAAGCTTCCGTCTGTTCGCCTGCGGCGGCGCGGCCGTGCCCTCAGCCCTGATTTATGATGCCAGCGAGGTGCTTGCCAACTGTCGTGCGGTTCGCGTTTACGGCTCTACCGAGGTGCCCTTGGTCACGGTTGGGTTCGTTGCAGACGATGAAACCCAGTTAGCCGCTGAAACCGATGGCCGGGTCTTCAACTACGAAGTCAAAATCTGCGATGACGATGGTCAAGATTTGGGTAGGAACGCTGATGGAGAGATCTGGGTGCGAGGGCCTGCGATGATGCAGGGGTATCGGGATGCGGAGCAGAACGCCGCGGCGTTTTCCAAAGACGGCTTCTTTCAGACCGGCGACATTGGACAACTCCTGGACTCTGATGCCATCGTCATCACGGATCGCAAAAAAGACATTATTATTCGCGGTGGTGAGAATCTCTCGGCCAGAGAGATTGAAGAAGTGGTGTTGCTTCACCCCGCCGTGGCTGAAGCGGCAGCGGTCTCGGCACCGCACGAGCGATTGGGCGAGGGTGTGGCCGTCTTTGTCACGATATACGGCGACGAGGCACCCACTTTGGCAAACTTGACCGAATTGTGTGCTGAGCAGCAGCTGGCCAAGCAGAAATGGCCGCAGTGGCTATCTGTCGTGGCGGAAATGCCGAAAACGCCTTCGGGTAAAATCCAGAAGGCGGCGTTGAGAGCGCAATTAAAGGAACAGGGTGTTCAGCTTAGCTGAGCACCGGACCGAGAGGACACGCAACGTGAATGCATCCAATCCCATACCCACTGACTACGACACTTTCAGGGCGTCCATCCGAGAGTTCCTGAAAGACGCGCTGACTCCTGAGCTTATCCGAGCGGGCGAGCGCACGACCAGCGTGTTCTCTGACTTTGAAGCCGGCCGCCAATGGCAGAGCATTTTGCACGCTAAAGGCTGGGGTGCGCCGGAGTGGCCGATAGAGCATGGCGGCACAGGGTGGGACATCCAGCAGCGCTATATTTTTCTTGAGGAGTGCAAGCTCGCTAACGCGCCCAACCCGGTGATGATGGGCGTACAGATGCTTGGGCCTATGCTGATGCACTTTGGTACCGAGGCTCAAAAAACCCAGTTTCTTCCCGGCATCATCTCGGGTGATGACGTGTGGTGTCAGGGCTACTCGGAGCCCGGCTCCGGATCGGATCTTGCCTCGCTGAAAACAACGGCCGACCGCGATGGTGACGACTACGTGGTCAATGGCACCAAGATCTGGACCAGCATGGCGCATCACTCCAACTGGATCTTCTGTCTGGTGCGCACCGATAAGAACGTGAAACCACAAGCTGGGATCAGCTTTCTCTTGATCGATATGGCGACCCCGGGCATCACGGTGGCCCCTTTCCCAAGCCTGGGCGGCGAGGTCGAGCAGTGCCAGGTGTTTTTCGAGAACGTGCGTGTGCCCGTGGCGAATCTGCTGGGCGAGGAAAATCAGGGCTGGACGGTGGCCAAGTACCTGCTGGAATTTGAGCGCGGCGGGCAGCATTTCACCATTGAGCTAAAAAAACAGCTTGGCAAACTTCAACGCGCCATGTCGAACCCCAACAGTCGCGCCATCGATGACCCGACCTACGCCTACCGCGTGGCCGAAACTGAGATTGATGTGATGGCGCTGGAGCAGACGGAGCTGCGTATCAAAGGGAGCCTTTCAGCGGGCGATAATCCGGGCGCCCTATCGTCTTTGGTGAAGGTCTCCGGTACGGAGCTGGGCCAGCGCTGCGCCGAGCTGTTGATCGAAGCGGCCGGCCAGAGTGCCATGCCCTGGCAAAGCGATGTGCTCGCGCCCGACTACACCGGCGACACCGCCGCACCTGCCGAATGCGTGACTACCATGGCCGAATACATCAACAGTCGCGCCACGACGATTTATGGCGGCACCGCTGAAATTCAGCGCGGCATCATTGCCAAGCATGTACTGGGGCTCTGATTCATGTCGGCGCATATGACTGAAGACCAGACCCTGCTGCAGGACGCGGCCGAGCGCTACCTGCGCGACAGCTACGACTTCAACCAGCGAAGGGAACGCATTGCCGGAGGGGT
>CBFHSJ010000061.1:0-11341 GCA_965658485.1 Luminiphilus sp.
TGGATGGATTACGTGGCCTTGGCAGAGGCGGGGGGCATCAAGCTGGTGCCGAATACCTTTACCAACGACAGCAGTCTGTTGGCTTGGGCGCCCATTGGCTCATAAGGCCTCGATTGAGGGCGGTTGCCTAGTGCCCGCCCTCATATTCTTTTGGGTAGCGCCCCAGCAGTAAGATCAGCACCACCGAGACCATGAAGAGCCCGGCGGCGACTGAGTAGCCCAAGTCGTAGCTGCCTGTGGAATCATAGACCGAGGCAAAAATCATGGGCGCGGTGCCTGAGCAGACGGCCAGCGTGGCATACAGAATTGAATAAATCTTGGCGTAGTGGGCCAACCCAAAATAGCGCGCTGCGAGAAAGGCCATTAGGTCCAGTTCCGCCCCGGCTGCAAAGCCAATCAGAAATGCCGCCAGCGCCGCGGTCTCAAAGGTTTGTGAGCCATGAAGCATTGCAGCGCCTGCGGCCGGAATCGCAAGGCAGAAAGCCGCCACTCCCGGTGCCCACAATCGATCGACCAGGTAGCCCACCACCACGCGGCCGACAATGATCGACAGGCCAAAAACGCTTTGCACCGATGCTGCCTGCTCCCGACTGAAGCCATCATCAGTAAGCGAGGGCAGCAGGTTGGGTCCAATGCCTGAGAAGCCCTGGTAGGCGAACAGAATCGACAACAATAAGACCCAAAATCGATACCCTCGGACGGCCTCGCGCAACGTCAGGCCGCGCTCTAACGCCGCGGTTGTCTCGGGCTCCTGTTGGTCTGACTGCGAATGCGCGTCTAACGGCCTGAACAGGAAGTACAGCATGGGCCAGGCGAGGAATAAGGGCACTAGCGCGAGGCCCACGTACGCGCCTCGCCACCCAAATTGATCCGTCAGCCATACGGTGTAGTGCGGGGCGACCGATGCGCAGATACCGGTCCCGGTCAGCGCTAGGCCCAGTGCCAAACCCCGTCGCTTGAAGAAGCTGGTCGCAATCGCGCGAGTCCAAGTGACAGGTATCGTGCCAGCGCCTAGCAGCGCCATCATGCCGTAGGCAAGAAAGAGCATCCATAAATCACCCTGAATCTGGGAGGCAGTGAGTAGACCCAGTGACAGCCCGATCATTGAGGGGAGGGCGACTCGTCTCGGGCCGTATTTGTCGTTGAGCCAGCCAATCAGCGGCGATGTCAGGGCACCCAGACCGGAGCTGAACAGAATGGCGGCTTGGAACTGCGCGCGGCTCCATCCGAATTCTTCGGTCACCGGGGTGAGTAGTGCACCTATGGAGTAGTAGGGCAGCACGAAGGAGCTACTGATAATGCCCATGCAGGTCGCCATGATCAGCGGCCAGCGCTGTGCGAGCTCTCGCTCGGTAGGCCCTACCACGTCAGGTGCTCACTCTCAGCAGGCGTTTCGCATTATCGGCCATCGTGAGCGCCAGTTCCGGTGGCACGTCCTGTGTCATCGCATGCTGGTCCCAGCCCGCAAAATTGGTGCCGAGCAGTAGCTTGTCGGTACCCATAATGTCGATGACCCAGTTCAGCACCCGCGGGTCATGGACATGGGTGTCGAACCATAGTTTCTGCAGCGATTCTTCAAACGCCCCCTCGTACTGGAGATGCTCGGGTACCCAGGGTCGTTTGGTGCAGGCGCGGTTAAAGCGACCAATCAGCGATGTCATGGTGCCCCCGGCATGACTCAGGCAGATATCGATATTGGGGTGCCGATGCAGCACGCCGCCAAAGATGAGCGTCGCCACGGCGATCGATTCCTGCGCCGCGAAACCGGTGAGCAGGTCGAGATCAAATTGTTTTAAATTCGGATCGCCCGCAGGCCCGTCGATACCTGCGGGGGCGGGGTGAATCATTAACGGCACATTCAGCTGCACAACCTTTTCGTAGAAAGGGTCCAGCGCCGGGTCATTCAACGGGCGACCGATATCTGTGCCGATATAGGCGCCAAGCAAGTCGAGCTCCTCAATGGCGCGCTGGAGCTCTGCGCAAGCTGCTTGAATATCCTGCATGGGCAATGCCGCGAAGCCGGCCAGTCGAGTTGGGTGCGCGAGCACGACTTCGGCCAGTGCATTGTTATGTTGCTCGCAAAACCCCGCGGCGTCGCTGGGGTCGATGTGATGAAAATAGGTCAGCGGGTTGGGCGAGAGCACCTGAAAGTCGATGCCGGCAGCGTCCATATTGGTCAGCCGGACATCGGCCTCCATAAAAGGGCTGCCCTCGTAGCGAACCCCATCGAGGCGATAATCTCCCACCCGAAACCAGGGTGCTCCCGATTCGGTGTAGCCGATCTCCGGTCCGTGTCTTCCGGCGGTACCCATCGAGCCTGCAAGCACCGCGTGGGCATGAATATCAATTGATTGCGCGTTTGAGAGTGCGGCGCGATCGGTCATCAGCAGGCTCCCGAAATTCTAGCTAGTGCCGTCACAGTGTGAAGCTCACTCTTCGGGTGCAATGGTGAGCGGCATGCCGTCAAGCTCTGGGCTCAGCTGCAATTGACAGCTGAGGCGCGAGCGTTCGGGATCATAGTGCTCCGCATACTGAAGTAACATCAGTTCGGCCTGGTCCCGCTCGGGTAACTTGTTCATCCACTCGGGTTCTATCAGCACATGGCATGTAGCGCAGGAGGTGCAACCACCGCAAATGGCTTCGACGCCAATATCTTCCTCGTAAAGCAGCTGCATGAGTGACTCGTGTCCGACGCCCTGCGTGACTGTTCGTTGCTCCCCCTCGCGGGTGGTGACATTCACACTGATGGATTCACTCATGTTCACTGCTCTCCTTCCTTTTGTTGATGGCGGGGTCTGCGGTGATTCCCAAACCCAAGCCTCCATCGATATCAATCATGGCGCCCGTGACCCACTCGGCGCAGATCAGGTAAGCCATGGCTTCTGCGATTTCTTCGGTGGTGCCAATGCGGCCCAAGGCGTGCAAGTCTGACATCCCTTCCAGTCTTTGCAACGCGGTTTCATCGTCCATGAGCCCTGCACGCTGGTTTATTTCCGTGAATACCGCGCCCGGTAGCAGGCAGTTGACTCGGATCCTCTGCTCACCCAGTTCAGCGGCTAGCACGCGGGTGAGGCCCTGTACTGCTGCTTTAGTCGCGGCGTAGGGGGAGGCGCCGGGAAAAGCGCGGCGGGTGTGGATTGACCCGACAAACACCACGGCGCCTTCCTGATGCGCAAGGCTGGGTGTGCAGAGGCCGGTCAGCATCATGGCTGCGATCACATTGGTGTGAAACACCTCCTGCAGGGCGGTTTCATCCAGTTCGGTGATTGCGCCCCGATACATGTTGCCTGCATTGTTGATAAGAGCATCGAGTTGTCCGCCATGATGGATGGCCGTCTCGAGCAACTTTTGCCGATCGGCAGCGAGGGTGACATCCGCCGCGACGCCGCGACACGCGTCACCTAATTCCGCGGCCGCTGCCTGGATCTTGTCTTCCCGTCGACCACAGATCGTGACCTTCGCGCCCCGCTCAATGCAATAACGCGCCGTGCCTAATCCAATACCCGAGCCGCCGCCAGTGACTAATATCGACATGCCTTCGAGAGATTTCATTGCATACCAGCCTTATCGAGTGCCCAGCTCACCGTTTCACGGAGTAGCTGAGCGTGAGCGGGGTGAGACAGCGATTCGCCGTCGTGGCCCAGCGCGTCGTAGATCACCCGGCCAGTGCCCACCTTGCGTGACCACACAATAGGCTGTGATGTCGGCATGGCGGCACTATGGCCATGGGCCAGTACTTGCACGTCTGATTCGAGCAATAAATCGGTGTAGAGCTCATCGTGCACTTCAAAGGGGGGCAAATCTGCCAGCGCGTTATCTTTTTCCGGCACGACAGTCACGGTCTCGGGTTGCGGGTGCCAGCTGGTGCCCCACACCCAGCGCCCGCCCAACAGCGAACCCCACTCTGGCCAGTCCGAGAAGCAAATGCTGGCAGTATGCAAACCCAGTAACGCGCCGCCTGACCGCAGGTGCGCCTCAATGGCCATGCGGGTTTCCCGCGGAGGCGAGTAAGCCTCTGCCTGGCGATAGGGGTCATATTTTTCTCCTATCATTTCCCAGCGCAGGGCATTGATGGTCAACAGGTCGACCGGGTTGTCAGCGAGGCTGGCGATGCCGGCGTCGAGATCGGCCTCGATACGCGATTCAATCCCCAGCGGCGCCAATACGGTCGCGAGCGCTTCGGCTGATGCACGAAAGTCGTGGAAGATGCCGCCCACGAGAATCAGATTTTGGCGAGCCGCTGTCATTCGCGGGGAAGGTGGGCCATGACGCTGGTAGAGACGCCGCCATCCACCACCAGCTCATGGCCAGAGATGTATTTGGCGCCCTCGGAGTCGAGGAAGAGGACAGCTTCTGCAATGTCTGCCGATTCGCCCAAAGCGCGCAGTGGCACGCCCCCGCCTCTAACAGCTCTGACCTTCGGATTCTCAAAAATCGGTTTGGACATGCCTGCGTCGATCATGCCAGGCGCAATGGCGTTCACGCGGATCCCCTTGGGACCCCATTCGATGGCCATGGCTTGGGTCATATTGGCCATCGCAGCCTTGGTAGGGCCATATAGCCCGACACCCGGGGCGGGGTGAATGCCATTGATGGACGTAAAGTTGATGATATGGCCGGAGCCTCTCTCCATCATGGCTGGCGCAATCTCGCGGGCACAGAAGCAGCTGCCCAGCAGATTGACGTTGACCACGTCGATGTAGTCCTGCACAGACTGCGCTTCCATGGCGCCGAAGCGCACGATGCCGGCATTGTTCACCAGGAGATCGGGTGTCTCACCGAAGGCCTCAAAGGCGGCTGCGATCTGTTCCGGGGAGGTAACGTCAGCCTCGATACCCACCGCGTTGTCTATCTCGGATGCGGTCTGAGCGACGCGCTCGGCGCCCAAGTCGAAGATGCCAATGCGATAGCCAGCCTCGCTCAGGCGGCGCGCGACGTCGGCCCCCAATCCAGCGGCTCCGCCCGTAATCACTGCCGTTCTCATGCTGACCTCACTGCTTATGCTTTCTCATGACAGAGGTGACCGTTTATTGCTTTAATGGGTCCAGCGAGCACTCCCCGAGTGTCGCTACGCTGTCTACATCGTTAAATGCATCCTCGACCCATGGATTAAGGATTCAATCCCATCGACTGCACCAGCTCCTTGGTCAGGATGCGCTCCGAATACTCGCTTACCCGCCAGCCAGGCAGCTGCCACGCCTTGGGTAGGGGGGTGCCGGTGTCGACCAATCGGCCGTCTTTGATGATGTGGCGGAATCGATCGGCGTCCCCCAGCTGGGTGATATGGGTTTCCGGCTCACCATCAAAAATCAGGATATCGGCAAGGTAATCGGGTTTGACGCAGCCCAGCTCGCCTTCCAGCTTAAGTGCCCGCGCGCCTTGCTCGGTGGCGCTGTTGATCGCTTGTAAGGGCGTCATGCCCAGATCTTCGACAAATACCTGTAGCTCGCGGTAGTGCCAGTCGCCGTAGGGCGTCAGACTGAAGCCGCTCTCGCTGCCGGTGGCCAGGGGCACGCCGGCGTCAAAGGCCGCGCGCAGGGTCCCCACGCTCTCGGTGATTTCGGCGCGAAAGACCTCCCGAAGGTTCTCATCGGAACCGATTACGGCACCAAAGTCTGCCAAGTTGGCTTGGAAGGTGAAGGTGGGCACCAACGGCACTTTGCGATCGACGACAGCTTTTAATGCCTCGTCATCCATATAGGTGGCGTGCAGGATCATGTCGAAGCCGGCGATGGCGGCGTCGCGGGTGCTGGTGGCGTTGCGACAGTGCCCGACAACCGGGATGCCAAATTGGTGCGCGGTGTCGCAGACGAGCTTCAGTTCGTCCACCGTCCAGGTGGAGATTTCTCCCCCTTCCTTGCCGGGCCGGATCGGCAGACCACTGACGTGCACCTTGATCCAGTCGACCCCCATTTTGATCTGCTTGTGGATCTCTTTAACGATCTCATCGGGCGTGTGCACAATCCGCGCATAGCCCCGGGTGCCTTCGTCAGGCAGCAGTCGTGCTGCTGTTCCGCCGATGCAGTTGATCAGGACGTTGCCGCCGGTGGTCATTCTGGGGCCTTCAATGACGCCGCCTTCGATCGCATCTCGGAGATCCACCCCAACATCAAATACGCAGTCGGCATCGAAGAAGCTGGTGAACCCGGCGCGAAGCACCTTCTGTGCGTTGACTCCGGCAACGAGTGCGGCTAGGCCATAGCGGCGGTGAAAGAAAAGCTCGTCGTTGCTGTTGGGGTGATCAAAACTGATGTGACAGTGGCTGTCGATCATGCCCGGCATCACGCGGCATCCGGATGCATCGATTTTTTCCATCGGCGCATCCGCGGGGCAGCTGGCGCCTGCATCGGCGCCCACGGCCACGATGCGTTGGCCGCCGATCAGTACATCGCTAGTGAAGGGGTCGGACCCTGTACCATCGATGATGAGTCCGTTTTGAATCAGGGTGTAAGCGTCACTCATAGTGGCTGCTCCTTGATGAGCCCGTTCGGATGGAAGTCGGCGTGGGAGGTTTTGTTGAGCGCAATAAAGCGCATCAACGCATCCCCTTGCTCGAGTGTGTGCCGGCGGATTTCCTCGCGGGCGGCTTCCGCGTCGCCTGCAAAGATAGCGGAAATAATGGCGTCATGATCGGTTTGGTTTCTCTGCAGTCGACCCGGCGCAACCACCTGAAAGCGACGGTAGGGGAGCACCCGTAATGCGAGCCACTCGGTGGTGTCGATCAGCGCCGTGTTGTGACAGCCGCGCACGATCCGCTGATGAAAGGCAAAACCAAGATCGGCATACTCGTTGGGGTCACCGTCACTGCGAAGGTTCTCGGCAGCGGCTTCGTGAATGTCCTGTAACGCGTGTTTTTCACTCTCCGACATGCGCGAAGTGCTTAAGAAAACGGAGGCGCCTTCAAGCTCAGCCAGCGCTTCAAACAGTTCTAGCATGGTGCTGGGATCTAGTTGTGCCACGACCGCGCGCTTGTGAGCACGTTTGGTAATTAATCCTGCTTGAGCAAGCTGGGTAATGGCTTCCCTGACTGGGGTTCGTGATACGCCGAAGCGGTTGGCCAAGCGACCTTCTTCAAGGGCATCCCCCGGAGCCAATTGGCCTCCGAAAATTTCGCGTTCTATGGCGAGGCGCACGGTATCAGCCTGGGTGAGGTCATGATCCGTCACGTCGCGGCCCCTTTAGCGCTGGTCTGTTGGCCGATGATCAGCGGATAGCATCCCCAATTGGGCCGCTCGGTGCCGGCGTCCGCCACTGCGGGATTGGCGGGATCCGGTCGGGCATCGTGTTGCATGAGATTCTTTAATAAATTGGTGAGTGTGCCGAGGTGTGGTGCTTCGCCTTCTGTTTTGGCGTCACCCAAACCGCCGGCAATGTCGCGCCCGAAACACGTGTGAATGCCGATACCGAAACTCAGTCCGAAGGGTGGTATACGATTCGCCACTGCTCGGTGGGGATTGAACTGCTCGGCATCCTCACCAAACAGCGGCACTTCCAGATTGGCCGACATTAAATCGATGACCACGCTATCACCCGCGGCGACATCAGTACCGTCGGGCAGCGAAAAGGCTTCACTCGCAGTGCGCCAGGCGACGGGGCTGGCAGGGTGCAGCCGCAAGCTCTCATGGATGCAGCGCTGGAGAAAATGATCGTCGGTCATGAGCCGGTCGCGATCGGCTGGATGACGGCGACACCACTGATCGATTTCATGAAAGCTGTGAGTGAGCGCATTGGCCGAGCTGTGCGAGCCCGCCTGCATAAAAAAAGCCACCTCGCGCAAGATCATGTCGTCATCCAGATCTTGGTCGGCGCGATTGGCCAGGAGTACGGTGAGAATATCCCTGGGCGCTTCATCCTCAGTCAGGCTGCCCTCGCTGACCTGTTGCAGTAGCGCCTCTCGACGAGATCTGGAGGGGAGCAGGAACCGCTCGTTAAACTGCGTGAGCGCCGTCGCCACTTCCTTGCGTACGGTTTCCTTGTTCCGGGTGGAATGAAATAGCGTAGCCCCCTCGCCGAATTTGCGCGTCAGGGTCACCAGCGCGTCGGTCTCTGATTCAGACCCCTCGGGTCGATCAACGCCGGCAATATCCGCACTCAGGTTGATGTTGACCCTGAAACCAAATTCCGGGAGATCAAGGTGCCCGCGAGCGAGATAGGGCGCCAAAGTTCGATTCAATGTACTGGGGTAGACCTCGCGCTCGTAGTAGCGCGCGAAGTCTCGGCGAAACAGCTTCCACTCGATGGCGCGGCGGCAGGTGTGTGCCTTGCCGTGCAGCGTTAGTAACACGCGTTCCATCAGCACATCACACTCGCTGTACATGGACTGCACTAGGCGCCGGTCGCACAGTGCCTGATGGGCATTCTGGTAGCCGCTGATGCGGGCGGGCGCATTCATGTGGTCAGAAAAGCACCGGATAGATGGCCCAGACATCTCGCTCCGAGGCTTCGATCTTCTTCGGCGCCTGGTCGGGGTTGGGCCGCATACCCCGTTCAATGAGCTCCTTAATAATCAGCGTGATGGTGCCGAACTGGTGGTTATCTGCCTTGGGTGACTCTCCGTCTCTCAGCACGGTGCCTGCTACGAGATTCATGCCGAGACAGACATGCATGCCGCCACCAAAGGACATGCCGGCGGGGCTGATGCGTCCCTGAACGGAACGCAATGGGTTGAATTCGGCGGCGTCCTCGCCGAAAACACTGGTATCGCGGTTGGCGGTCTGGAGGTCGACGACCACTTTGTCGCCCTCCGGCACCACGCGACCGTCGGCGAGGGTGATCTCGGCCTCGGCGCGACGCCAGGCTTCCGGGCTGGAGGGGTGTAGCCGCATGCTTTCCAAAACAAAGCGTTGCAGTTGATGTGCATTGGCAACGACTTCAGCTGGTGTTTGGCCCTGTCGGTCGCACCAGTTGAAGAGCTCGTTGGTTGCGTGGACCAACGTATGGACGGAGGTGTGCGAAGCCGCCAGATAGAAGAAAGCGACCTCTCTCACCATCAGTTCATCCGGCATGGAGAGCTCTTCGTCATGCATCAGCAGTATGGTGAGGATGTCTCTGGGCAAGTCCTCCTCGCTCAGGGTGCCGGCACGGTATTGCTCCAACAGTGCGAGTCGCCGGTTGCGGGAGGGGAGGAAGAAGCGCTCGCGAAATTCATCAATCGCCTCACGGATTTCCTGAAAGATGGGCTCCCGGTCGCCCTTGAATTGGCCAATCGTTGCGGCTTGACCCAGTTGAATCAGCAGCCGGTGCTGGGCGTCTGCTTCCTCTACGGTACCGTCGATGCGATCGATGCCCGCGAAGGACAGTGAGAGATGAACCATAATGCGGTAGCCCAGTTCCTTGAGGTCTATGGCTGACTCGGTGAGGAACTGATTCAGCGTCTCGCTGAGCAAGTCGGGGAATACCTCGTTTTCGTGCACGCGAAAAAAGTTCTTGCGGAATAGCTGGCTTTCGATTGAGCGTCGCTGTCGGTGCTCATCGCCGTGGAGGGTGACCAGCACTTTATCCATGAGGATCTTGCCCTCGTCGTACAGGGATTGTTTTAGGTCGGTGATCCTGAGTGCATGCTCGACATCGTGATACGCGCTAACGCGATGGATTTCCATGGTGGCTCCCCCAAAAGTGAGTGTCCTGACGGGGCAACGCCAGCACATAGACGCCTTAGTGTATGCAATTGATATTAAAGTGTACACACTTTGAGCCGCCTATTCCGATGCGTGGCCACATGGTTTCAAGGATCCGTCCGCGGGTAGAAGCCGCCGCTGAGCCCGTCTGCTCTTTATCAAAGCCTTCGGCGGTGTCATATTGTCCCTTCAGGCGCATGAGCTGAGGATCAACCATGAAACTGATGGTAAATGGCAATGAGGTCGAGGTGACCAGCGAGGCTGATACACCCCTATTGTGGGTGCTGCGCGACGAGCTGAATCTTGTGGGCACCAAGTTTGGGTGTGGTATCGCGCAATGCGGCGCCTGTACGGTGCACCTGGAGGGTCGCGCGATTCGCTCCTGCGTGACGCCTGTGTCGGCGGTCGCGAACAAGGATATTCAGACCATTGAGGGGCAGGCGACTGAGACCGGCCTGTCACCGGTACAGCAGGCCTGGCTGGAAACCGACGTCGCGCAATGTGGTTACTGTCAGTCAGGTCAGATTATGGCAGCAGCAGCGCTGCTCGCCCAGAACGCTAATCCCAGTGACCCCGAGATCGACGCTGCAATGGCGGGCAACATCTGTCGCTGCGGTACCTACCCCCGTATCCGCAAAGCGGTGCATTTGGCGGCTGCGTTAATGCTAGAGGAGCAGAGCGCATGAGCGACACACTGACGCCGCGTTCACTGAGCCGCAGACGATTTGTGCAGAGTAGCGGTGCGCTGCTCTTTGCCGCGCAATGCCCGGTTGGCCTCTCTCGAAAAGCATATGCGGGTGGCGCCGGCGCCATGATGAACAGCTTTGTGCGCATCGACCCCAGCAACGTTATTACGATGCTGGCGAACAATTCAGAGTTTGGTAACGGCGCCTACACGGTAATGAGCATGATGTTGGCGGAGGAACTCGACGTCGATTACCGCAGTATCGCGTTAGAGGCTGCGCCCACGACGCCGGAGTACTACTCGCCATTATTCCGCGAATACCTGACAGCGGGATCTGTGACCACGGGCAGTACCTTTATGCCGATGCGGACGGCGGGTGCCAAGGCGCGAGCCATGTTGCTGGAGGCGGCGTCACAGGATTGGCAGGTACCAGCAGCCGAGCTGACTACTGAAGGCGGGATGGTGACCCATGCCGCGAGCGGCCGCAGCAGCACCTATGGTGAGTTACTGGAAGCCATTCATCGACTCGATATCCAGCCCCCCGATACGGTGATACTTAAGGATCCCAGTGAATTCAAGATTCTGGGTAAGCCTGCCCGGCGCTATGAAGGTGGTGGCAAGGTCGATGGCAGCGCCGAGTTCGGAATTGATATCAAACTACCCGGTATGCTCTATGGCGCGATCGCGCGGCCTCCGGTTCACGGTGGGTCGGTGATCGACTTTGATGCCACGGAAGCGCTGGTCATGCCCGGCGTGGTCAAGGTGAAAGCAATCAGGGCCGGCATGGTGGTGTTGGCGGATAGCTACTGGCGGGCGCAAAAAGCACGTGCCAAACTCAGAATCGACTGGGACCGCGGTGTGAATGACGGGGTCTCCAGCGAGCAGTTCTACGCGGATTATCGCGCCTTGGCTGATACCCCCGGCTTATTGGCAGAGGATATCGGCGATGCAATCGGTGCGCTCGACACGGCGGAGACTGCCGGAAACGTAGTTGAGGCCACGTACGAGATGCCGCTTCTGGCTCACGCTACTTTGGAGC
>CBFHSJ010000062.1:0-1356 GCA_965658485.1 Luminiphilus sp.
GATCACCCGGGATCTCGACAGACGCATACACTGCTTTATCAATGTTTGCCGTCACCGAGGGGCCAAGGTCTGTCAGGCGGAAAAAGGTCACCAATCTCGCTTCAGCTGCCCCTACCACGCCTGGACCTACAATAACCGTGGCGAGTTGGTGGGCATCTATGGTGAGGAGACGTTTGGTGATGTCGATCGCGACAGCATGGGCCTCACAGAGCTGGCCTGCGATGAAAGTGCGGGGGTCATCTTCGTCTGCCTGACCCCGGGAAAAACATTCGAACTGAGTGAATGGCTGGGGGAATTTAAGAGCAAACTCGCGGATCAGGCACTTCATGACTGGCATCTGTATACCGAGCGCTACCTCTCTGGCGCCGGGTGGAAGGCAACTCTCGATGGCTACCTGGAGATCTACCACCACGATAGCGTGCATGGCAAAACCGTGGGGCCACACACGGTTGGCAACCTGCTGGTTCACGATACCTGGGGCGCGCATCAGCGAATGACGATTGCCAGAAAAAATATCGGTGAGCTCAATAAGTTGCCGCCCGAGAACTGGACAGCGCCCGAGGCCTATATCCGCGTCGTGCACTCGGTGTTTCCGAACCTTTCTATCTCTGCGATTCTGGGTGGTCAGTGCTTAATCGGTTTCATCTTCCCGGGAGAGACAAGCACCACCACTGTGACGCGCCAGCTCATCCTGAGTGCCAAGGCACCAGCCACAGATCAAGAAGCGGCAGAAATAGAAACTTTCAGTCAAATGACGCTTCAAGCGGTCCGAGACGAGGACTATGCCCTGGTTGCCACGGTACAGAACGCGCTACGCTCGGGCGCGAACGACAGCTTCCTGATCGGCCGAAATGAGCCCGCGGTTCAACACTACCATCGATCCATTGCCGCCGTTTGCAACACCGGCTGAATACCCTCTCCCTAGCGACTAACGCCCCATCGGGCTAAGCTCCTGTGGCATCGCCATGAGGGATCCTCGCCATGGGTATCATCGATTATCACAGCCCGCTGAATATTCTCGTTTCGGTAAAGGGACATCCTTTCGAGCAGGACGCTTTTGCCGCGCTATTTGAATCCTTTGACGGGATTCGCCACACCTTCGTTGAGCAGCCCGCCAGTCAGTCATTCATGAATCCGACCGCGGCCGCACCTTGGGATGCCGTGGTGTTTTATGACATGCCAGGTATAGACTTCAGTACGCAGCCGCCCGGACTGGTGCCACCCTCGGACGAATTCAAAACAGGATTTATGGACCTAATAGCAGCGGGCAAAGGACTGGTCTTTTTACATCACGCCATCGCTGGCTGGCCGCTTTGGCCGGAGTACGGAGAGGTGATTGGGGGACGTTTCTTTTAT
>CBFHSJ010000062.1:1455-11084 GCA_965658485.1 Luminiphilus sp.
TCGTGCGAACGTTGGGCGCGCCCCACCCCGTTACCGAGGGTTTAGACGATGCCTTCTCTCTCAAAGATGAGCTGTACCTGTTCGAGGTATTCGAAGAAGAAGTTGATCCCCTACTCAGCAGCAGTCACACCTTCGATCGCGAGCATTTCTACTCGGCCCAACACGCAGTCACGGGCAAGATGTTCTGTAACGACGACTGGCCCCATCCGGATGGACCGAACCTGATTGGCTGGACAAAAACGATCGGCAAAAGCCGCATCGTTTATCTGCAGCCAGGCGATGGGCCAGATACCTACACGTCACCTGAGTATCGACGCCTAGTGGAAAATGCAATTAGATGGGTTGCAGGCTGAGAGAAAGGCCCGCGCCTCGCGCCCTTTCACCTAGAGAAAACCTGATGTCGCCGACTTAACCAATGCGTCTAAGGCAGTGATTGCGCACCTGACAGCGAGATAGCGATAGTAAAAACAACAATGCACAGGCTGATCGCTCTACCGCCTGGCCTCGCAACGACGCTACATTAAACTGAGCAGCCTTATTTAAACCTCCAGCATCGACGCAAAGGACAACTGCCCCCTCAGCGTCGGTAGCAACCTATCGAAATCAAAATGGTTTACGCCGCGTCGCTAATAACTGCCGGTCGAGAGTTCGCCAAATCTCGCAGTGAGCTTACAAGGACACGGGAAGCGGCTTGTTGACCGGTTGGGTGAGTGATTCGGGTGCGACAGAAAAACCAATGATGGCGCTGTAGCCTGGCGTTTGCTCCCTGTGCACAGTGCCCGCAGTGGCGACGATCTTTGCGCCGCGCTCACAGGTCACCGGCTCATCCTCGCCGTCTACCCATACGGTGAGCTCACCGTCCGTCACGTAAAGCACTGAGTCAAAATCGTGCCAGTGCAATTCGTTCTCCTCAGCGGGAAAATCAAAAGCCATGGCGTGGTAACCCATAGCCTCGATCTCTGCGTGAGCCTGTGCTTCGTCATCAAAAGAAAGAATTTCGTTCATGGCTGCGTCTCCGTCATGCGTTACGACTCTACTGTATCCGGATCAGGCACACTTGCACACCGGTGCATTTATGCGCTCTCGCAGTGCAGATATCCGTCGGCCGCCAGCGCGAGAAAACCCACGGCGCCCTGCTTGCGTTCGCAGCGTCGATAGAGCTCATGCTGGGGGCCTGAGCCATTATTCTGCGTCGCCCTTGTGACTGAGATAATCCCTGATCACCCGGCGCCATATCCAAAGGCCCGATGTAGTCAGAACCAATCCATAAACAAGCGCTAGTACGACCTCTCCACTCACAATGCAGCCTCCCACACCTCTTTTTCAGTACTTGCAATCGCTTGCTGGTAGGGCACGGCATAGAAGAGGGTCAACGCCACGGCAATCACCGCTCCCATCGCCACCATCACCTTTGGCCATATCAAGGTCTGCCGGACGACTGCTGGGTCCCGCTCCTTTAACGGCATGCTGTGCAGTGCTTCGCGATAGCTTGCCTCCGTCACGGAGACCACGCCCCGATTAGAGACCGCCCGCACCACAAGATAGCTACTGACAACACCAACCAGAATCGGATCAACCACAACCGGCCACTGCACCCAACCCGCCAGAGACAGGGCATTCATAGTCACGTTCACACCGAACCCGGCCACCATGCCCCAAAAGGCGCCTGCCTCGGTGAGTCGTTCGCTCCAGATGCTCATAAACGCCACCACGCCCCAAGACGATGCGAACAGCGGGCCGGCAAAGTGGGTAAGCCAATAGATATTTCGCGGTAGCAATAGCGCCAAACCAATCACGGACAGGCCAACCATCAACATCGCCAAACGCGCTGCCCTTAAGTGCAAGCGGTTCTCGATGTTACTATCACCACTCGCAGAGCCCTGCTCATTACCACCCCCCAAAATGTCGTGACTGACGCTAAAGCCAACCAGCGACAGGAAAGTGGAGGCAGAAGACAGTCCCGCCGCCAACACCCCGCATATCAGGATCGCCCCCAACGTCGCGGGTAATAAATTCATCGCGACCCAGATCATGGTGCTCTCGGCAGGTGTGATATCTGGGTTGATCAGATTTACTGTCGCGGCCGCGAAGTTGGTAATCAGATACAACAACAACATGGCAATCAGCGCGCCGCACGCCGAGCGAAGTACCACGTGTTCGCTCCTCGCCATCAGATACCGACTCGTCTGCCAAGGACTCACAGCCACCACGATACCCCAGGCCACGCCGAGGATACTCGCCCAGATGAGAGCCTCCCATTCGGTCTGCCAGTAGACATCAGGTCCTATCCGGCCATGCCATGCGATGATGCCCGGCTTCGCCTCATACACCGCAAGGGATTCGATTGCGCTGAACCAACCACCGGCGGCGTCCACAATGAAAAAACAGGTAATAACGATGATTCCCGAGAACAGCAGGAACATCGCCGTATCGGTCAAGATGACTCCACGAGAGCCCGAGTACAGCGTAAACAACGTATAGCTGACCCATACCAATACTATAGCCGCTACCTCGCTGAATCCGGTGACCTCAGTGATGATCAGCGCCATACCCCATGTGACAGCGAGTAAGTAGGCAGAGAGTCCCACAACAATGGAAATGCCGGCAAACATCTGAATCCGACGACTATTAAAGCGCGCCCGGAAAAAAGCGGGAACCGTCAGAGCCTCACTCCGACGCAGATAGCGACCAAAAAATACCGCCCCCACGATGTAACCGAGGCAATTAAAGCAGGTCATGATGATGACGAGCGGCGCATGCCCCTGATAAGACATGCCCGCCTCGCCCATAAAGGCATTGGTGCTCATGAAACTAGCGACCAAGGTACCTAGGATCAATATAGTGGGCGCATTCCGGCCGGCGACAAAAAAATCTTCCAAATGCCGAACACGCTTTCCGGCATACCAGCCAATTGCCAGATAACAGGCCAGACTGGCGACAATACCAAGCTGAAAGCTGTTCATTCACCTGCCAACATCATAGTGTTTGCAATGGCGCCGCATATCCCGTCGGGACGGCCTAACGCGTTACGACCCGTGTGCACTGCGGTGGTCATCGTCCGACGGTGATCGCCTCGACAATCAGGCGCTCGATCGCCCCCACATCTGCCTCCCGGGGGTTGGTTCCCGCCGCTGCGTCTTGGTGTGCCTTTTCTGCCAAACGACCCGCAGCCTCCAGCGGAACGCCCAAATCTGAAAGCGTCACAGGAATAGCGAGCTGGTTCAGCAACGCACAGATTGCTGAGTGAAACGCCTCGAAATCGGCTTGCTGCAAACCCAGAGCATGGGACATGGCCGGCAACTTATCCTCGATAGCCAGCGCGTTGTAGCGAAGCACCGCGGGCAGCACGACAGCATTGGTGAGACCGTGATGGGTGTCGAACTCCGCACCGACCATATGGCTGATGGCATGCACCAGTCCGAGCCCTTTCAGAAACGACACCCCGGCGAGACAGGCGCCTATCTGCATACCTCCCCGAGCCATCATACTGTCTGGCGTCGCCACAGCGGTGGGCAACCAACGTCCGATCAACTCTAGGGCCTCCAGCGCGATGCCATCACACATGGGGTGATAGTCGGGCACACAGTAGGCCTCAATGGCGTGCACCATGGCATCCACACCGGTCCAGGCAGTGAGCGACGGTGGCAAACCTACGGTGATCTCAGGATCGAGTAGCGTCAGTGACGGCTTGAGGTCCGGGTGCCAGACGCAGAGTTTCATTCCGCGCTCTGTGTGGGTGATCATCGCCGTACTTTCCGTTTCGGCCCCTGTGCCCGCGGTGGTAGGAATACAAATCAGCTTCGGAAACACATGACCCGCCGGCAATGCCGGAACGTCCCTGTCGAAATCAAATTGCCACACGTTGCAATCATTGTTGGCCGTCAAAGCAGTGGCCTTACCCGCATCCATGCCGCTGCCGCCACCAATGGCAACGACACTATCGTGCCCGCCTTGGCGGTAGATTTCTCGGGCCAACGCAATATCCGAGTCTTTGGGATTGGGTGCGACGTCAGAAAACACCGCGCTTTCGATTCCCGCGTTGCGAAGAGCTTGCTGAAGGGTCTGTATAAACGGCAGCTCTGCAGACCCCTTGTCCGTCACGATCAGAGGGTTGGTCAGCGCCAAAGCCGATGCTTGCTGCCCCAGGGTATTCAGACGCCCTGGCCCGTATGCAATCGGCACGGGAAACGACCAATCATGGTTTGATAGAAGATTTTCTGAATAATTATCAGTCATTTACCGCCCTCACCTCAGCGCCAATATAACCTTGCTTCGTATTACTCACGAGAGGAAAAAAGCCGCTCCAATAAATGAAAAATGTGATGCATCAGCGGCCCGCTTTGCTTATATTTTCGGCAGCGTCGACGCCTCACTGGAGAACCATATCACGCCCTACAGGGCACCCAATGAAAAAGATCGCCAAAGCCCGGCGTCACAATAAAAACCCGCCCTGCTCAACGGCTGCACGCCACACTGAGTTCGACCTGCGAGACCACTCACTCATGAACCTACCTGTCCTGTCCCTGTCTCGGCGACTCCGTAAATCGCCTTTCGAAACACGCTCTCATGTTGGTGCAAAAACCGCCTCGGTTTACAACCATGTCGTGCTACCTACCGCCTATGCGTCCCTTGAAGAGGATTACTGGCACCTCAGAGAGCATGTACAGATCTGGGACGTGGCCTGTCAGGTTCAGGTCGAAATCAAGGGGCCGGAGGCACTCAAGCTCGCTGAGTATCTGACCCCCAGAGATCTGTCCAAGATAGTGCCCGGCCAGTGCATGTATGTGCCGCTGATCGACGAAAAGGCCGGCATCATCAACGACCCCATTATCTTGTGCTTGGCGCCAGACCGGTTCTGGCTATCGATCTCCGATTCTGACGTATTACTCTGGGTTAAGGGGTTGGCCGTTGGTGCGGGCTTCGATGTCGAAGTCAGCGACCCAGACGTATTTCCCCTTTCCCTGCAAGGCCCCAAGTCAGAAATCTTGTTAAGCCGATTGATCGACGAGCCAGTCGGGGATATCCGGTTCTTCCGCTTCATCGAAACTCAGATTGCCGGTATACACCTGGTAATCGCTCGCACGGGCTGGAGTGGTCAGGGAGGTTTTGAGCTCTACCTGAGCGATTCATCAGAGGGCGAGCGCTTGTGGGACATCGTGACCGAAGCCGGCGCCGATCTGAATTTGCGTCCGGGCTGCCCCAATTTGATAGACCGGATCGAGACCGGCCTGCTCTCCCACGGCAACGACATGACGCTCGACAACAATCCGATTGAGTCGGGACTGGACCGCTTTTTCAAAATGGGCAAAACCGCTGACTATCTGGGTCGGGCGGCGCTGGAACGCATCGCTGAAACAGGCTGCCCGCAAAAAATGGTTAGGCTGGTGGTAGAAGGCGGTCCAGTGCGTAATCCCCGGGAAACCTACCCCATCAGCGTCGCTGGTTCGGACCTCGACGGCTGCGTGACCAGCATCACCTACTCACCGCGGCTAGAGTGCAATGTCGGCATGGGCTTCGTCCCCAGCGACCACGCTGAGGTGGGCACAGAGCTTACGATTGCGTTGCCTAATGGCATCGTGACAGGCCGCATTGCCGATAAGGGTTGGCGAACCAGCGAGGATTAACCTCGTCGCCGAGCTCACATCAATCCGTGCACCATTTTGGTCTCGAGAAAGTCTTCGAGACCCATCTCGCCGCCTTCCCGGCCATTCCCTGAGGCTTTGTAGCCGCCAAACGGGGACCCATATTCGTAAGCGCTGCCATTGATATGCACCGCACCCGCTCGCAGTGATCGTGACAACCTCGCTGCACGCTCAGGGCTACCGGTCTGCACATAGGCAGCCAGACCGTAGGGCGTGTCGTTCGCTATCTCAATCGCCTCCTCCTCGGTATCGAAGGGGATAATCGCGAGAACAGGTCCAAAAATTTCCTCTTGAGCGATCCGCATGGTGTTGTCCACATCGGCAAAAATGGTGGGCCGAACGAACCATCCCGCCTCGAAACCCTCCGGACGACCCAAACCCCCTGCGATCAGATTGGCGCCCTCATCAATGCCAACTTGGATCATATTTTGCACTCGATCAAATTGAATTTGATCGAACAAGGGGCCGATGTGATCGCCCTCCTCTTCGGGATTTCCTACCACAGTGGCTTCCGCTGCCCGCCGGGCAATCTCAACCACCTCGTCGTAGCAAGACCGCTCAACTAACAGTCGCGTAGGCGCGTCACAAGATTGCCCCGTGTTGAACATGCACTCGGCAACGGACTGCGTGACCCGCTCCTTAAGGTCGCAGTCGGCAAACACCAGGTTTGGCGATTTACCGCCGAGCTCGAGGGTGACGCGTTTTACAGAGTCAGCCGCGTCTCGGGTCACCGCCGTGCCGGCTCTGGTTGAACCAGTAAATGACATCATTTGCACATCGGGGTGACGAGACAGCGCGCCCCCAACAACCGGACCAACCCCATGAACCAGATTGAACACACCTGCAGGCACACCTGCTTCATCCAGAATCTCCGCATAAAGCATCGCCGACACAGGAGTATGCTCACTAGGCTTGAGCACACAGGTACAGCCTGTCGCAATCACTGGAAGCACTTTGAGCACGACCTGATTCATCGGCCAATTCCACGGTGTAATCAGCCCACAGACACCGATCGGTTCCCTAAGCAAGAACTCGCCGTTCTCAAATCGCTCTTGCTCCTCCAGCTTTTCCAATGCCGCCACAAACCCATCGAGGTGTCCGATCGCGGCGTCGGCCTGCGCGTCTCGGGCCATTGTAATCGGCGCACCCATCTCCAGCCGCATGGCTTGCGCGAGCTCCTCAAATCGGCGCTCGGTGACGACTCGTATGCGGGCAAGCAAATCGAGTCGCTCTGCCTTACTGGACAGGCTGAATTGCTCAAACGCTGCTGCAGCGGCAGCAACCGCTCGGTCGACATCGGCCTCACCACCCAATGCCACCTCTCCGACCTGTTCGACAGAGGCGGGATTCAGCACCGGCATCCTGTCGGTGGATACGGGGTCAACCCATTCCCCATTGATGTAAAACTTTAATAACTTATCCAAGTTGCTCAACTCCTTCGCAAACAGCCATCAGGCGCGCAGCCATTTTGGCAAAACTTCGGGCGATATCGAGACACCCTCCCCAACTGATATCACCCCGGGCACTTCTACCACACCCACTAGACCCCGACTGAACTTGGAGGCCTCGATAAAGTCCATGTCCTCCAACACCGCGCCGGTGGTGGCTTCATGAGATTCTGAAACATACTTCGACATGCGACTGCAGGGTGGGTTGTACTCCTCCACCATCAGTACGACCCCACCCTCGAAGGTAAAGATCGTGCCACGAGGCAAGCGGGAAAAATCCGGTATACCCGAGATACTCAGGTTCACAGCAACATCGCCAGCGGTCAGCGGTTTCGCAAGACTCAATACCTGAGAGACCTGATCCAGGTCTTCCTGTGCCACGGCAGACCACTGCCGTTCGTTCCGCCGCTCGGTGCCGCCAGGTTGTTTATCTGTTTGCTCCCAGGCTTTTCGGGTGAGACCCCGGTGCCGATCACCCACAATTCCGTCAAACGCAATTTCGAGCGCGCTTTGCGCCGCCTTGCTGAGCGTTCCCGCAGCACCTAGGAAAAGGCTCTCCACGGTTCCCTGTAAAGGTTCCATCAATCCGTCACCTGATAACGACACCGGATTATTTTGACACGAGCGCGATCGGAACAACATCCGGTTGGATCATGGCCGTGAGAGGAAAGTGAAGCCGCCGCGAACAGCGCAGAGTGATCGTATACTCACTCGATGAACAAACTTTTCGCCGCACTGATGACCACCGTGATTCTGGGCACCGTTGCCATCGTATTTGTGCTGGGCATCATGTCGCTCGCCGGAGTGTCGGGATGAGGCTGCTACTGGCCGGTGCCACTGGCCTGGTAGGTAATCAGCTACTGGAGCTGGGCCGCGATCTTAGCCATGAGGTCACAACGGTGGGACGTCGCCCCACCGGCCGCGCTTCAATCGAGATTGTGTCGAGCTTTACCGGGTTACCGAATCTGCCACCCGCCGACGTGGCAATCTGCGCTCTGGGCAGCACCATTCGACAGGCAGGCTCAAGAGAGGCTTTCCGCGCGGTCGATTATGATGCGGTTATCTCCTTCGCCTCAGCGGCCAAAGAAGCAGGTATCGCGCATTTTTTGGTGGTGACTGCGGTGGGGGCAAACCCCCGTGCCACGGTTTTTTATTCCCGGGTGAAAGGCGAGGTGGAACAGCAACTCAAGAAGCTGGGCTTCAGGCGGCTCGATATTATTCGGCCGAGTCTGCTGCTCGGAGACAGAGCGCAGCGCCGGCCGATAGAGGCACTCATGCAGCGCATTGCCCCTGCTACCGACCTGCTGATGCGCGACAAATGGCGCCGTTACCGGAGCATACTGGCTGCTGATGTTGGCCGTTGCCTGCTCGGACTGGCCGCTAAATCTGAGCCTGGCGTGTTTATCCACCACTTCGATGACATTATGCAGGTGCTTCAGAGTCCCTCGCCTAGTGTCACCAAATGATCTTTCAACACGCTTTCCGCTGGATTAAGGTCCCAATATAACTGTTGGGCTTACATCCACCACAAGACATTCGCACTCTGGGGCTCGATCATGAGAAAGCCTTTTTCCGTCGCCTTGGTACTGGGCACCCTTGCAGCGTGCCAGCCACAAGCGCCGTCGCTCGATATTTTCGCACCCGTACCAGAGCTCGGCCACCAATTGATGCAGGGCTACCTTCACGGCGAGCCGCCATTAGACAGCGCCGCGTTTGTCCCACCGCCGCCATCAGAAGGATCAGCCAGGCAAGAGGCCGATGATGCCGCGAGCGAAGCACTGCGTCGCCTCGAAGGCTCTGCTCGCTGGGATCAGGCTACTATGGATGCTGATCTGCACTTCCCCGCCGCGACGTCGATTTTTGCCTGCGCACTGGGCACCACCATCAGCGAGGCTCAAACGCCTGCCCTGTATCGCCTTTTAAAGCGGTCATTGACTGATCTGGGTCTGGCGACCTATCCCGCCAAAAAAGCGCACCAGCGGCCGCGCCCTTTCCTCATTAACGGAGGAGCAATATGCACGCCAGAAGAGCGAGAACTTCTGGAAACCGATGGCTCCTATCCGAGCGGCCATAGCGCCATCGGCTGGGGTTGGGCACTCATCCTGTCGCAGCTGGCACCCGAGAGAGCGGAGGCGCTTTTGTCGAGAGGTCGTGACTACGCGCGCAGCCGCATGGTGTGTAACGTGCACTGGATGAGTGACACCGAGGCAGGTATGGCAGTGGGCGCGGCGGCTTTTGCCAGGCTGCAAAACAACGAACTATTTCAGGCAACTATGGCCGCCGCGCGAGCAGAACTGAGTTCAGCCGCAGGATCAGCCCCGGATGCCGACGCCTGCGAGCAGGAGGCGGCGACGCTGGCATTGTCAGACTAAGCTCGCGCATCACGAATTGGCTGGCACACAGAAGCCCCGCCTTGAGCGGGGCTCTGTATTTCAGTATCGCGTTATTTCAGTATCGCGTTATTTCAGTATCGCGTTGTTTCAGTATCGCGTTGTTTCAGTATCGCGTTGTTTCAGTATCGCGTTGTTTCAGTATCGCG
>CBFHSJ010000063.1:0-11045 GCA_965658485.1 Luminiphilus sp.
GATCGAGACCATGTCCTCGCTTGAAGAGGTGGCCGCCGCGGCAGAAGCGGCACGCGCAACCGGTTTGCCGGTGTGCGCCACGCTGACCTTTGATACCGCGAGGCGCTCGATGATGGGCGTCACCCCAGCGGATTTCGCCCAATTTGCAGCAGAGATTGGTCTGGATATGGCGGGTGCCAACTGCGGCGTGGGGCCCGCCGAGTTGATGGATTCGACCCAGGGGCTGATCGCCGCCGGTATTGAGATCCCGGTTGTTGCGAAAGGGAACTGCGGCATCCCACAGTATGTCGACGGCGAGATTCATTTCCACGGCAGCCCGGAACTGATGGCGCAATATGCCCTTTATGCCCGCGACGCCGGCGCCACCATTATCGGGGGCTGCTGTGGCACAACGCCTGAGCACATTGCAGCGATGGTGAGCGCACTCAACAATACTACACGCAGGGCTCTGGATGCCGAGGCGATGACCGCGGCGCTCGGCACGCCATGGCCGGCGCTGGATGAAACAGAAGCCCCTGGTGGCGGGAAAAAGCCTCGAAGACGACGTCGCAAAGGCTGATTAAGGGTTGTATTTGGGCCTTTTTGCGGCACACTTACTCTAGATAAAGCGTGGTGTTGACCAGCCAATAACGGGGCCAGCTCAACCACCGTAAAAATTGCAAGAATAGACCCACAGGGCGCGAAACCGCCCACCCGATACTCCATGAGGGGACTCAGCATGAAGAAAAAACGTCTCAGCCAATCCATTTCGGCGGTTTTGGCCACGGCATTCGGTGCCAGCGTTGCGCACGCGGCGCAGCTTGAGGAAGTTGTTGTAACTGCGACTAAGCGTTCCGAAAGCGCTCAGGACATTCCGATCACCATTCAGACGCTCGGTGAGGAGACTCTTCACGACCTGGGCATTGGTAATTTCAAGGATTACATCCGTTACCTTGCCGGTGTGACTTCTGGTGGAAGAGGCCCCGGCAGAAATGAAGTGTTCATCCGTGGCGTTTCGGCCGGAAAAGGCGGCCTAAAAATCGCGGGTGCCGTTGGCCTGGAACCCAACGTGGCGATGTACCTTGACGAAGCCCCCATCTCTATGGGCGGCCGTAACATTGACCCCTACATGACCGATATGAATCGCGTTGAGGTACTGCCTGGCCCGCAGGGCACGCTTTATGGTGCCAGTTCACAGGCGGGCACCGTCAGGCTCATCACTAACAAGCCCGAGTTCAACGAATTCAGCGCTGGATTTGATGTCTCTGTTTCTGAGACCAGTGGCGCGGATGGCAGCAATGCGGTTGAGGCCTATGCCAACATCCCTATCATTGACGACACCTTGGCAGCGCGCATTGCGGTCTACAACGTCAAGGAAGGCGGGTATATCAACAATATCCGTGCCACCAAGCAGATTGGCCTGCAAAACCCAGGCTTCGGCGGCGTCGTGCCAGAAACGCGCGCGGTGGCTCGAAACGATCAATTGGCAGAAGACAACTTCAACGATGCGACCTACGAGGGCTTCCGCGTAGGCGTGCGCTGGGCTCCTAATGACGACTGGGATCTGCAACTGCAACACACCAGTCAAACCATCGAAACAGACGGTGTGTGGGACTTTGACCCGACGCTTGGGGACCTGAATTCAATCTCATTCCAGCCCGACACCGCCGAAGACGAATTCGACCTCACCACCTGGACGGTCACGGGGCGACTCGCCAGTCTGGAGGTCATCTACACCGGCTCCTATCTGGACCGACTGGTTGAAGGCATCTCGGACTATTCGGGCTATGCAGACGTGGGGCCCTACATCCCCTACTACATTTGTGATTACCCCGGCTATGCTAACTGTGGAGCGCCCGCTTTTTATCTTGATCAGTACTACAACACGGAGCGCACTACCCACGAGTTCCGCCTGAACACGGACATGGACAGGCGCCTTCGGTTACTGGTCGGCGTGTTCTACGATGACACCGAGAATATTGAACGTGGCGACTGGAACTACCCGGCGACTGTGGAGCAAGGTTTCGCTCCCAACGCACCCATTCCCGGCGCAACATCCAGCAATCCGAATGCACGAAACCCGGGTGTAGCGTTTTTCAATGACTTTACTCGAACCAAAGAAGAGCTCTCGTTCTTCGGCGAGCTCTACTTTGATATCACCGACTCGCTGACTGCAACGGTGGGGGCACGTCGCTATGACATTGAGATTGGCTTGAACGGTAGCTCCAATTTTGCGAATCGGGACTATGGTAGTGGAGATGCTAACTGGGGCCGAAATATTGATGAGGTATTGAAAGACTCAAGTCCCGCTGACTTGAGCGACACCATTCTCAAATTCAATCTGCAGTGGGATATCAACGACGACATTATGGTTTACGGAACATGGTCGGAGGGCTATCGCCCTGGCGGCTTTAACCGAAACGGCGGCTCCAGCAAAGTACCCGGCGTCGGACCCTTTGTTCCCGATTTTTATCAGTCAGACGAAGTCACAAACATGGAGTTCGGCTGGAAGATGTCGCTCCTGAACCAAGCGCTTCGTTTCAATGGCTCTATCTACAGGGTTGAATGGGATGCCATGCAAATTGGCGTTCTCGACTTCGACATTTCCAACCTGACGTTCATTGATAACGTATCGGATGCTGAGATTAATGGTGTAGAAATCGACGCGGCCTGGTTGCCAACCGATAACCTGAGCCTGTTTGCCAACCTGTCGTTTAACGATACCGAGCTCACAGATGTGCCTGCGAATATCGTCGGCCTTGAGTCAGAGGGGAGTCCGTTGGCACTGGCGCCAGAGCTGCAGTACGTGCTTCGCGGTCGTTATGACTGGGCGCTCAGCGAGAATAGCGGGGCATTTGCGCAGCTGGTTTATCAATATACGGACGACCAGATCAGCTCAATTGTCTCGGGTGCCTCGTTTAATATGGATAGCTACAGCACTTGGGACGCGACACTTGGGTATAGCCGTGATAACTGGACGATCACGCTGTTTGGAGAGAACCTCTCCGACGAACGCGCTGACCTGTTCATCAGCAACGAAGATGACATTGTCAAAACGACACCAAACAGGCCGCGCACATACGGGCTGAGGCTCAGTTACCGATACTGAATCTTCTCGTGTCTTGATTGCGGTTTCTATACAGCAAGGCGTTCCCTATGGAACGCCTTTTTTTGTTTGGTCGGAAACTGAACCCTTAGTGCATGACATCATTGGATAGCGTTATGGAAGATTCCTCAGAAGCGCTTATACGAGAGGCAAAGCTCAACCTGCAAGCAGGTGATGTACCTGCCGCTCGCGCACCGCTCCACACAATTCTTGAGCGATATCCGGATCATCGGGAGGGCCTGTACTACTTGGCTGTATGCGAGCGTCAGGCTGGTGAATCGACCGTCGCCATCGAATTGCTGAACAGGCTTATCAGCAAACACCCTCGATATGGCAGGGCCTACCAAGAGTACGGCCACAGTCTAGCGGCCAATAAAGACGCTGAGGGCGCAACGGAGGCTTTCGAGAAAGCAGTCAAACTCAACCCCGCGCTGATGGCGAGCTGGCAGGCGCTGCTGGGCCGGTATCGCTTTTTGGGCAGTGCTGACAAGGCTGAGGACGCGAGTAACCATGTTCGATGGCTGGAAAGCATGCCGGCGGAACTGCGCACCGTAAGCAGCTTGCTGCATGAAAATAAATTGTACGTCGCGGAGCAGATTTGCAGGGCCTTCCTGAAAAAAGAGCCCCACCATAGAGAGGCGATGCGGTTACTGGCCGAGATCGGGAGCAAGCTGCAGATTCTCGACGATGCGGAATTTCTTCTGGAATCCTGTGTCGAGTTTTACCCCAACTATCATCGAGCGCGCCTCGATTACGTACAGGTGCTTCACAAACGCCAAAAGTTCAACAAAGCACTGGATCAGGCGCGTGAGCTGCACCACAGCGACCCTCAGAACCTCCTCTATGAGGTCACACTGGCCGCCGAGCAGCAGGCCGTCGGCAACTTTGACGAGGCCCTTTACATCTACGATCAGGTGCTCGCGAAAAACGGCGACCTGCCCCGGGTGCTGGTTGCGCAGGGCCATGCACAAAAAACCAGCGGCCTCGCCTCAGACGCGGTCACCTCCTACCGGCGAGCGTATCAATGCCAGCCGGATTATGGTGACGCTTACTGGAGCCTCGCCAACCTTAAAACCTATCGATTCTCCGAGGAAGAAATTCAGCAGATGACTGCGCAAGAGTCTTCCTCTGAAGTGGATTCGACCGACAGAATCCATCTCTGCTTCGCGCTCGGCAAAGCGCTGGAAGACCGGCAACAGTTTGATGAAGCGTTCGCTTTCTACGAGCGGGGTAATGCGCTCAAACAAGCTGAGTGTGGTTATGACGCCGATAAGCTGGAAGAAGAGCTCCTGACTCAAAAGGCACTCTTTGGTCAGCAGTTCTTCAGTGAACGGGCCGATATGGGCTGTGAAAGCTCAGCGCCTATTTTTGTCATCGGGCTGCCACGTGCCGGTTCTACCTTGCTTGAGCAGATATTGGCATCGCACTCCCAAGTCGATGGCACCATGGAATTGGCCAACATTATCGGCATAGCAAATCGGCTCGGTGGACGTAACCACCATCGTGGAGAATCGCGCTACCCCTCTATCCTCTCGGAGTTAGACCCCGCTCAAGCCAAGCAACTGGGTGAGAGTTATATTGAAGACACCCTGCAACACCGTCAGGACGGGCGCTTCTTTGTCGACAAGATGCCAAATAATTTCAGGCATATCCCCCTTATCCAATTGATACTGCCGAAGGCGCGTATCATCGATGCGCGCCGACACCCCATGGCCTGCTGCTTCAGTGGCTTCAAGCAGTTATTTGCTGAAGGCCAGGAGTTCACCTACGGCCTGAACGAGATAGGCCGCTACTACAGGGCATACGTCGATATCATGGCCCATTGGGAAACAGTACTACCGGGACGGATACTGCGGGTTCAGCATGAGGACGTGATCGACGATCTCGAGGGGCAGGTTCGTCGCATCCTTGATTTTTGCGAGCTGCCATTCGAGCAAGCTTGTATCGACTTCCATAAAACCGACCGGGCGGTCAGAACACCCAGTTCTGAGCAGGTCCGCCAGCCGATTTACCAGTCAGGTGTCGACCAGTGGCAGAGCTTCACCCGATTTTTGCAGCCACTGGAGCATGCTCTAGGGGAAGCCTTGACCAATTACCGGTAAGCGACAAGCAGGACTATTTCAGCGCACGGGCTCGGTCAGCATCTCGAGGTGCAGCTCGTCGCCCTCATAAGGATGCTCCCGAGCCACCGCTTCATTCAGCGTAACACCCAAGCCAGGCTCAGCTGAAGGAATGACATAGCCGTTCTGCCAATTGACTGGCTTATCGAGAAGCGCTGCGTGGAAGCCATCCCACGTCTCAATGCCTTCAAGAATCAGAAAATTCGGTGAACAGGCGGCAAGTTGGATATTGGCCGCGCCCACGATTGGCCCGCAATAGAGATGCGGTGCAATCTGGGCATACTTGACCTCGGCCAACGCAGCAATCTTTTTGGCTTCTAGCAGTCCTCCGACACGGCCGAGATTCAATTGTAAAATAGCAGCAGCGCCCTCCTCGAGTACGCGAGCGAATTCATACTTCGTGCAGAGCCGTTCTCCCGTTGCCACAGGGATCGATGTCGCTCTTGCAACAACAGCCATCTCGGCAGCATTTTCAGGCGGCACAGGCTCCTCTAGCCATAACGGATCATAAGGTGCAATGCGCTGCGCTAATCGAATTGCGCCAGCAGGGGTGAATTGGCCGTGAGTACCAAATAGCAAATCCACGTCCCCGCCTACCGCCTCACGGAGGGTTCGCATAAACGCCTCTGACCGAGCCAGCTCACTGCCCGTGGGCATACCTCCGTCAAACACGGTGTAAGCACCTGCCGGATCGAATTTGAGCGCCGTGAACCCTTGCTCTACGTAACGCATTGCGCGCTCAGCCGCGCGCTCCGGATTGGCGTAAACGTGCTCGGCATCATTCTCATCAGGATAGACGTCGCCCTGGTCCGGATAGATATAGGTGTAGGTTCTGAGCTTTTCGTGGACCTGCCCCCCCATTAATTCATACACAGGCTTGCCGCACTCTTTACCGATAATGTCCCAACACGCCATTTCTAGTGCGGAAAGGACAGCCATCAGAGAGACATCGGGTCTGAGGTTATATCCAGCGCCATAAATGCTGCGCCACAGTGCCTCTATGTGAAACGGGTCGCGACCCACGACAAACCGCTCGGCGGTATCTCGGAGCATCGCCTCCACAGTCTTTGCGCCGAACGTCGCACAGTAGGCCTCGCCGTAACCAACTACACCGCTATCGGTCAGCAACTTTACGAAGATGAAGTAGCGTCCTCCAAACCTCGGAGGGGGATTACCGACCACAAAGGTTTCGAAGTCTTTAATGATCACTGGAACATCACCACGTTGCGAAATGCCTCACCTCGCCTCACCGAATCAATTGCGTCGTTAATGTCGTGCAAGGCGTAACGGCCACTGATCAGTTCGTCCAATTTAAGGGCCCCTTCCTGATACAGATTTACCAATAGAGGAATGTCTCGACTGACAGAGCTGGAGCCCATTTTTGAGCCTACGAGCGACTGGCCCTTTGACGCCAGCTCGCCTGGGTCACACTCCAATAAAATTTCTGATGCAGGCATACCCACAATGACCAGGGTCCCGGCCCGGGAGAGTATTTGCATGCCTTGTATGATCGCGGCCCTGGCTCCCACGGTGACGAAGACAAAATCGAGGCCGCGGCCCTCGGTCAATGCGAGGGCATCATCAATAAAGGTTTGAGAACCGCTATTTAGAGTATGCGTGGCACCGAATAGGCGGGTTTTTTCTAACTTTTCGTCCACGACGTCGACGGCGATCACGCAGTGCGCACCTTTGAACACGGCCGCCTGAATACTGTTGATGCCAACGCCACCACAGCCTATGACACCGACAGTGCTCTCAGGCGCGAGGTCTACCGTATTGGTCACGGCGCCAAAGCCCGTGAGCACCCCACAACCCAAAATTGACGCGATATCTAGCGGAAACTCCCGCGGGATAACACATACCTGACTCTGTTCCACAACGACATACTCGGCAAAGGCCCCGGCATTGAGCCCTTGCCCAATGGGGGCTCCCGAGCGATCTGATAGTGGGCTGTGCTCGTCGAGCGAGAACGATTTTTCACACTGGGTTTCTATCGAGCGAGCGCAGTAGTGGCAGTCTCCACAGGAGCGAATGAGCGTGACCACCACGTGGTCTCCAACAGAAATATGACTCACGCCTGAACCGATTGACTCAACAATACCAGCGGCTTCGTGCCCGTAGACCGCTGGCAGAGCGCCCTCCCAATGGCCATCGATGAACATAATGTCGCTGTGGCAGATAGCACAGGCAGCCAGCTTTACCCTTACTTCACCCTGCTCGGGATCAGCAATGGCCAGATCCTCAACAGATAGAAGCTGGCCAACCTCACGACACACCGCTGCTTTCAATATCTTTTCCTCACAGGCGCTTCAACTCGGCGCCTCTTATGTTGGTCATATAGGACCTTATTCATGGGTATCTATGGCAACACCCACGGCAAAGCTCAGACGAAAACGATGACAAGACGCCCACGCTCAGCGAAATATACCACCGCGCCATTTGTCGCCGTAAACGCTATAGAGAACTGTAAGGTCAGGAGTGTTTGGATAAACCTATTGCTGTGGTTGTCCGTTCTTAATCATCTGATGTCACCCTCTCAGATGGCGTTTTGTCATAAAATTGTCCTGCGACGGCTGCGCTACTGACTTTAATGCTCAGCGCGTCAGCGATCCTTAACACGCCTCTGGAGAGCAAGCCAATGCCTATTCACGAGCCCGCCAGAGAGATCCCGGTCATTCACGAAACCGACGTCCTGGTCGTGGGGTCCGGCCCTGGGGGCTTGGCCGCCGCACTGGGTGCAGCCCGGGCGGGGAGTCAAGTCACCTTGCTGGAGCGTTTTGGGTGCTTTGGCGGCAATATCACCGCGGTGGGGGTAGAGGGCTTTGCCTGGTATCGCCACGAGCAGACAATCGATACCGAGGGTGTCGGGATCGAATTTGAAACGCGTGCCCGGGACATGGGTGCCGCAGTGAAGGAGCCCCAGTCCGACAGCCACGCCATCGACGGTGAGGCCTTTAAGTGGGTTGCCGACACGCTGGTAGAGGAAGCCGGCATCACGCCCATGCTGCACCGACTGTTTGTTGCCCCAATTATGGAAGGCGAAGTCATCAAAGGCGTGGTCGTCGAGAGCAAGGCCGGGCGCGAGGCGATTCTGGCCAAACGCATCATCGACGCCACGGGCGATGCGGATGTCGCGCACCGCGCGGGCGCGATCACACTGAAGCAAGCCAAGGAGGACATGATTGGCGCCTCCGTCATGTTCTCGATGTCGGGGGTCAACAAATCGCGATTTATCGAGCACGTTAAAGCCGACCCACAAACCTATCGAGACTGGGCTTATGGCCAATGGACCGTGGAGACAACGGGAAAGGAAGATGAGATGTTCTCTCCTTTCCTGCGCAAACCCTTTGAACAGGCCCGAGAAGCGGGCTTGATTCCCAAGCACCTCGATACCATCGCCGGCACCTGGGGCGCGCTCTATGACACTGGGGATCTCACCTACCTAAACCTGGTGCACCTGTTGGGTTATGACGGCACCGACCCCAATGACCTGACCCGCGGGGAGATGGAGGGTCGCAAGCAGGCCATGATGGCGATTGAGGCGCTGAAGCAATACACCCCGGGTTGCGAAAACGCCAAGCTCCGCAATTTCGGCATGACCTTGGGCATTCGCGACACCCGTAAGATCGACGCTGCTTACAACATGACCGAAGCGGACGTGCGCGATCAGGGCCGCTTCGAGGACAGCATCGGTATCTTCCCAGAGTTTATAGACGGGTACGGCATTTTGATTCTGCCGACGACGGGCCGCTACTTTCAGGTCCCCTACCGCACCCTGCTACCCAAAGGCGTCAAGAATCTCATCTGCGCGGGTCGCATTACGGGCGGTGATCGTGTCAGTCACGCAGCTACTCGCAATATGATGTGTTGCACCGTCACCGGGCAAGGCGCTGGTGTCGCGGCCGCGATTTCGGCACAGCAGACACGCGGCTTCGACGAACTGGATATTGGCCACGTTCAGGCCGAGCTGAAGCGCCAAGACGTGCGATTGCACTGACGGCTCGCCCCACCCATCACCCGATACATATGAACGATACCGGCACACAGGCTTTAGGCAGATTGGCTCCTGAAAAGCCACTCGTCGACGCCCAACAGCAGCTCGAAGAAGACGGCTTCCTATTGGTCGAGGGCTTGTGCGACCCCGAGTTTGCTGCCCATCTGCTAGAGGTTTCACTGGGTCGCAGCGATCAGGTTATCTCAGCGTTAGGCACGCAACCCATCGGCATTGGCAGCGCCGCAGGCTTCGACGAGGTCGTGCAGCGCTCGCCCGGGCGCTGGGACATTCCGATCTCACCTGATGAGTTTGGCGTTGATGATCGCGCTCTACCCTGGTGGCCGCTAATTGCCGCTGTGCTGGGCGAGGATGCCGAGCATTCGTTTAGCGGCGTGGTGTATTCTGATCCAGGCAGCCCTGCTCAGTGCTGGCATATCGACTCACCCCACGTCAGTAAAGATCATCTTCCGCCCCATGCTCTCAATGTCATGGTCGCACTCCATCATACGCCACTGGCAATGGGTCCCACCGAGTTAGCAAAGGGCTCGCACCAGCTGACCAATCACCTGCGGAACCCGGCTCTGGTGAGCGATGAACTGGTTTATCAGCATGAGACAACGGTGCCTGAACAGCTGGTGACCGAGGCTGAGCAAGCGGTGCCCGAAGGGTTCTCGTCTGCACTTGCCGCAGGCTCTTGCCTGATCTTCGATGACCGCATGCTACACCGAGGGCTGAGTAACGCATCAGATAGCCGACGCAGCATGGTGTATTTCTCGTATCGTCAGGCAGGCTATCGCGCGAACACCCACTTTGAGGCGCACCGGTCGGTCTACGGTGCAGAGCGCTGAATGCGCTCCTAGGGCTGAGGGCTTAAGCAGGCTGGATAACCTCAGCTGACATTGACTTGAAGAGTGGCATCCACAACAGTGCTCGGCCGAACTACGCAATTTTGAAAGCACTGAATCGATGACTATCCGAGCGCTGTTACACCTGTTACTCCTCTCGCTACTGGCGACGCGGCCCCAAGCAGCCGAGATCAACATCGTTGAGCCTGAGGTGGTTGGGTTCTCTGCCGACCGGCTAAGCAAGATCACCGAGTTTGTCGACCGCGAGATTGCCGACGGGAATTTAGTGGGCACTGTGACGCTGGTCGCGCGTCATGGCCAGGTCGTGCACTTTGAGGCAGCCGGCCGCTACGGACTCGAGGATGATCGACCTATGGAGACCGATGCGCTGTTCCGCATCTTTTCCATGACCAAACCGATCACCACCGTTGCGGCGATGATTCTCTATGAGGAAGGCGCCTTCCACCTTGGGGATCCGGTGGCTAAATACCTGCCGGAACTCGCAAATATGCTGCTCTCAATCGATGGAGAGCTGGTTCCAACCCGGAGTCAGATGACCATCGAACACTTAATGACCCATACCGCGGGCCTTACCAACGGCTGGCACATTGAGCACCCTGTAGAGCGTGCTTACCGCGACGCCGCTTTGCGCCAAAGCCCGGATCTCAAAACCTATATCGACAAGCTCTCGAACCTACCCCTGCGTTTTGAACCGGGCGCTCGCTATCACTACAGCGTGGCAACTGACGTGCTGGGTGCGCTGGTGGAGCGCCTAAGCGGGCAAACCTTGGAGAACTTTTTCCAAACGCGTATTTTCGAACCGCTTGATATGCGCGACACGTTTTTCAATGTACCCGATGACAAAACACCGCGCATGGCGGGTAGCCATCTTTGGAACCGCGAAGAGCAAGAGATGAATTCAATGCCCGCTAAGCTGCTGCCACCGCGCTCCGGCGTCACACTGTTCTCAGGCGGTGGCGGTTTGATCTCGACGGCACGGG
>CBFHSJ010000064.1:0-11007 GCA_965658485.1 Luminiphilus sp.
TCATGTAGAGGCCGGCAAAACCCGCGCCGACAACGACCATATCGAACTGTTTTATGTCAGGGGAGGCAGTCACTACGACTCTTCATTCCTGCACCGCATCAGGGCCAACACCATACCAGTACTAAGGTGCAGCCTGTGAAGCACGATGTCACAGGCGTCAGCTTGAGGCGGTGAAACCCGCGAGTTCTCTCCCGAAATTCCGGTAGTCGAGGGTCTCGCCGGTAAATGCCGATACCGCGATCGGCGCGTCCTGAAGGCCTTCCTCAATAACGCTTGCGCTCACCACAATCTTTTCCATGAGGCGCGCGATGGTGGAGCTGGACTCCTGCGCTGTACAGAGGGCGTTGCCCTTGCGGTGGCCGGGGCAAGGGAAACAGCCGTTTTGAGCGCATGGGGTGTCATAATGCATTCCCGTTTTGAGTACGTTTTAGCCTAGGCGGTGTGCCGGATCAGGCGTCGATATTGGGAACCTGATTCATGGCCTCGGCGATCGCGTCATCAGAAAGATCCAGATCGACCATCTCACCGGCGAGGAACTTGTCGTAGGCGGCCAGATCCAGATGGCCGTGGCCACACAGCGCGGTCAGAATCACCTTCTCTTCACCTGACTCTTTGCAGGCCAGCGCCTCGCGAACGGCTGCGGCAATGGCGTGGGTGGGTTCGGGCGCCGGCACGATACCCTCCGCGCGGGCAAACTGCAGCGCGCCTTCGAAACACTCGGTCTGGGGAATCGAGATCGCTTCCACCAGTCCCAGCTCATAGATATGTGAGACCAGTGGCGCCATACCGTGGTAGCGCAGCCCGCCTGCGTGGATGGGTTCGGGAATGAACGATGCGCCCAGCGTATGCATTTTCATCAGCGGTGTCAGGCCCGCGGTGTCGCCAAAATCGTATCGGTATTCGCCTTTGGTGAGTGTTGGGCAAGCCGCCGGCTCAACGCATCGGATTGTGGGGTTCATTTTGCCCGCGAACTTCTCGCGCAGGAACGGAAATGCTAATCCTCCGAAATTGGAGCCGCCGCCAGTACAACCCACCAGCACGTCGGGTGTCTCGTCGACTTTTGCCAGCTGCAGCAGCGCTTCTTCGCCGATTATGGTCTGGTGGAGCAGTACATGATTCAGCACACTGCCGAGTGCGTAGCGGATGGTGGGGTCCTTGACAGCTTCGGCGACAGCCTCAGAGATTGCGATGCCCAGCGAGCCGGGGTGGTCGGGATCTTGAGCCAGCAGTTGCTTACCGTAGTCCGTGACACCAGACGGGCTAGGATGGACCTGCCCACCCCAAATCTCCATCATGGTGCGGCGGTAGGGTTTGGCTCTGTAAGAGGCTGCTACCTGCCAGATCTCACACTCGAGACCAAACTGGGCACAAGCGAAAGCCAGGGAGCTACCCCACTGGCCTGCACCCGTCTCAGTGGTGAGCTTGCGGATGCCCTCTTGGGCGTTGTACCAAACTTGGGGAACGGCCGTATTGGGTTTGTGTGACCCTGCCGGACTCACCCCCTCGTACTTGTAATAAATGCGTGCCGGCGTATCGAGCAGTTTTTCGAGCCTGTGTGCGCGAAACAGGGGGCTGGGGCGCCAGAGACGATAAACATCCAAGACCTCTCCCGGGATGTCGATATAGCGCTCCGCTGACATCTCCTGCTCAATTAATGCCTTCGGAAAAAGTGCAGCAAAGTCCTCTCCCGTCGCCGGCTGGTGCGTGCCTGGATGGAGTGGTGGCGGGGGAGGCTCAGGCAGATCTGCCACCACGTTGTACCAGCGCGTGGGTATCTCCGATTCTTCAAGGTAGATTTTGGTAGGCGTGTTCATAGCGTTGGTCCACAGACAAGAGCGTTGCGTGACGCAACGCGTTCAGCATTATTGGGCGAAAGGACCGCGAATGATAAGCCAGTGAGCCTGTGACGCAACCGCCTGCTAGCCGCCGGAAATTCGGTTAGCCGCCTTGCAAAACACCAAAACATACAGTCGTGATCGTCGGGTGGGACAGGTGTCATAGCCAGAGCCCGTCTGAGGGCGTTGTGCAGCAATCCAGGGGCCCCAGCGCGCCGGAGAATTCGCTTGATTCTTCCACTGACAAATCGCGTGACGCCGGGTTTTTTTTGACGTTACACTCCGTCACCGTTTGCACCCCCCTTTGTCTATGTCTATCAGCACCTTCGACCTCTTCAAAGTCGGCATAGGGCCGTCGAGTTCCCATACCGTGGGTCCCATGCACGCTGCGCGGTTATTCTCGCTTGGGCTTGAGCAGAGCGAGTTCATGTCAAGCTGTTGCCGGGTGAAGACCGAGCTGTTTGGTTCACTGGGTGCGACAGGTGCAGGTCATGGATTACCCAAGGCAATTATTCTTGGGTTGGAGGGGGAGTCACCCGACACCGTCGATATCGATGGTATCGATGCCCGGGTCACGGCCGCGAGAGAGCACGGCGGTTTGGCTTTGCTGGGAAAACGTCAGATCCCGTTCGATTATCGCGCCGATCTGATCATGCATCGCACAGAGACCCTGCCTTTTCATCCCAATGGCATGCGCTTCACTGCCTATAACGATGAAGACCAGCCGATATTGACCCGGATCTACTACTCGGTCGGTGGTGGCTTTGTCGTGGATGAATCGGCGAGCGGGGCGGACGTCATTGTTGATGACCCGACGCCAGTAAAGTACCCCTTCTCCAGTGCTGAGGAGCTTTTGGCGCAGTGCCGAGAGCATGGGTTGTCGATCAGCTCTCTTATGCTCGCGAATGAGCAGGCCTGGCGCTCCGAGGCTGAGGTGCGCAGTGGCCTGTTATCGTTGTGGAAGGTCATGCAAGCTTGTATTGATCGAGGATGTCGCACCGAAGGGATTATGCCCGGCGGCCTCAAGGTGAAGAGAAGAGCGGCGCATTTGTATCGTCAGCTGAAAAGCCAGGGCGACTCCCTTGGCGATGAGTCGCTGAACACTATGGACTGGGTCACACTGTATGCCCTCGCGGTGAACGAGGAGAACGCGGTCGGTGGCCGGATTGTGACGGCGCCCACCAATGGCGCGGCGGGGATTATTCCCGCTGTGCTCAAGTACTACCTACACCACTGCCATGGCGCGAGCGACGAGGACGTCTGCCGCTTCCTTCTCACTGCGGGTGCGATTGGCATCCTCTATAAGATCAACGCCTCTATCTCGGGTGCCGAGGTCGGCTGCCAGGGTGAAGTCGGCTCAGCTTGCTCGATGGCGGCAGGCGCCCTGGCCGATGCTCTGGGCGGCACCCCCGCTCAGGTGGAGAATGCCGCGGAAATTGCGATGGAGCATAACCTAGGCCTGACCTGTGACCCGATCGGCGGCCTGGTGCAGGTGCCCTGCATCGAGCGGAATGCCATGGGCGCGGTGAAAGCCATTAGCGCCGCGCGGATGGCACTGCGTGGCAGTGGCGAGCACTTTGTCTCGCTGGATCAGGTGATCAAGACTATGCGCGATACGGGTCGCGATATGCAGGATAAGTACAAAGAGACCGCCCGCGGTGGGTTGGCGGTTAATGTGCTTGAGGTGCCGGTCAGTTTGATCGAGTGCTAGTTGCTCAGGAGGGATTCGTCCGTCCCGCAATGTCCTGATACTCCTGGCTGGCAATCGCCAGCTGTTGGGCAGCATCCCCCTCTAACCAAGACTGCGCAGCTGCGTCGTGTCGGTAATACCCAAAAGTATCTTTTCCCCGGACCAGCATGGCGGAGTCGTGGTCGGATTTTGTTTGGCGCATGCTCGGCCGGATGTACTGGGCGTTCAGGCCGATGCGGCGATCGTCGCTCAGGTTGGGGCGAGAACAGTGCACCGTCCAGCCGTGGTGCAAGGAGGCCTCTCCCGGCTCCAGCTCACAGCTCACGGCAAGGCTTTCGTCTACATTGGTAATGGTCTGTGATTGCAATAACACGTTGTCGGGATTATCCGAGGTCTCCTGATCTCTGGTGCCCTCCAGATGACTTCCCGGGATCATCTGCATACATCCGCTGTGCGAATTGGCGGGAGAAAGGGCAAGCCATGCTGACAACTGGTCGCTGCCGTCGAAGCCCCAGTAGGTCAGATCCTGATGCCAACTGACGAAGGTGCGGCTGTTGGGTTCCTTAATAATGTAGGTCACGTTGTAGAGCATAATATCGGGACCCAGAATTGTTTCCACGATATCCAATAAGTTCGGGTGCGTCGCCAGCTCGTATGGAGAGCGCATGACGGTGTGGACTTTGTTGAAGTAGTGAAGCGAGTGCCCCAAAGCAGACTCGGCCTGCTCGAGTTGTTCTCGGTGGTGGAGTGATTCACCTTTCGGCAGGATAGGGATGCCGCTGATGAAGCCATCGCGGTGGTAGCGCGCGTGTAGCGATTGCGGATTGCCCTTCAATATTCAATCCTCTTTGCCGAGTTAAGCGGGATGCCTTCCGAGGTGCCCAGCTATATCTCGTATCGTCACCCAGCCGGCGAGCATACATACGCCCGCGCCCACACCCATCAAGGTCTCCGCCATGCTCAGGCCAAACAGCATCTCTGGCGTGAAGGAACATAGATTGCGGACCTCGAATAGCCATGGCATCCATCGATCCACGGCGAACCAGTCCGGCATGCCGAGTTGAAACTGACAGCTACCGTCCCCGATGCCGTTTTCGAGCCGGTACAAGTACCGGGCCCGCTCGAACAGGCCCGAACCTGCGATGAGTACACCCAAGTTTCCCAAAATACCCAGCAGCAAGATTTGCGGTATGAACAGCATGATGAGGGCGATCGAGGTGAAGGCGACCACCCAAAGTCTCGCGTGAATACAAACCTGACAGGGCTCGTCACCCAGCGCGTACTGGTAGTAGAGCGCCACACCCAGCAGAGCGATACCGAACAAGGCCAGAGTTAGCCAGTACCAACGGGATCTTAGAAAGCGCGGGAGTGTTGTCACGTCGTCAACTTTATCCACGATTGCATGAATGAGCGTTCATCGGAGTTCCTGCCCGCTAAGTTTACCTGTATTCGGAGAGAGTCAGTAAGGATCCCGATTCTGACCCTGCCGAAGAAACTCTGCAGGCGGGAGAGGTAGATGGCACTAGCGCAGACAGGACGTGCGTCTGCTATGCCTTTAGGATGAATCGCGGCATACTCGCTCCCGCCCAGTCAGTGCATCGAGAAGACCGGTTTCTATGACGATGAATCTGAAAGTCCTCGAGTGGTTCGGTGTGATCACCGCCATCGCCTACTCGCTGTTTGTTGCTTCCAATGTTGGGCTCGAATTTCTCGGGTTTGTTTTGCTCTTCATTTCTGCAATCTCGATCGGCGCTTGGGCATATCTCGGCGGACATCGGGGCATTTTACTTCTGCAGTTTTTCTACGCGGTTGCGGGGGTGATCGGCATGGTGCGCTGGTTTTGATATTCGTTGCCGGATGAGTCACTGCCGAATACGACGTGCGCTGTGCGACACATGTTTGAGCTTTTTCGCCGGATCGTCGCGAGGTCTGGCGCTGACTTTAGACGCGGATCTCTAAAGGCCGGGGAGTTGCTGGCTGCGTGATAAGGTCTGTCGGATGGAACAATATTCGGTAAAGCATGAACGTGGCCCTCAGAGTGTGAGCATTTCGCTGGCACCCATACTGGGTGCTGAGGCAGATCATCTGTTGGTTCTCTCCGATGAATATATGGCCTCGTTATACCCCGCAGAGAGCAATCATCTTGTCAGTAGCGAGAGCCTGAGAACCGATGATGCGGTCTTTCTCGGTGCCTTCCTGTCATCAAGCCCTGATGCGGCAGGCCAGCCTGCGAAAACGAGTGAACTGTCATCTGGTAGCGAGGTTGGTGATTGTATTGCCTGTGTTGCGGCGCGTTTCTATCGCGGGGCGGGGTATGCCGAAATCAAGCGACTGTATGTGCAAGAGGCTTATCGTGGGCTCGGCCTATCCCGCAAATTGATGAGCGCGATCGAGACTGAGATTGTGGCGGACGGTATCGACTGTGCGCGACTGGAGATGGGCATCTATCAGCCCGAGGCCGACGCGCTATACCGATCGCTCGGTTATCGCGACATTCAGCCGTTTGGCGAGTATGTAGTAGATCCATTGAGCCAATTTTTAGAGAAGTCGCTTCTCTCTACCCGCACTGATGGCTAGTTACCTGCACTGGTGGCTAGGACCTCGCAGCCGACATAAACGCGTTCCTGTGAGAGTGGTCAATCCTTGCCCAAACGCTTTGCGACCTCGTTAAGAGCCCGACTTTTTGGCAGCGATCAAGGCGCTTCCTTTATTGTAACCAGCGGTCTATACTCGGGCATATAGGGGAAACTCTTCGCTTGCGTAAGTGGCTACATCGGGGGATGTAGCGATGGCAGGCCACACGGTACCGAGAGACCGGTGAGGGATCCTTGCCTTGGTGGATGACCCAAAGGGCGCCGCCAAGGACATAACGATAATAATGAAAGAGAGGAGGGCTCATGAAGCGCTTCTACTACATCAGTGACGATCTGGACGATCTAGAACAGATTGAGCACGACCTCGAGACTGGCGGCATAGCCCGCCCACAGATCTATTTGCTCAGTAATGATGATGTTGGCCTCGACAGCCACGACGTGAATCGCGTGGCCAGCTTTCTGAAAACCGATGTCATCCACTCCGGTGAAATCGGCGCGGTATTGGGCTTGGCCGTGGCAGGTGTCATTCTGCTGGTGGCACACTTCTCGGGCATTGCGGCGCAGGTCGGATGGGTCCCCTTTGTGTTTTTGGCCATCATCGGCTTCGGCTTTGCGACCTGGGAGGCCGGCTTCATAGGTATGCAGGCTCCTAATGTCCATTTCACCCGATTTGAAAAGGCGCTGGCTCAAGGCCGGCATGTGCTTTTTGTCGAGACCGATCGAGAAGATCAGAAAAAACTGAGAGAAGTTTTAAAACAACATCCCAAGTTGGAGCGCGCTGGCACCGAGGTGACACACACCCGGGTGTTGATGCTGTTGCTTCGCAATTGGGAGAAGTTCAGGAACTGGGCGCTGATATTTCAGGGCCGTCCGAACAAGCAAGAACAATAACGCGGCTGCAAAGTACAGCCACCAATAGGGAGTATCGACACATCTCGAGAAGAATGCGGTAAGCGGTAGTTTCTTACTCTGATGGTCGTGTACTGGGGGGGCGTTGGTGCCCACTTTTTGCACTGGGTGCGAGAGATAAACTATGTTTGCTGCAATTGTATTGCTCGTCTTGGTTCTGGGGACAGTGGTATTCCACTTTCTCAGTCCGTGGTACTTCACGCCGATAGCGTCTAATTGGTCCTCGATGGACGACACCATCACCTTGACGTTTGTTGTCACAGGGCTGGGGTTTGTGCTGTGTAACGGTTTTATTGCTTACTGCATTATCAAGTTCAGAAACAAGGAAGGTCGCCGGGCTAAGTACGAGCCCGAAAGCGTCAAGATGGAGTCGTGGCTCACAGGCCTCACCACGGTGGGCATCGCTGCGATGCTGGCACCGGGGTTACTTATCTGGAAAGACGTTGTGACGCCACCAGACGACGCCATGGAGCTTGAGGTGCTGGCGCGCCAGTGGAACTGGTCTTACCGGCTCCCCGGAGAGGATGGTCAGCTGGGTGCGGTGGCAGTGAGTCACACCAGCGAGGACAACCCGCTGGGTATCGATCCCTCTGACCCCTTTGGTCAGGACGACGTGATCGTTTACGACCCCGTTCTACACCTGAAGGTCGACCAACCGGTGACCTTTCTGCTCAGATCAACCGACGTACTGCATAACTTCACGGTCCCCCAATTCCGCGTGAAGATGGACTTCGTTCCCGGTCAGGTGTCCTACATCTGGGCTGAGCCCACCGAGACGGGCAGCTACGACTTGCTCTGCGAAGAACTGTGCGGTGTGGGGCACTACGCGATGCGCGGCCGGGTGATTGTCGATAGCGACGAATCTTATGCGGCATGGTTGGCAGACCAGCCCACTTTCGCGGAGACGCAAGCGGAGCTGAGCACCGACCTGGTGGCCGGGCAGGCCGCTTATGCGGTCTGCAGCTCTTGTCACGGCGTGAATGCCGAAGGCAACAAGGCGATGCATGCGCCGCGACTGGCAGGGATGGACACCGAGTACATGAAGCGGCAGCTGCGCCACTTCAAGCGCGGCGTGCGCGGCACTCATGAGGACGATACTTGGGGCCGAACCATGGCGCCGATGGCGATGATGTTGGGCGATGCCGCCGCGATCAACAACGTGGTGAGCTACATCGACACCTTGTCGGGCCAACCCGAATTTGATCACAACGCCAGTGCCGGGCTGGCTGCCGCGGTGGAGCGTTACGAGCCCAGCGCGTCCGGTGACCCCAGCAAATCAGAGGCTTTATATGTCTCGACCTGTGCGCAGTGCCATGGCGAGCTTGGTCAGGGTGTCTGGACTGTCAACGCGCCCGCGCTAACGGGTCTTGAGGACTGGTATCTCGCGTCCCAGATCAAGAATTTCCGCGACGGTATTCGCGGCCGCCACGCTGACGACCTCTACGGGCTTCAGATGGGATTGGTCGCCAATACCATGATAGACGACCAAGCCATCGAGGACATGGTGGCTTACATCTCTACCCTCGAAAACCCAGAGCAGCCGGTCACGCTGGCGCAGCAGAATTAGTCCGGAGAATACGATGGAACACATAGCACACGACGAGACGAGTTTTGTTCGCCCCGCCGAAGTGGGGGAGATGGAGCTCTACCATGCCAAGACCTGGCTGGGGAAATACGTTTTTTCACAGGACGCGAAGACCATCGCGATCCAGTACGCGGCAACGGCGATCGCCATCGGCATGGTGGCGCTGGTGCTCTCATGGTTCATGAGATTGCAGTTGGCCTGGCCGAATACCTTCACCTTTATTGACCCCGCCTATTACCTGCAGGCGGTCACCATGCACGGCATGATTATGGTGGTTTACCTGCTGACGGCTTTATTCCTCGGCGGATTTGGTAACTATTTGATACCGCTGATGGTCGGTGCGCGGGACATGGTGTTCCCCTGGCTGAATATGATCAGTTTCTGGGTCTACTTCACAGCGGTGTTGTTGCTCGCAGCCAGCTTCTTTGTCGGCGGGGGATCCACCGGCGCCGGTTGGACGCTGTATCCACCGCAAGCCATTTTGCCCGGCACGCCCGGTTCGGAGGCTGGCATTCTGTTGATGCTGGCCTCTCTGGCGGTGTTCATCATCGGCTTCACCATGGGCGGTCTGAACTACGTAGTGACCATCCTGCAGGCTCGCACCCGCGGTATGACACTGATGCGCATGCCGCTTACAGTATGGGGCATTTTTGTCGCAACTATCCTCGCGCTGTTTGCCTTCCCGGCGCTCTTCGTAAGCGCGATCATGATGGCGCTGGACGTGTTGCTGGGCACCAGCTTCTTTATGCCGGCGATCATGACCATGGGTAATGAGGCGGAGCATGTCGGCGGCAACCCGCTCTTGTTCCAGCACCTGTTCTGGTTCTTCGGCCACCCCGAGGTTTACATCGTGGCGCTGCCCGCCTTTGGCATTGTGTCTGACCTCATCAGCATCCACGCGCGCAAAAACATTTTCGGTTACCGCATGATGGTCTGGGCGATCGTCATTATTGGCGCGCTGAGCTTTGTGGTATGGGCTCACCACATGTATGTGAGCGGGATGAATCCTTACTTTGGCTTCTTCTTCGCCACGACCACCCTGATCATCGCGGTACCTACCGCACTGAAGGTCTACAACTGGGTACTGACGCTGTGGCAGGGCAATATCCACCTCACCATTCCGATGTTGTTCTCGATCGCGTTCCTGCTGTTCTTTATAAATGGTGGGATGACGGGGCTCTTCCTCGGTAATGCGACGGTGAGTATGCCGCTGTCCGACACACTCTTTGTGGTGGCGCATTTCCACATGGTGATGGCGGTGGCCCCGGTGATGGTGGTCTGCGGTGCGATCTATCACTGGTACCCAAAAATCACCGGGCGCTGGTACCACGAGGGAATGGCGCGATTCCACTTCTGGGTGACCTTTGTTGGCTCCTATCTAGTGTTCCTGCCCATGCACTATCTAGGCATCATGGGTGTGCCGCGTCGTTACTTTGAAATCACTGGTACGACCTTTCTGCCGGACTCTGCGCAGAACGTGAACGCTAGCATCACGATCGCAGCACTGGTGGTCGGGTTTGCTCAATTGGTGTTCATCTACAACCTGATTGTCAGCGCCTTTAACGGCAAAAAAGCGCCGGGCAATCCCTGGAATGCCACCACGCTGGAGTGGCAGACAGAAACCACACCACCCGGACACGGCAACTTTGGCAAAGAGCTCCCATGTGTTTACCGCTGGGCCTATGACTACAGTGTGCCCGGCGTCGAGGACGATTTTATTCCTCAGAACGTGCCGCCGCGTAACGCGCAAGCTGAGGTCGCACAATGAGCAATATCTTTACTGAGCAGCCCTGGATTGCAGACACCGGGCCGATCGCGCCCGCGTTGTCCGGGGCAGAGATCGCACTGAATTCACGACGCGCTGCACTCAAGGTGCTGCTGAGCGTGGTGAGCATTTTCTTCATGCTCATGATCGTGGCCTACGGCGGCCGCATGCTCTACCAGGATTGGCAGCCCACGCCGCAAATCAGCCTGCTGTGGGCTAATACCGGTCTGCTGCTGCTGAGCAGTTTGTGCCTTCAAGCGGCATTGATGTGGGCGCGCGCGGACCAGGCCCACTGGGTGCGCGGCGCACTGGTCGGAGCCGGTGTGTTGACTGTGCTTTTCCTGGCCGGACAGCTTGTTGCGTGGCAACAGTTGACCTCGATGGTGCTCGGTGATTTCAGCAACCCTTCGGTGGGTTTCTTTTTCATGATCACCGGTATCCACGGATTGCATATGGCGGGCGGTATGGTCGCGCTGGTACGTGCTATCAGTCGGGCTTTTGGGCAATCCGATGTGCGCGCAATGGAGCACAACGTATCCAACTGCGCGCTCTATTGGCACTACCTACTGGGCGTTTGGCTGGTGGTGTTCGGCTTACTGTTCACAGGTAACAATTTTGAGATCCTGCTA
>CBFHSJ010000065.1:0-10869 GCA_965658485.1 Luminiphilus sp.
CATAGCGATCAGGCAACAAACTGAGCGCTTCATATTCGCTCTCGCTTCTGTCATCGACGGGTTCTCCTGAGTGTCAAAACGGGACCGCGCCAGTGTACGCGTGCGAGACGTCCTATGAAAATCACCTCTCAGGGTAATGGCTGCGGTGCGGGATAGCCCGCCTGAATCAATACTGCCCGGGCCTGCTCTAGTGCCTGCATGTCAGAGAAGGGGCCGACTCTAACGCGGTGCAGCCGCCGGCCACCGCTGTCTACGGCGCTGACCGACACCGGGTACGCCCATGTACTGCTGATCTCGCTACCAAGCTCGCCCGCGGCGGTCTCCGAGGTATACGCGCCCAGCTGCAAGTAACGGTAGGTGGCAGCTTCGAGTCCACGACGGTCGTCGACCCCCGCCAGATCAAGGGATTCCACCAAAACGGTCGCGATGCCCTGTTCGGCGAAACCTAGCTGCAAGGCCGCACCATATGACAGGTCGATCAGTCGGTCCGGATGAAATGGGCCACGGTCGTTCACCCGCAATACCACTGTGCGATCGTTGCTCAAATTGGTCACGCGGACATAGGTCGGAATCGGCAGTGAGCGATGCGCAGCGGTGGCGCCGTAAACGTCAAAGATTTCGCCGTTGGCGGTGGGTCGGCCCTGAAATTTCATGCCATACCACGAGGCCACACCCTGTTCGCGGTAGCCGCGCGCGCTGGCACGCACAGTATAGTGGGCACCATTCACTTCGTATGGGCTACGGTTGCCCTCGGCCAAGAGGGGGTCGGGCCGCGGCGTGGCGTCCTGCCATGGCGCACGATCGGAAGAGGATGGTGCAAAGTCTGCCTGCTCTGTCGGTGTGGCATCGCGATGGGTGGAGCACGCGGTCAAAGCAGCCGAGGCGCAGAACATTGCGCCAATCAACAGGCGCCTCAAGAGCTTGCGCGCGCCGCAGCAATTGCTCGACTGAGCTCCCATACGGCCATCGCATACATCGCGCTATGGTTGTAGCGCGTGATGACATAGAAATTATGCAGTCCCAGCCAGTAACGCAGCCCGTCTTGCTCTTCTAGTCGGAGCGGTGTTGCCAGCCCCGTGGGGTCCAGTGGGTCGGCTGGCTCAAGTCCCTCGAGCGCCAGCGCGGCGACCGTTTTTTTGGGCTTCAATCCACCCTCGAACATCGCCGGGTCGGGATCATTGGCGATGCCGTCTATCACTACGTAGTCACCCGAGCGCCAGCCGTGGGCTTCTAGATAATTCCCCACACTGGCAATGGCGTCGGCGGGGTTGTCCCAGATATCGGGCGCACTCTCGCCGTCGTAACTTTGTGCATAGGCGCGATAGCTCGACGGCATAAACTGGCCGTACCCCATAGCGCCCGCATAAGAGCCTTTCAACGCGAGTGCATCCTTACCAGACTCCCAGGCCAGCACCAGAAATTGCTCCAGTTCTCCAGTGAAAAAAGGCGAGCGTCGCGGATAATCGAACGCCAGTGTTGCCAGTGCATCTATCACGCGATAACTCCCCGTGATCCGGCCGTAATAGGTTTCCACGCCGATGATCGCCACCACCAACTCCGCCGGTACGCCGGTGCGGGCCGCGACCGATTGCAACGTGCCCGCGTGGTCGCTCCAGAACGAGACGCCCTCACGAATCCTCCGATCAGTTAAAAAGATTTTTCGATACTCGTACCAGGCCTTAGTTTTTTCCGCTGGTCGTGAGATGGCATCGAGAATACTTTGCTGCCGCTCCGCGGCGTCGATCAACTGCTGGGCCCAACCAGGATCCACCCCTGCTTCCTGCACGGCGGCTATCACTTGCTGCGCAGCTTCTCGGTCGGTGTAATCTCCGGCCAGAGCCAAGTTACACAGGCTCAGTACTGTGCACAGAAGCAGTATGCGACAGCCCAACCAACACCCCAGTGCGAACCGCGATTGCTGCAGTCGGTTTGTCGAGATCATCGTGAAAGTACCCTCTTTTCAGTGCTGATAGCGCTGAGAATACCGAAACTCAGCAACAAGGTGACAATCGACGTGCCACCAAAGCTGACAAAAGGCAGCGGCACGCCCACAACGGGGAGGATCCCTGCGACCATACCCATGTTCACCACAACATAAACCCCAAACGTGAGCGTGATCGCACTTGCCAATAACCGGCCGTAGCTGGTCTGCGCCGTGAAGCTAATCCAAAGACCCCGGGCAACCACCGAGCCGTAAAAGAGCAACAACAAAAGAACACCGCGCAACCCCCACTCCTCGGCCAGCACCGCGATAATGAAGTCGGTCTGACTCTCAGGCAAAAAATCCAGCTGGGACTGGGTGCCCTGCAAATATCCCTTTCCGGACCAGCCACCCGAGCCAATGGCGGTCTTGGATTGAATGATGTTCCACCCGGCGCCTAATTTGTCCGCTTCCGGGTCGAACAAGGTCAGGATGCGTTGCTTTTGATAGTCCCGAAGCAGGAACAACCAAGCGGGCCAGATACAGAGCAGCGTCGCCATCACTCCCGAGAAAATCTGCCACCAGCTGACGCCCGCCATAAACACCACAAACGCGCCGCTGGCACCCACCAAAATGGCCGTGCCCAGATCCGGCTGGGTTGCGATGGCGGCGGCCGGCAGCACAATGATCAACAGTGCCGTTACAGTGGTGCTCGGCCGCGGTGGCAGGGCATACCGCACGACCCAAGCTGCCACCATTAACGGCATGGCAATCTTCATGATCTCTGAGGGCTGAAAGCGGATAAACCCCAAGCTTAGCCATCGCTGCGCGCCCTTCGCCCCCACCCCAAAGAAGGGGACTAGAAGCAGCAAAAGCAGGGCCCCAAGATACAGTGTCGGGGCCCATCGCTGCAGGGTATCGAGGCGAACCTGGGCCACTACCAGAAGGACGGCAAAGCCCACCAAAAAATTGCGGATCTGCCGATTAACAGTGTCCCAATCACCATCGGATGCGCTGAAGAGCACGAACAACCCCGTGGTCATAATGGCCAGCATGGGCAGCAATAGCATCACATCAAGGTGAAGTCGCTCGGCAGGCGTTTGCGTTCTGGCGAAGTCCCGGTCAGAACCCTCGAAAAAACGGGTGTAATCAGACATCACTCGCCTCGCTCAACCAGGCATCCATAATTCGCCGGGCGACAGGTGACGTCGCACCGCTGCCTCCGCCGTTTTCGGCGATGACCGCGACCACAATGCGCGGCTTTTCAACCGGCGCAAACGCAACAAACAACCCGTGATTGCGGTTACGCTCGCTAATGGCGTCTTCGTCGTAAATTGCATCCTGCGCAATGCTGACCACCTGCGAGGTACCAGTCTTACCCGCAATTTGGTAGCCGAGACCCTTTGCTATCCCCGCCGCGGTCCCGCGAGGGGAGTGCACGACATCCACCATACCCGCCACGACCGCCTGCCAGTCAGCCTCATCCATCGGTATGGCTGGTCGTTGCACACCACCGACCGTCAGATCATCGACGCGATGAACAACCGAGGGCACAAAGCTCTCGCCTTTATTTGCCAGCACCATTACTGCCTGCGCCAACTGCAGCGGGGTGGCCAACATATACCCCTGGCCGATCCCGGCACTAATGGTTTCGCCCGGGTACCAAGTCTCGCCCAATGCGGTGCGTTTCCAATCAGTGCTGGGCAAAATGCCGTCCTGCTCACCGGTGGTATCAATGCCCGTGCGCTGACCAAGACCGAACGGCTGCAGTACTTCAGCTATCCCGTCGATACCCATGCGGTGCGCGAGGTCGTAGTAATAGGTATCGCAAGACTCTGCGATGGCCATTCTCAAATCCACCTTCTCGGCATGACCCGTGCCGCGGACACGGAGCGTCCAGTCACGATAGCGGCGATCATCGCCGGGCAATCGGTACCAGCCGGGGTCAGGTATCTCTGTATCAGGCGTGATGTAATCTCTGGCCAATGCGCCCATGCTGATCAGTGGCTTGACCGTGGACCCGGGAGGGTATTGCCCCTGAACCGCACGATTAAGGAGCGGCGTATCCAGCGAGCCTCGGAGCTCTGCATAATCGGAGTAGCTGATCCCTTCGACAAAGAGATTAGCGTCGTAGCTGGGATTCGACACCATAGCCAGCACACCACCAGTGAGAGGATCTAGGGCTACCACCGCGCCGCGTTGATCACCGAGCGCCGCCACCGCCTCGCGCTGCAAGTCCAGATCGAGATACAGGCGAAGATCCTTACCGGGGACCGGTGCCTGCTTCTCCAATACGCGCAAAACTCGCCCATGCGCATTGGTCTCGACATGCTGATAACCGGGCTTGCCATGGAGCAGGGGCTCATAGCGCTTCTCAAGTCCCACTTTCCCTGTATGCAGCGTCCCCCGATAGCGCTCTGCATCAAGCTCAAAAAGATCTTCAGCGCTCACTCTGCCTACGTAGCCCAACACATGACTGAGCGCCTCGCCGTAGGGGTAGTCGCGGGTCAATTGTGCGTCAACCACGACCCCGGGAAGTTGATGTAAGTCAACTGCGACGTTAGCCAGCGCCGCATCGCCCAGACCCAGTTTGATCGGCACAGCCTCGAAGGGTCGACGACGCTCGGAACGCTCCTGAAAGGCCTTGAGTTCGCGATCCGTCAGCGACAGTCGCGCGGTGAGGATGTCGACCAATGCGGCGAAATCTTCGCTGCGCTCCCTGACAACGCCAATCACAAAAGTCGGTTTATTCGCAGCCAGCACACGTCCTTTGCGATCCACAATCTGCCCACGCGTGGGCGAAATCACCTCGACTCGGATCCGGTTTCGATCCGACTGGGTCATAAAATCATCGTACTGGACAATCTGCAGGGAGTAGTAACGATAGACCAGCACAACCAGCACAACCGTGATCGCTATCACCGACGCAATCAGGCGAGAGCGATTGATCATCCACTCGCGGTGGGTGTCTCGCAAGGCATCCAGGATTCTGGCCACTAGCTACCCCGGTGGTAGGGATGGCCGGCCTGAACCGACCATGCCCGATAAAGCTGCTCGGCGAGAATCACCCTGACCAACGGATGCGGCAAGGTTATCCGCCCCAGAGACCAGCGCTCCTTTGCGCCTTTGAGAATATTCGGGTGAAGCCCATCCGGACCGCCGATCACAATGCTGATCTGTTCACCCCGCATTTGCCACTGGCCAAAGCGCTCCGCGATCAGCTCGGTGCTAACCGCTTTGCCCGAGATATCGAGCGCGACAACATAGTCCTTGCCGTTGAGCTTTGCCTCGATGGCCTCTGCCTCTTGCACGCGATACTTCTCTGGGGTTGCCGATCCGCGTTTGGCTGGCGGGATATCGAGCCACTCGACTGATATTTCGCGGGGCATACGACGAGCGTACTCTTCTACTCCCTGATCCACCCATGCCGGCATTTTTTGCCCTATCGCCAGCACTCTGAGCCGCATCAGCTACTCTCGGGTTGAGCGGCCTGCACCGACCACAGGCGCTCGAGGTCATAAAAACTTCGGGCGGTGGGTTGCATCACGTGTACCACCACATCACCAAAGTCGACCAGCACCCACTCGCCGACTCTCTCACCCTCTACGCCCAGCGGTCGCACGCCCTGCTCTTTTGCTTTCATGATGACGTTGCTGGCTAGTGATTTAACGTGTCGACTGGATGTCCCGCTGGCAACGATCAGCCAGTCCATGACGGAACTGAGCTCGCGGACATCGAGCACCACAGGCTCGACGGCCTTGAGGTCTCCGAGTGCCCGTTGCGCGATGGAGAGCAGGTCAGCCTCCTCGGCAGTTTCCGGAACGATCATTTCAGTGGTCATACGAGGTCGCGACTGAACAGTGCATGATTGGAAATATACTCCATAACACCGTCGGGTAGCAGGAATCTGGGGTCTTGACCTTCAGCGATCATCATCCGAATGTCACTGGATGAAATATCAAGCAAGGGCTGCTCCAGAGTGAATACGCCACCGCCGGGTCGCGACAGCAGGCCGGCTTTATCGATCTTGTGTTCGGACAACCAGTCCGATACCTCTGACGGACAAGGCTCGGCATCAGGTCGGCCTATCACCACCACGTGCGCAAAATCTAACAGCGCTCGCCATCGTGACCACCGTGGCAAATTCGCCAGAATATCGGCACCCATAATCCACACTAGTGGGCGCTCCGCACCACACTCGTGACGCAGACCCTCCAGCGTATCGACGGTATAAGACGGGCCCGGTCTCCCGACCTCGCGGGCATCCACACCAATACCCTGCACGTCTCCCACCGCCAATTCCAGCATCGCCAAACGATGCGCGGCATTGACGGTCGCCCGATCTTTCAGAGGGGATTGCGCGGCGGGTATCAGGTCGACGCGCTCCAGATTAAGCGTGTCGCGCACAGCCATCGCGCCACGCAGGTGGCCAATGTGGACCGGATCAAAAGCGCCGCCCAAAAATCCAAGGGGGGGTTGCGGGTTGTTTATCGCTTCGGCACTCACTGGCGAATGTGCCCATCCCCTTTGACGATATATTTTCTGGAGGTGAGCCCCTCCAGACCAACGGGCCCCCGCGCGTGCAGCTTACCGGTGGAGATACCAATTTCTGCGCCAAGACCGTATTCATAACCGTCGGCGAATCGAGTCGAGGCATTGTGCATCACAGACCCCGAATCCACCTGCCGAAGGAAGCGCTCCGCCGTAATCGCGTTCTCAGTAACGATACTCTCGGTGTGATTCGACCCGTACCGCGCGATATGGAACATAGCGTCGTCCACGTCATCCACCATTTTCACCGAGAGAATCGGCGCCAGATACTCGGTTGACCAGTCTGCCTCTATAGCGTCGACAGTGATATCAGGGGCCGCCTGTCGAGATGCCTCACAGCCTCTTACCTCTACACCCTCTGATTGCAGCGCAGTGACCAGCCCTGGCAGCATATCTGCCTGCGCTCTGGCCACCAGCAAAGTCTCCATGGTGTTGCAGGTTCCGTAACGCTGCGTTTTGGCGTTGAAGGCGATGCGATGGGCTTTTTCTCGATCCGCGTCTGTGTCGATATAAACATGACAGATGCCATCGAGGTGCGCCAACACCGGCACTTTACTGTCCGCCGCAACGCGCTCGATCAACCCTTTGCCACCGCGCGGCACCACCATGTCAATGTAGGCGGGCATGGTGAGCAATGCCCCCACCGCCGCCCGATCCACCATCGGCACCACCTGGGCCGCCTCCACTGGCAAACCCGCTGCTGAAAGCCCGGCTGCGAGCGAGTCACCCAACCGCTTATTGCAGTGGATCGCTTCCGAACCCCCTCGCAAAATCACCGCATTACCCGCCTTCAGGCACAGTGATGCCGCTTCGATCGTCACGTTCGGCCGGGATTCATAAATCATGCCGATCACACCCAGCGGCACGCGCATGGTGCCGACGTCGATGCCTGACGGCATTTTGCGCATATCCGACACGGCGCCGATAGGATCAGGTAGCGCCGCCACTTGAGAGAGTCCTTCCTCCAACACATCGAGTTGCGCTGGCGTCAACGCCAGGCGGTCGAGCAAGGCGGCCTCAAGTCCGCTCTCGCGGCCCTGCTCCAGGTCCCGCTCATTCGCTGCCAAAATGGCGTCCCGATCAGCGGCTATCGCGGCGCGAATTTGCAGCAGCGCCTCATTGCGCCGCTCGACACTCGACGACGCCAACACCCGCGCAGCAGCGCGAGCTGACCGCCCCATCTCCGTGATGGCCGCTCGAATGTCCATCGTCATTTGTGCCGCCGTCGCAGGGCTCAGTCTTCGCCCTCATCAGAACCGACAGATACGAGCTCTTTCAATTCGCCAGAGGCTTCCATGTCGCAGACGATGTCACAGCCACCAATCAACTCCCCGTCTACCCAGAGTTGAGGGAAAGTCGGCCAGTTAGCATAGGTGGGCAAATTCGCACGAATCTCTGGGCTGCTCAGCACATCGACATAGGCGAATCGCTCCCCGCAAGACATGAGTGCCTGCACGGTGCGCGCAGAGAAGCCGCACTGCGGTTGGTTGGGCGAGCCCTTCATATAGAGAATGATACGGTTTCCCTCTACTTGCTCGCGGATGGTCTCCATGATGTCCATAAACTGCTCCGTATTGAAGGCGACCAGCCGTGCCTCGGCTGGCGCAAAGACCACTATTGTAATACGACAAAGGCTTAGCAAGCGCAGTGAGGGATGTAAAACCGCACACACTGTTGATTTGACTCAGGCGGACGCTCCGCTACTCTTGCTGCCCCGCGGACATAAGGGCTGATCCCCGATGCCAGACGCGTCGCCCGCCATCATGCCGACATACGGTCGCCTGCCCGTCACCTTTTCCAGAGGAGAGGGAGCTGTGCTCTACGACACTAACGACCGTGCCTATCTGGACGGCGTATCGGGCATTGCGGTGACGAACCTGGGGCACCAGTATCCGCGCGTGACCCAGGCTGTCGCCGAGCAGGCGAGCCGCCTCATTCACACCTCAAATTTATTTCACATTGGCTTGCAGGAAGCCGTCGCAGAGCAATTGCGCGCCGCAACCGGCATGGAAAACATGTTCTTCTGCAACTCGGGTGCAGAGGCTAACGAGGCGGCCATAAAACTCGCACGCCGGTATGGCAATCAGAAAGGCATTGCGTCACCCCAGATCATTGTCCTCGATGGCGCCTTCCATGGCCGCACCCTCGGCGCACTCTCTGCGACCGGCAACCAAAAAATCCGACAGGGATTTGGCCCGCTGCTGGAGGGTTTCCAGCGCGTTGCGCCTGACGACCTGCCCGCAGTCGAGGCGCTGGCGGCTGAGCGTCAGGATGTCGTAGCGGTGCTGGTGGAACCGATTCTAGGCGAGGGAGGCATCAGGCCACTCGCCATTGACTATCTTCAAGGTCTGCGTCGACTGTGCGATCAGCACGGATGGCTATTGATATTCGATGAGGTGCAAACCGGCAACGGTCGCTGCGGATCAACCTATGTGTTTGAACAGTTGGGCGTTGAACCGGATGTTTTGCTGACTGCCAAGGGTTTAGGCAATGGTCTGCCTATTGGTGTTTGCATGGCGAAGGGTGTCGCAGCGGAACAGTTGGGTCCGGGCGATCACGGCTCCACTTATGGTGGCAACCCGCTCTGCTGTGCGGCTGCGCAAGCCGTGCTGACCGCGCTGGCAGAGGACGGCGTGATGCAGCAGGCCACCCTGATCCGCGAGGCGCTGCTCAGCGCCCTGCGAGGCAATCTGTGCGACGCCAATCTGATAACGGAAGTGCGAGGCAAAGGGCTCATGATCGGCATACAGCCCAGCACTGCGACCGGTGAGATCGTTATGCGTGGCCTGGACTCCGGCTTACTGCTTAACATTGCGGGCGGGGACACCATCCGCGTGCTGCCACCGCTAGTGATGACCCTGGAGCAAGCCGGCGAATTGGGCGCGGGCATCGCCCGTGTTCTCAACGATGTGGCAGAGCAGGAAGACACTATATGACTGCGCCAAGACACTTTCTTACCCTGATGGATCTCGCGCCCGATGAAATCAGGACGCTGATTGCGCGTGCCATTGAATTGAAAGCACACGATCGCGCAGGCACCGCACCGCGCAGCCTCGAGGGCAAGGTGTTGGCGATGATTTTCACCAAAGCCTCGACCCGCACCCGTGTCTCATTCGAAGCCGGCATGACACAGCTTGGTGGCAGCGCGCTGTTTCTCTCTGGTCAGGACACCCAACTGGGACGCGGTGAGCCTATTGGGGACAGCGCCCGCGTGATCTCCTCGATGGTTGATATCGTCATGATCAGAACCTTTGCCCATACCGACGTCGAAGATTTTGCCGCGCACTCCAGCGTGCCCGTCATCAACGGCCTGACGGATGACTATCACCCTTGCCAAATTCTGGCGGATCTACAGACCTATTTTGAATTCAGGGGAAACATCAGCGGACGCAAGGTCTGCTGGTTAGGAGACGGCAATAACGTCTGTCACTCCTGGATGAATGCGGCCCGCCAACTCGATTTTGAGCTGGTGGTGGCGTGTCCCGAAGGGTACGACCCCGACCCTTCGCTATTGGCAGCCTGCAAACAGCATACCCGTATCGACCGTGATCCCGCGTCCGCTGCAGAGGGAGCGCACCTGTTAGTTACTGATGTCTGGGCGTCGATGGGTCAGGAGAATGAGCAGGCGGCGCGCGAGGCCGTGCTGGCGCCTTACCAACTGAATCGGGCGCTGCTAGATCGCGCGTCTTCGGACGCCCTATATATGCATTGTCTGCCCGCTCATCGGGGCGAGGAAATCACGGCGGAGCTCATGGACGCTCCTGATTCCGTCATCTGGCAGGAAGCGGAAAATCGCCTGCATGCGCAAAAAGCACTGATGGAGTTGCTGCTCAGCGCCTGATTGCCCAGCCCGAGCCCGAGGCTGTGGTTATTACCGTTTTTTCCGTGAAAGCCACCTAAATCTTCCACGACGTCGCATTTGTGGGGATAAGCCTGTTTTCAACATAAAAGTCAGTGGCTTAGGTCGACAGACTCGCTATCGACGATCGTTTACCCACAGAATATCCACAAAATAGACCCAACATCATCTGCTTGCATTGTCCGCCATACCCGCCTATCTTGGGGTTTCCGGAGCAGTGAACCCCTATATATAGGTGTTGAGCCAAAAAACCAGAAGAAGCTCAACGGAGGCCCGTTTCCGGAAATAAAAGAACCAGCACATCACAAAAATTGGCGTTTCAGAGGCAGCCCAAGATATGCAAACAGGCAGTGAGTCATTAGAACAAGAAAGCGTCGCGTCCACTCCAGCTGCGACTCGAGAAAACCCCAATCCGACAAGATTGTCAGCCACAGCGCCCGGCCAGTTGCGGGTCATCAAACGCAATGGCACGGTGGTTCCTTTTGAAGACAGCAAAATCACGGTTGCGATTACCAAAGCCTTTTTGGCGGTGGAAGGT
>CBFHSJ010000066.1:0-6296 GCA_965658485.1 Luminiphilus sp.
AAGCCGGCGTCGCCAATGCGCGTTGTTAGACGCGTAATGGCCTCGCCGAGGCGGTCCTCCATCCACGCGGGCCTTCCCAGATCCTGTGACATCTCGCGGCCTACTCTGCCCACTCATTAGCGCTAGCCTATCGGCAAGGGGCAGGCCCCGCCACTCGTGTCATCACGAGCCTGACATGAAGATTTTTACCCTTTCTCGCAACCGGAAGACTCGGTAGGATGCGCGTCCCTGAAAGGTCGCTTCGCCGTGGCCTATTGTCATCAATACCGACAGATACCATGACCGACACAGCGCATCACATTGCCTGGTTTCGCCACACGGGTCCCTATATCAAGGCACACCGTGGGCGGACCTTTGTGATCTATTTGGGGAACGGCGCGCTGGAATCAGCGGGGCACGCAACCCTGATCCACGATTTAGCGTTGCTTCACTCTCTGGGTATCAAACTGGTACTGGTTCACGCCACTCGGGAGGCGATTGATGCCGCACTGCCCACCGATCAGCAGGCACAGTTCCACGACGGTATTCGCATTACCGATGACCTCACGCTGTCGTTGGCTATCGAGACAGCAGCGCGGCAGCGGGTGCAGCTTGAGCAGCAGCTTTCAATGGGGCTACCCAACACCCCACTGACCGGTGCCCGGCTCAGAATTCTGGGCGGCAATGTGGTGACGGCAAAGCCCATTGGTATTGTCGATGGCGTCGACTACCTGCAAAGCGGCACGGTACGCCGAGTCGATGCCGAAGGGATTCGTGGCATTCTGGATCAAGATGCCATCGCGCTGCTGTCGCCACTCGGTTACTCGCCAGCGGGAGAAATTTTCAGTCTTAGCGCCAGCGAGGTTGCTGAAAAAGTAGCTGTGGCCATTGGCGCTGACAAGTTGATTTTCCTTGACCGCCAGCCAGGTTTACACACCGCTGGCGGAGATCTGATTCGCCAGTGCACCATTGACTCCGCATGGGATCTCGACCTCGGCGATGTCGAGCAGCAGCGCCTGCGCGACAGCGCCTGCCGATCCTGCGCCAGCGGAGTCGCTCGCAGTCATTTGCTCAGCTACGAGCATGAGGGCGCGCTCCTCGAGGAGCTGTTCACCCATGACGGCTCTGGCACCCTGATCGCACAAAACCCCTACGAGCAGGCCAGGTCAGCGGACATAAATGACATCGCCAGTATCGTCGAGTTGATCAGACCACTCGAGGACAGTGACGCATTGGTCAGGCGGTCCCGTGAGCGCCTCGAGGAAGAGATCAGTTACTTTTCTATTCTCGAGCGAGATGGCCGCGTTCTGGCGTGCGCCGCACTCTACCCCTATGAAGCTGAGAGCGTGGGAGAGATCGCCTGTGTCGCGACACATCCTGACTACCGAGGCACAGGCAGAGCCCAGCAGCTTCTGGAAGAACTGATCGCCGAGGCGAAAGCGCTTTCGCTCACCCACGTCTTTGTGCTCACGACACAAAGCACGCACTGGTTTCTCGAACAGGGTTTTGAAGCCGCGAGCCTGGACGACTTACCGGTCGAAAAACAACAGCTCTATAACTGGCAGCGCAACGCGGCAGTGCTGCGACGAACAATCTGAACTCCTCAGGCGCCAGTGGTAAGCTAGCCACCCCTTTTTAATCACCACCCGGAGAATTCGATGCCCCAATATCGATCTCGCACCTCAACTGCCGGACGCAATATGGCAGGCGCCCGAGCCTTGTGGCGTGCAACCGGCATGCAGGATGAGGACTTTGAGAAGCCCATTATTGCGGTGGTGAATTCGTTCACCCAGTTCGTGCCTGGCCACGTGCACCTCAAAGACCTCGGACAATTGGTTGCGCGCGAGATCGAAGCGGCTGGTGGCGTCGCCAAAGAGTTCAACACCATCGCCGTGGACGACGGTATCGCCATGGGCCACGACGGCATGCTCTATAGCCTGCCGTCCCGAGACCTCATCGCCGATTCTGTTGAGTACATGGTCAACGCCCACTGCGCGGACGCCATGGTGTGTATTTCCAACTGCGACAAGATCACCCCCGGCATGCTGAACGCTGCCATGCGGCTCAATATCCCGGTGGTGTTTGTGTCAGGTGGCCCGATGGAGGCAGGCAAAACTGCGTTATCTGAGCACAAGCTGGATCTAGTCGATGCCATGGTGATCGCCGCGGACTCCAGCGCCGACGATGCCACGGTAGAAGCCTACGAGCGCTCTGCCTGTCCAACCTGCGGCTCCTGCTCCGGCATGTTCACCGCCAACTCGATGAACTGCCTGACCGAGGCCTTGGGACTCAGCTTACCCGGCAACGGATCTCTACTGGCGACCCACGCAGACCGTGAACAACTGTTTTTGCGCGCGGGCCGCCTGATCGTGGACTTAGCGCGGCGTTGGTACGAGCAGGATGACGCCACAGCGTTGCCTCGCGAGATTGCCAGCCAACGTGCGTTTGAGAACGCCATGAGCCTCGATATCGCTATGGGTGGCTCGACCAATACGATCTTGCACCTGCTCGCCGCGGCGCAGGAGGCCGGTGTGGACTTCGACATGGCGGCGATCGACGCGCTATCCCGCAAAATCCCGCAGCTGTGCAAGGTGGCACCGAGCACGCCGCTCTACCATATGGAAGACGTGCACCGCGCCGGTGGGGTCATGGCCATCCTCGGTGAACTCGCGCGGGGAGACCTGCTCCACTTAGATTGCCCAACGGTGCATAGCGCCAGCCTCGGCGAGGCGCTGTCCCGCTGGGATATTATGCAGACCAAGGAAGAGGATGTTCGCACCCTCTATGCCGCGGGCCCTGCAGGCATTCCCACCCAGCAGGCTTTCAGCCAGGATCTCCGATGGCCCAATCTCGACACTGACCGGGAAAGCGGGTGCGTGAGAGAGATGGCGCACGCCTACTCGCAGGAAGGGGGTTTGGCAGTCTTGTTCGGCAACATTGCGGAGCTGGGCTGCGTGGTGAAAACCGCCGGCGTGGACGATGAGTCACTACAGTTCACCGGACCTGCACACATTTGTGACAGTCAGGAAGCCGCGGTGGCCGATATTCTTGAAGACCGTGTTCAGGCGGGGGATGTGGTGATTATCCGTTACGAGGGGCCACGCGGTGGACCCGGCATGCAGGAGATGCTCTACCCCACCAGCTACCTCAAATCCAAAGGACTTGGAAAAGCCTGCGCACTGATTACCGATGGGCGTTTCTCCGGTGGCACCTCCGGGCTGTCCATTGGGCATGTCTCACCCGAGGCCGCGTCCGGCGGTGCGATTGCCCTGATTGAGCCGGGTGACCCGATCGAAATCGATATCCCCGCGCGGACGATCAACGTGTTGGTTGATGCCGCCACGTTGGCGAGTCGGCGAGAGGCCATGAATCAGACCCCCCGCGCATGGCAACCCGCGGCAGATCGGCCCCGTCAGGTATCGACGGCGCTCAAGGTCTACGCGAGCATGGTGACCAGTGCCGATAAAGGCGCGATCCGCGATCAATCCCTGATCAAGGGCTAACCGTCTCTGCATTCTGTGCTGCAAGCGCCGCCAGATCGTCGCGCAAGGACTGCAAGCGGTTGCGTAATTTCCGGTCCTGCTTGTCGGTGCGCGCGATCAAAACGTCTCGCGATAACTGCAAAATGACTTCGCCATTGTGATCGATGCCCTCCCGATAGGCGGGCAACAGGGCATCATCGCGCCCTGCGATCAAAGCACGCACCTGATCTGGCCAGTCAGGTTCAGCCTCCAGCAAGATCACTGACAACTCCGCTATCCAGACCCGCCGATCTTGCAACCAAAAACGATCCAATCGCGTCATGTCCGAGACGCCAACAGCGATAAGGTCGGTCTGCTCCGCAGTAAGCGGCCCGAGGTAGCGGGTTAATTGCTTGTCGAACCGATCTTCAAGATCTTCACGGTACTCCGCATCGCCGCGTGCCAGCCGGTCTTCCTCGAACTCTTCCTGTTTGGACGTTAAGACGTCCACGAACTCCTGCCGCTGATCAGGGCTGAGGTCCTCTCCCGTACTCAATAACAACTCTAGAAAAGGATCCTGAAAACGAATCGCCGCGTCTTCGATGCGGTCTGCCATCACACGGGTATCCTCGAGCGGGACACCCTCATCGAGGATGGTCAAGGCATCATCGAGCAAGACCACATAGGCAGGTAACTCCTCGCGACGGTGCCAGTCGAGCAAGGCCTCCAGACGGTGATCGAAGCGCGCCTGCTGTTCGCGATCCAGTGACACATAGTCATCGAGATACCAGCGGACAAGAATATCAACACGGTTGTATATAAACTGGGTGGCCGAGCAGCTGCTCAATGTGAGCGCAATCAGGCACCAGGAGAGGCCTCGCATCACGTGCGCAACAAGGCTGCGATTGCGTCCCCGCCGACCAGTCACAGTGCGACGTGGCTTTCGGTGTTCCGGGGTCGCAAAGAGCCGCTTCGATCCGGGCGCAAAACCGCGGGCCGAAGCCTGAGTCAGGCCGCGTTTGCGAGCACTTGGCCACGACCGTCTAGCGCAGAGAGAATGGCTGCCAGCGACGCCTGCACGATATCGTGGCTGCGACCGACTCCACAGGGGCGTTCGCCATCGACATTGAGTTGTACGTAACACACTGCCTCCGCGTCCGCACTCTGACCCAGCGTGTGCTCAGAGTACTCAACCACTACGATATGTCGGCCGGTGAACGACTCCATGGCCTGCACAAAGGCATCGACCACCCCATTGCCCTGGCCAGTCAGCGCCACATCTCCCTGAGGTCCATGCAATGTGACCTCAAGTCCGTCGGACTCATCCCGCCGCGACAGCTGGTAATTGCCCAACTGCCATCGGTCCGCGGTGCTCAGATAAGTCTCGCTGAACAACGCAAAAATGTCGTCGCTGGACACCTCGGCCTCGCTGTCCTCCGCCAAACCCTGCACGGCGGTACTGAAATCAACCTGCAGCCAACGCGGCAGTTCCAGTCCGTAATCCCGACGCAGCACATGGGCAACACCGCCTTTGCCCGACTGACTATTGATGCGAATCACTTCCTGATACGTGCGACCGATGTCGGCAGGATCAATCGGTAGATAGGCGACGTCCCAGGCGCCATCGGCGTCACGTTTGGACAAGCATTTGTGAATAGCGTCTTGATGACTGCCGGAGAAAGCCGTGAATACGAGCTCTCCAGCGTACGGATGGCGCGGATGAACCGGCAGCTGTGTACACTCTCGGGCTACTGTGCAAATCTCATCCATGTGGGTGAAATCTAACAAAGGGTCCACGCCCTGACTGTAAAGGTTCATTGCCATGGTCATGATGTCCATGTTGCCCGTGCGCTCTCCGTTGCCCAGCAACGTACCTTCCACCCTGTCTGCACCGGCCATCACGCCGAGCTCGGCGGCGGCGACCGCACAGCCTCGGTCATTGTGGGTATGCAAAGAGATGATCAGTGCGTCGCGATTGCAAATGTGATCGCAGAACCATTCGATCTGATCAGCGTAAATGTTGGGTGTACTCATTTCGACCGTAGCGGGCAGGTTAATAATGACCGGCTGCTCCTCAGTCGGTGTCAGGACCTCGTTCACCGCATCACAAACCGATACGGCGAAATCCATCTCCGTGCCGGTAAAGCTCTCCGGGCTGTACTCAAACACCCACTCTGTCTCAGGGCGCGCGTCGGCGGCCTCTTTAATCAGCCTTGCACCATTCACGGCGATGTCGCGAATGCCGTCTCGATCAAGACCGAAAACGTATTCCCGCTGCACCGTCGAGGTACTGTTATAAAAGTGCACGACGGCTCGCTTGACACCCTCAAGCGCGACAAAGGTTTTTTCAATAAGGTCCGCTCGCGCTTGTACCAACACCTGCACAGTGACGTCATCGGGAATACGCTGCTCTTCGATGAGCTTCCGCAGAAACGCGAAGTCATGGCTTGAAGCCGAAGGGAAGCCCACCTCAATCTGCTTAAAGCCGATGGCAACCAGTAGCTCCCACAGGCGCAGCTTTTGCTCTGCATTCATCGGCTCTACCAGAGCCTGATTGCCGTCACGCAAATCGACGGAGCACCACTCGGGCGCGGCCTGAATAATGTTGTCCGGCCAGCGGCGGTCTGGCTTGGCGATCGGCTTAAACGCACGGTACTTTCGGTGATCAAAGCGGCGATGATCAAATCGGACATTTTCCACGACACTGTTCCTGATCTTGTATGAGCCACATAGTGTACCGGCGAGGGTGTGGAGATAATCACCAAAAACCGTCAAACTTGCCCATTATTGAGTGTTTAATGCCATACCACTGGCTTTAAAATACATTTTTACCTAATATTAGGCCTTATTATGGAT
>CBFHSJ010000066.1:6392-10539 GCA_965658485.1 Luminiphilus sp.
ACTTGCCCATTATTGAGTGTTTAATGCCATACCACTGGCTTTAAAATACATTTTTACCTAATATTAGGCCTTATTATGGATAATTCACTACCGCTACTGGACCGCCTTGATCGCCGCATTCTGCGGGTTTTGCAGGGCGACGCCGGTCTCAGCAACCTCGAACTAGCTGAGCAGGTGGGTCTGTCTGCCACACCCTGCGCACGTCGCGTTAAACGGCTAATGACGGAGGGTGTCATTACCCACCAGGCCGCAATGGTCGACCCCAAGAAGTTGGGCCTGAACCTAACCGCCCACATCAGTGTCAGCATGGATCGCCACACCCCCGATCGTTTCGAGGCATTCGAGGAGAGGGTGCTATCACTGCCGGAGGTGGTCGATTGCTGCGTGGTCACCGGCCAGAGTGCCGACTATCTGCTGAAGGCGGTCGTGCGCGATATGGCGCACTATGAACAGTTTTTGTTGGGCAAACTCACCCGAATCCCCGGGGTAACCGGCGTACATTCAAGCTTTGAATTAAGGCGGGTCGTGACACGGACCGCGGTATCCGTGCCCGACGAGTAATCAGCGCGCGGCCAATTCTTTATCAATCAAAAAGCGAGCAATTTCCAGCATATTGGTTTGGCTTCCCGCGGCACGAGTTTCTATCAGGTACTTACCGGCCACCATCAAAGAGGGGGTGCCCGAAATTTTGGCAGAGCGGGCCCGCGCGTCGGCCTGTCGAACCTGCGAGTCGACGCCAAAAGAATCAAACGCCTTATCGAACTGCACAGGGTCCACGCCGTTATCTTCAAACAGATCGCGCAACTCGAGCCGGGATACCAATCGCTTTCGCTGAACATGCATCGCGTCGAAAATGACGGGGTGCAGCTTCTCCTTTACGTCCAGCACTTCTGCGATGTAGTACGCCTTGGCGTGCATGCGCATAGGGTCGTTCCATACAGCTGGCGAGGGCTGCACCACAGCCCCGTCGGGCAACTGTTTGCCCCATGCGCTCAGCATGGGCTCAAAGGTGTAGCAGTGGCCACATCCGTACCAAAAGAATTCGGTGACCACGACGTCGTTGCCGCGACCCACAGCAACTGGTGGCGTCAATATTTGATAGTGCTGGCCTTCGACCCACGGATCCTCGGCCAAGGCGATAGGCGCTGTGGCCCAGCCGACAACGGCGGTTAGCGTGAATACTAGCGTGGCAATCGTTTGACGAATACCTGTCATGTTTTCCTCCTTCCCTGGAACACAACCGGGGTCGATATCGGGGCGCCCCCCCAACGACGTTACGGGGTAGGCTGTAAGCCAGCAATATAGCTCGCGACAGCCTCAATCTCCATATCGCTCAAACGAAAGGCGGTGGTGCGCATAATCTTGGCTTCGCCGCCATTAGTGCGGCCCGTGGGATCTTCGTAACCCTTCCGGAACATCTTCAACTGCGCCGCAATGTAGTCAGCGTGCTGACCACCCAGCGCCGGATACCCTGCGGGGCCGTTGCCATTCCCTGTCGGGCTATGACAGCCCGAACACGCTGGCACCTGTCGTTCGGCGATGCCGGCGAGGTAGACCTTGCGACCCAACGCCACTTTGTCGGGGTCTGCCATTCCGCCCGTACGGGGCTGCGCGTCGTAGAACGCCGCAATGTCAGACAGGTCCTGATCTGTCATATTGTCGACCTGGCCGGCCATCAGCGCGACTGGACGGCGGCCATCACGAATATCCTGCATTTGCTTCAGCAAATACTTGTGACCGAGCCCCGCCAACTTGGGAAAGGTCGGCACAGCGCTGTTACCATCCACACCGTGGCATGCCACACAGGTCGCCGCCTTGGCCTGGCCTGCCTCGGCATCACCGGCGGCATAGGTACTTGCTCCGGTGACCATAGTGACGACCAGAAGCGTTACTTTAAAGAGAGAAGGATACATAGGAACACCCATCGAATATGGCTTGGCCTGCGTCAGGCTACTATCCGGCGGGCTGACTGGCCCGCCATACCTTCAGCGGTTTACTGAGCAGTGGCCATGTAAGTGATTAGCGCAGTGTAGTCTTCGTCGCTGCAGCTGTTGCACAACCCGCCAGGAGGCATCGCATTGAGACCGTTACGGACAGAGGCGACCAACGCCTCCATACCCTTCTCCATGCGAGGCGCCCAAGCTTCTGCGTTCCCGGTTGCCGGCGCACCGGCTACACCCACGGCATGGCACGCGCCACAGGAGGCCGCGTACTGCGGAGGGGGGTCACCCGCCAGCACCGTCGGCGCAACGGCCAGCGCCGCAATCGCCGTAGCCCGGATAGCAGTGGAGCGGATAAATGCAATAGTTCTCATGGTCAGACCCTCTGATGTCTTTATCTGTCGTCTTTTTACTTAACCGTTAACTTTTAACCTTTTGTGCCGCCTCATGGCCGCAGGTTAGCGCATTCGCTGAGGAGTGCGTTTGCATTGTCTCAGGCTTAGCGGCGTCACACATGACGCCCATTGCCAAAATTTACTCGCGTTTGTCGGGCATGGCACCCCGAAGAGCGTGGCATTATAGACGTTCCGTGTCTTGGCACAAATCGCAAAATGACCGACATCAGCGCCGCCCCCAGCTCCGTGAATTTCCGCCACGCCGCGTTCCTGCAAAGCGCCAGCGCGGTTGAGAACGCACCGCCCGATTTCGGCTGGGAGGTGGCATTCGCGGGCAGATCCAACTCTGGAAAATCCAGCGCAATCAATACTTTGACAGAACAAGGTAAGCTCGCGCGGACTTCGCGCACCCCAGGTCGCACGCAGCTCATCAATTTTTTCACCCTCAGCGACAGTCAAAGGCTCGTTGACCTGCCAGGCTACGGTTTCGCCAAAGTGCCGCTGGCAGTCAAAAAAAAGTGGAATCAGCAGCTGGAGCGCTATCTGCAATACCGGGAAAGCCTACGTGGTTTGGTGATGCTCATGGACATCCGGCATCCGTTGACTGATCCGGATAAGCAGATGCTCGGCTGGGCAGTCTCCGCCAGCATGCCGGTGCACATCCTGCTCACCAAAGCGGACAAGCTGAAACGCGGCCCGGCGCAAAATACCCTGCTGTCTGTTCGGGGTGAGCTCGCCGCCCATGCCGAGCTGGTCAGCGTGCAGTGTTTTTCGTCTCTGAAGCGTCAGGGTGTCGACGAGCTGGGTAAACAGATCAACCGCTGGCTCACCGATGAATCCGTCATGGATCCACCACAGGAAATTCCCGAGACAGAGTGAGGCCAATCAATGGGCTTCATCCCAGTTATCGCCCGCGCCGGCGTCAACGAGCAACGGCACATCGAGCAATCCGACCTCTGACATCAACCGCCCCACCGTCTCGCACAGTTCATCCACCGCTCCCACTTCGACCTCAAACACCAGTTCATCATGCACCTGCATGATCATCCGAGCATCGATCATTGAACCTGTCAGCCACTCATCAACCGCCAACATAGCCATCTTGATCAGATCCGCGGCGGTACCCTGCATGGGCGCGTTAATCGCCGTGCGCTCTGCGGCTTGCTGGCGCTGTCGATTCTTGGCGTTGATCTCTGGCAAGTAGAGGCGGCGCCCCTTCAGGGTTTCCACATAGCCGGTCTCGTGCGCCAGCTCACGGGTCCGCGCCATGTAATCCGCCACCCCGGGGTAGCGGGCAAAGTACAGATCGATGTACTCCTGTGCTTCACTCCTACCCAGACCCAGCTGTTTGGCCAAACCAAAGGCCGACATGCCGTAGATCAGGCCAAAATTGATTGCCTTCGCCTTACGGCGCTGGTCTCCGGAGACCTCACCAATCTCGACCCCAAACACCTCTGCAGCAGTGGCGCTATGCACATCCAGCTTATTGGCAAACGCATTGAGCAGGCCCTCATCCTGCGAGAGGTGCGCCATGATTCGCAGTTCGATCTGTGAATAATCGGCCGCGACAATTTTGCACCCGGGTGCAGCGATAAAAGCCTGGCGGATACGTCGACCTTCCTCTGTACGAATGGGAATATTTTGGAGATTAGGGTCGGAGGAGGACAGGCGGCCAGTCGCCGTGACCGCCTGATGGTAAGACGTGTGCACTCGGCCGGTTCGCGAGTCAATCATCTCTGGCAGCTTGTCGGTATAGGTTGACTTCAGCTTGCTTAGGCTGCGGTACTCCATCAGCACTGCCGGCAACGGATA
>CBFHSJ010000067.1:0-5956 GCA_965658485.1 Luminiphilus sp.
CATGATCGCCTCAGGCACCGCGACATTGGAAGCTATGCTGTTGCGCAAACCAATGGTCATTAGTTACCGCATCGCATCGCTGTCTTGGGGCATCCTGTCGCGCCTAGTGAAGACTCCGCATGTCGGTTTGCCCAACGTGTTGGCCGGCGAAGAGATTGTCCCAGAGCTCCTGCAGCACCATGCCACTGCCTCGCGGCTTGCCGACGCAGTCTCGGGGCTCTTGGAGGGTGATGGGGAGAGGCAGGTAGGGCGATTCGACGAATTGGCTGGGCTGATCGGCGGCAACTTTGCCGAGCGCAGTATCGATGCGCTGTTGCCGTTGGTTAAGCAGTGATGACACCCGCTGATCTCTTCGACGGTATAGCGTGTCACCTCGTAGCAGGTGTCGATGAGGTGGGTCGAGGGCCACTGGCTGGCGATGTCGTGGCGGCGGCCGTGATTCTCGCCGAATCTCACCTTGATGGCGTCACAGACTCCAAAATGCTGACTGCTGAGCGACGCGAAGTATTAGCCGAGCGTATCCGGGACGAGGCAGTCAGCTGGGCGCTCGGACGCGCCACCGTGGCTGAGATTGATGAGCTGAATATCTTGCAGGCGTCGCTGTTGGCAATGCGTCGGGCGGTCGAGGCCTTACCAATACAACCGTCACTGGTGCTGGTAGACGGTAATCGCTTGCCCACGTGGCCCTATGAGGCGCGTGCCATCATCAAAGGCGACTTGACCGAACCCAGCATTGGTGCCGCATCTATCCTGGCTAAAGTGCAGCGTGACGGCGAGATGATAGCGCTCAATCAGCAGTACCCTGGATACGGATTCGACCGTCACAAAGGCTACCCCACGAAGGCCCATTTGGCAGCGCTTAGACAACTGGGTGTGTCTCCCGCACACAGAAAAAGCTTTGGCCCCGTCAGACGCTTGCTGGCGGGACCCTAGGTGGGATAGCGTTCAGTCATGACCTCGTTTGTTCACCTCCGGCTCCATAGCGAATATTCCCTGATTGATGGTTTGCTCCGCATTGGTCCCACGCTGGATCGAGTCGCAGAGCTCGATATGCCGGCGGTGGCGATTACCGATCACCACAATTTCTTTGGGTTGGTGAAGGCCTACAAGGCGGCTGAGAGTCTGGGGGTGAAACTCATTGTCGGGGCAGACTTGCATGTCGTAGATCCTCATGACGAGGATCGGCACCATGAGATTTGTCTCCTCGCTCAGAACGAGACGGGCTATCGCAATCTGATGCTGCTACTGTCACGCTCATACCAGCAAGGGCAATACTTGGGCAGGCCGAGGGTCCACCGGGCATGGATTCAGGAGTACGCCGAGGGTGTCATCGCTCTGTCGGGTGGTCGGCAGGGGAATATCGGTCAAGCATTGTTGAATGGCCGCGAGGATGATGCACGCGCCGCGCTGCATGACTGGCGGGCCTGCTTCCCAGACCGGTTCTATTTGGAGTTACAACGAACAGGCCGATCAGGCGAAGAAGACTATATCCACGCAGCCGTAGCGCTGGCGGCAGAGCATCACTGCCCGGTGGTAGCAACCAATGACGTACGTTTTCTAGAGGCGGGGGAGTTTGAAGCCCACGAGGCTCGGGTATGCATCGGTGATGGGCGGACGCTGGATGACCCGCGACGAATACGCGCTTATTCGGATCAACAGTACCTTCGCTCCGCCGAGGAAATGGCTGAGTTGTTCTCTGATATCCCTGAAGCACTCGAGAACTCTGTCGAAATTGCCAGACGATGTACGGTGTCTCTGACGCTGGGCCAGCCTTTTCTACCAAACTATCCGGTACCTAAAGAAGAGACGATTGAGGCTTTCCTGAGTCGACTATCTCATGAGGGGTTGCAGCGGCGTTTTCCCGAATGGAACGAACAGCAGTTGGAACCGTATCGTCAGCGTCTTGAGTTTGAGCTCAATACCATCAACCAGATGGGCTTCCCCGGTTATTTCCTCGTGGTCATGGACTTTATACGCTGGGCCAAGGAACAGGATATTCCGGTTGGCCCCGGCAGAGGCTCCGGTGCAGGGTCTTTGGTGGCCTTTGCGCTGGAGATCACCGACCTAGATCCGATCGAATACGACCTGCTGTTTGAGCGCTTTCTGAATCCAGAGCGGGTCTCGATGCCTGACTTCGACGTGGATTTCTGCATGGAGCGGCGGGATGAAGTCATTGAGTACGTGGCGCAAACCTATGGCCGCCAGGCCGTGTCGCAGATCATTACCTTCGGCACCATGGCCGCCAAAGCGGTGGTGCGCGATGTGGCGCGGGTACAAGGTAAGCCTTATGGTCTCGCAGATCGTATGTCCAAACTGATCCCTTTTGAAGTGGGCATGACCCTGTCAAAGGCATTGGAGCAAGAGGATCAGCTAGTGCAGCTCCTTGAAGAGGACAGCTCGGCGCAGGAAATTTGGGATATGGCGGTGCAGCTAGAGGGGGTGACGCGCAATGCGGGCAAACACGCCGGCGGCGTGGTCATTGCGCCGAGTGAATTGACCGACTTTTCGCCCATTTACTGCGACGAAGACGGTGGCGGTGTCGTCACGCAGTATGACAAGAATGATGTTGAAGAAGCGGGTTTAGTGAAGTTCGATTTTCTGGGCCTGCGCACGCTGACGATTATTCAGTGGGCGATCCAGATGATCGATACCCGAGGAGAGACGGCGCTAGACATTGATCGCCTTCCCCTTAACGACCCCGAGGTCTTTCGGATGCTTCAGAGTGGCGACACCACGGCGATATTCCAGCTTGAAAGTCGCGGCATGAAGGAGCTGATAAAAAATCTGCGTCCCGACTGTTTCGAAGACATCATTGCATTGGTGGCCTTGTTCCGACCCGGACCTCTTCAGTCAGGTATGGTCGAGAACTTTATCGATCGCAAGCACGGCCGCGAGCAGCTGGCCTATCCTGATGCTCAGTATCAGCACGAATTGCTCAAACCCATCCTCGAGCCCACCTACGGCGTCATTTTGTATCAGGAGCAGGTGATGCAGATTGCGCAGGTGCTAGCGGGCTACACGCTAGGTGGTGCCGATCTGCTCCGGCGGGCGATGGGTAAGAAAAAACCTGAGGAGATGGCCAAGCAGCGCAGCGTCTTTGAGGAGGGTGCGGCGGCACAGGGTATCGATCCCACTTTAGCCATAAAGATCTTTGATCTGGTCGAAAAATTTGCCGGCTATGGCTTTAATAAATCTCACTCAGCCGCCTATGCTCTGGTGTCTTATCAAACGGCCTGGCTTAAAACCCATCACCCTGCTGAATTCATGGCCGCGGTGATGAGCTCCGAGATCGACAATACCGACAAGCTTTTAACATTCCGCGATGAGGCTAGACGGATGGGTCTCACGGTTCAGGCGCCGTCAATTCAGTTTGGGCAATACGCTTTCTCGGTCGATGAAGAGGGGCAGATCCGCTACGGACTGGGCGCGATAAAAGGGCTGGGAGAGGGTCCTATCAGTTCACTGCTGGCGGCGCGCAGTGACGGACCGTTTACCAGTTTATTCGATTTGTGCGCGCGGACGGACCCACGAAAAGTGAATCGTCGGGCACTGGAGGCCCTGATAAAGAGTGGTGCGCTCGACGAATTGGGAGTGGAGCGTTGGGTGCTGCTGGCGGCGCTGGATGATGCCGTTAAAGGTGCCGAGCAGGTGGCCAGCAACACGGCTGCGGGGATTGATGACTTATTCGGCGAGGTGATGGCAGCCAGTGATGGCACAGAGGACCCCTACCATGAGCATAGAGGCGCTCGGGCATGGTCTTTGACGGAGTTGTTGAATGCTGAAAAAGAAAGTCTCGGCAGTTTCCTTAGCGGGCATCCCATGGAGGCCTACGAGGCTGAGGTGAGGAAGTTCGCTCCGCGTCGTATCCGCGAGCTGCAGGCCAACAATCAAGCGGTGGTGGCTGGACTGATTCTCGACATCCGCACCATCAAAACCCAGCGGGGGCCGATGGCGGTACTGACACTGGATGACGGCTCAGGGCAGATCGAAGCCACGGTCTACAACGACGTGTTTACGGAACACCGAGATCTATTGCAAAAGGATCGCATTGTCTTGCTCGATGGCAGATTGCAGGTGGATGACTTTAATGGCGGTCTCGCGATGCGCACCAAATCGGTTCGATCGCTGGAGCAGGCTCGCAAAGCGAGAGTGTCGCAACTGCGCCTCAGGGTACCCAGTCATCGAGTAGACGAGCGTTTTAATACCTTGCTAGCCAACACGCTTCGCTCTGCAGTTGGCGGGCAGTGCCCCGTGGTAATGGAATATGTGCAGCCGAAAGGATCCGTAGCCGTGCGTCTGGGTGGCGCCTGGCAGGTACACCCGAGCGATGCGTTACTGGACGAGCTGCGCATTGCGGTGGGAAACGACGCGGTGGATTGGGTGTATGAGGCTTAATGGCGTATTTCTTCTCCTGATGTTGGTGGCGGCTTGTGGAGAAGCACCGCCGCCCTGCAGTTCACCCGACGACTTAGGCTCAGCGCCGAGCGCAGGTTGTCTGGTCTGGGATGCGCGGGGCGCACTGCTGGTCAAAGATTGGTCTAATGAATGGGCGCTGCCCGGCGGCAGTGTTAACGCGTCAGAATCGGCGCGATGTGGTGCGGAGCGAGAAGTGTTTGAAGAAACGGGTTTGACGGCTCGCGCTGGCGATTTAGCTATCGTTTTCGATAATGGCTTCCATCTTTACTGGTGCGCGGTGCCCGCCTCAGCGGAGCCCCGCATTCACCGTCCGCTGGAGGTGGCAGACGTCGCTTGGTGGAAGCTGGAGGCGTTACCCGATGGAACTTGGCGATATCCCGGGCAAGGAGCGATGATCCGTAAGCTGATTTTGGCGCGCTCGGAGGCGCCGACTGAGTAATGGTGGTGAGCGATGTGCCCCACAATGAGAGGAGACGAACCCCAAAATGAGTCAACAATCTATAGAAGCGGCCGTTTTTCGCCGACTGTTATCACACCTCGACGGTCGCAGAGACGTCCAGAACATAGACCTTATGAATCTGGCCGGCTTTTGCCGTAATTGCCTGTCTGCGTGGTACGCAGAAGCGGCGGGAGAGCACGGAGTTACCTTGGATAAAGCGGCAGCCCGGGAGATAGTATACGGCATGCCATATGACGAGTGGAAGGCGCAGTATCAGGCCGAGGCGACGCCCGAACAGTCAGCGCAATTTGCTGCACAGCAAGCGGACTCAGCGGGGCAGTGACTCGAGCACGTCGGCGACTGAGACGACGTCAGCATATTTAGCATTGAGGTCATAAAGGTTGGCTTCATGGGCCTGCTCATCCCGATCACCACAGGCCTCCCGCGGCACCAGAACGCGAAAGTTATTCTGTAATCCATCCACTGCAGTCGCGCGCACACAGCCACTGGTTGTGAGGCCGGTGACCACCACAGAGTCTACTTTTTTTGCTTTCAACCAGTCATCCAGATCGGTGCCGTGGAAGCTACTAGCATGACGTTTTTCCAACTGAAGATCAGAGGGGGAAATGGGTAACCGCGGATCAAACTTGACCCATTCTGAGTCGGGGGTCAGTAAGTTAAGCGCCGGCACCCTTGCTCGGAAGACGGAAGCTTGCTCGGCGTTGTGATAGATCACGGTGGTCAGGACGACAGGCAGGGCCGCCTTATGGAAAGCATTCATCAGCTCAACATTGGCTGCTACGACGGTGTCGGCTTCCGAACCCAATGGACATTCTGGGTCGGTAAACCCCACCACCACGTCGACAATAATCAAAGCAGGGTTTTGGCCCATGCCACCGGCGATTCTGTCCAATGCTTTTCGGTCTGACATGACTGGCGTCCTAGGGGGTGTCCCCGTTACTATCTCATGATGCGGGATCTCATTCGATATCGACCAGCAAGGGGTGACGATCTTGCGAGCAGCATTGGCGGACAATGTCCGTGCTTTGCCTTGCATGATCGCCAGCTTGATAACCGAGCCGTTTACCGCTTTAAGCACCT
>CBFHSJ010000067.1:6054-10477 GCA_965658485.1 Luminiphilus sp.
CTGTGCGCGGCATGAATGAGCGGCGCTGAGATCACCGCGTGGACTTTAAGGTCGACGCCACCTCCATCGCTGATACGGCTGTCAAATTGCCGTTAAGCTGAGTCGACCCTAGCCCTGAGTGGTGGCGCTCATCCAGTGGCGCTACACTTGGCGCCGCCGGGTGCAGTTGGCGGAGCGTTCAACCTCCCCATATAAGGAGATAACCATGGCTGAGAAGGTCATTATCAAAGAGGTTGCGGCTCGCGACGGGCTTCAGGCGCAGCCCAAGCACCTTACTGTTGGGCAGCGGATCGCGCTGTTGGGCGCCCTAGCCGAAACTGGCGTACCCGAGCTTGAGATCGGGTCTTTTGTGTCGCCAAAAGCCGTGCCGCAGATGGCGGGTACAGACGAAATCGCTGCCAATTTGCCTCCTGCTCAGCTTGCCTACAGTGCGCTGGTGCCCAATATGAAGGGCTATGAGCTCGCGGTCATGGCGGGGATTCGCAGCCATGCCATCGCGCTGGCGGCCACCGAAGAGATGAACCAGAACAATATCGGCAAAGGCCTTGACGATACCTTCATCATGGGGGAGGAGATTCTGGATCGTGCGGCAGCCGAGGGCGTAGATATCCACGCCTATCTCGCGGTGGCGTTTGAATGCCCCTATGAGGGAGCCGTTGAGGAATCGCTGGTGCTGGAGCAGGCGGACCGCTTGATGCAACACCAGCCAGCGCGTTTGATGATTGCCGATACCATTGGTGCCGCCAATCCTGCCGCCGTGCACTCTATGATGCAAAAGCTGGTTGATCGATACGGACCCGAGCGGTTGGGATGTCACTTTCACGATACCCGTGCCATGGGTCTGGCCAACGTTTATGCGGCACTTCAGGCGGGTGTCCGTCAGTTTGACGCCTCGGCAGGGGGGCTGGGAGGCTGTCCCTTTGCGCCGGGCGCCAAAGGTAATGTGGCCACCGAAGACGTGGCGATGCTGTGCGAGTCGATTGGTTACGATACCGGACTCGATATGCCCAAGCTTCTGGAGGCGGTTGCGCTATTGAGCGAGATGATCGGTGCCCCCCAAGGCGGAAGAGCCCACACTTGGCTATCCAAGCAGTGCGCTTGAGTTAAATCATGCGCGTCAGTGAGGCCATCGTCGGCCGGCAGAGCATTCGCGCTTTTCTGAGTGATAAACCAGTCACTGACGATCAGATAAAAGCACTTTTGAACATTGCTGGGCGCGCACCGTCCGGGTCCAACATTCAGCCCTGGCATGTCTATGTGGTGCGGGGAGAGACCAAGGCCCGTATCACTGACGCCTGCGAGGCCCGGTATCTATCTGGTGACGAGGGTGAATACGAGTACCACTACTATCCGCGCGCGTGGCGCGAGCCCTACATCGGCAGACGCCGCCAAACCGGCTTCGGCCTATACGGCCTATTGGGTATCGACAGAAAGGATACCGAAGCGGTTCAGGGATATCGTGTCCAGAACTACCAGTTTTTTGGCGCGCCAGTAGGACTTTTCTTCACCATTGACCGGGATATGGAGCAGGGCAGCTGGCTCGATTACGGCATGTTTTTACAATCGTTCATGCTGACGGCCCGGGAAGCGGGATTGGAGAGTTGCGCGCAGGCTGCGTTTTGCTCCTACCACGACAGCGTCATGCCGGTTCTGGGGGCCCCCGATGAGCAGATGCTAGTCTGCGGCATGTCGCTCGGTTACGCGGACCCTAATGCGCTGGTGAACAGTTACCGCACCGAGCGGCTGGATGCCGCGGAGTTCATGACGGTACTAGATTGATCAGCTGGCCCGCGCCACCATCTGTTTGGCGATGATCATGCGCTGGATCTCGTTGGTGCCCTCACCAATACACAGGAGCGGCGCGTCTCGGTAGAAGCGTTCGATCTCGTACTCGGGTGAGTAGCTGTAGCCGCCAAAGACCCGCATCGCATCGAGACTGTTCTGCACTGCCGCTTCAGAGGCGAAGAATTTGGCCTGCCCCGCCTCCAGATCGCAGCGCTCGCGGCGATCAAATTTGTCGGCGGCCTGGTGCACCAATAATTCAGCCGCGGCTGCCCGAGTCGACATTTCGGCCAGTTTCAGTTGGATGGCCTGATGTTCGGCAATGGCTTTGCCAAAGGTTTTTCGATCCATCGCGTAATGGAGGGCCATATTGGTTGCACCCTTTGCCATCCCTGCGCCGCGCGCCGCAATATTGATGCGCCCCAGCTCCAAGCCACCTGCAACCTGCTGGAAGCCCTTGCCCTCTTCTCCGCCCACCAAATTGTCCCCGGAGACCCTGAAGTCCTCAAAAATCAGCTCGGCACTGTCAATCGACCGATAACCCAACTTCTTGAGCTTTTTGCCGACGCTGAAGCCCTCGCCCTTCTCGCAGATAAAAAGGCTCATGCCGCGATGTGGAGGTGAGGCGCCGGGATCAGTTTTGGTTAGGACCGCCAGACAATTGCCGTTGATACCGTTGGAAATCCAAGTCTTAGTGCCGTTCAGCACGTAGTGATCACCGTCTTTTTTGGCAACCAAACGAATGCCCTGCAGGTCTGACCCTGCATCGGGTTCCGTTAGACCAATACCGCCGCGCAGTTCTCCGGTAGCAAACTTGGGCAGAAAGTGCTCCTTCTGGGCCTGTGTGCCGGCGCGCTCGACGCAGCTCGCCATGATCAGGTGAGAGTTGAAGATGCCCGAGGGTGCCATCCAAACTTCACATATCCGCGAGACCATCCGTGCGTACGTGGAGGCGCTCAGACCCAGCCCGCCATATTCCTCAGATATCGTGGCGCCAAAGAGCCCCAGCGCTCTCATTTGCTCCACCAGGTCAACCGGGTATTCGTCTGCCTGATCGAACTCGCGCGCGATAGGGCGCAGCTCCTGTTCGACCCATTTGTCGATGGTGGCCAACATCTGTTGTTCGACCGACGCGTCGTGGCTCATGCTGTATCTCCTGAAAAATGGGCTTAAGCGGAGTTGCGCTTGGGAATGAGGATCTGCCGCTCAAAGACGCAGACTTCGGTGTCATCCTGGTTCATGCCGCGGGTGAGCACGCTGACGATGCCCGCATTGGATCGGGAGCGTGACTCACGTTTATCCAGCACTTCCGTGTTGGCGTAAAGGGTGTCGCCCGGAAATACCGGGGCGGGCAATTTGATTTCTTTCCAGCCTAAATTGGCGATGGCTGCTTCGCTTACATCCGATACGCTCATGCCAACAATGATGGCCACCGTCAGTGGGCTCGCGACCAGCGGTCGACCGAACTCGGTCTCCGCGGCGTACTCCTCATCGAAATGGAGTGGATGGGTATTCATAGTCAGCAAGGTAAACCAGGCGTTGTCGTGTTGCGAGATCGTCCTTCCAGGCAGGTGGTGATAGATGTCCCCCACCGTAAAGTCCTCGTAGTGACGGCCGCTTTGGTGAGCGTAGCGCGCTTTGGCAGAGGTTTTGGACATGATCAAATACCTTGTGGGAGCGATAGAACGGGTTGTGGTCACCCGATAAGGAACTAAAATGTCTGGACAAATCAAGTCTGGGGGGTTCAGACCTGTCATGCAAGGTGAGCAGGCAAAAAAACAGGCCGATGGCGGTGCTCAGGGCTCGTCCAGAGTGCCGCTTTATCGGCAAATATCGGACACGTTGCTGGCCGGTATTCGCGAGGGTAGATTCCCCGTCGGCACGTTTTTACCTGGCGAACTGGAACTGATCGATCGCTTTGACGCCAGCCGACACACGATTCGTGAGGCCTTGCGTGTTCTGGAAGACATGGGGCTTGTGAAACGACAGCGGGGGCGTGGCACGCTGGTGCTTTCCACTGAGGCGTCACCTGCTTTCGTGCAAATGGTGCGCTCACCATCGGAACTCTTCAGTTATCCCGATAGCAGCATTTTTCGATTACTTTCCGATGAACGCATCAATGCGGATAAGCCGTTGGCGAGGGAGTTAGGGTGTCAGGTGGGAGACGAATGGGTGCAAATTGCGGGCTTGAGGACGCTGGGGGAAGAGGGCGTGCCCATCTGCTTGGCCGACGTTTATGTCATTCCTGAATACGGCTCGATAGCTCAGCGTCTCGGTACGAGCTCACGCCCTGTTTACGAAATGATCGCCGAGACATTCAAGGAATCGATCGAGAACATCACAATTCGCCTGACTGCTGGGGTTCTGTCTGTTCGGAAAGCCGCGGTCCTCGGTGTCGAGCCAGGCGCGCCCTCGCTTAGCGTCAGTCGATTTTATGAAGGCAGAGGCGGGCGCATTTTCGAAGTGTCGATCTCTGAGCACCCAGCGAGCAACTTTAGCTACACCTTCGAATTTACCCGCGGTTGGCAGACCGCCGATCACTGGTCTTGGAGCAACTGAGATGACACCTGAAGATTTAACGCCCATCCGGAGTTTCCTGTTCACACCCGCAAATCATCCTCGGCGCGTGGAAAAGGTTTTT
>CBFHSJ010000068.1:0-10264 GCA_965658485.1 Luminiphilus sp.
GACGGTGTCAGAGATGACCGTGCTTCTGGGTGGCATGCGCGCGATGAATGCCAATGCTGATGGCAGCGATCGAGGTGTGCTGACAGACCGCCCCGGTGTGCTAAGCAATGACTTTTTCGCGAATCTGCTCGACATGAATACCGCTTGGGGCCCGTCCTCCGAGGCCTATGTATTCGAAGGCCGTGATCGCCAGACGGGCGAGCTCAAATGGACCGCGACAGAGTTTGATTTGGTATTCGGTTCTAACTCCGAGCTGCGTTCAGTGGTGGAGTTCTACGCTTTTGACGAGAGCCGTCAGCGGTTTATCAAGGACTTCGCCAGCGCCTGGACCAAGGTTATGGATGCTGATCGCTTCGATATCGAAGACTCCGGTAACGTTGTGGTGAGTGTGGCGCAGTAACGGCCCACTCCCCAAGAGATAAAAAAGCCCCTCATATGCGGGGCTTTTTTTTTTTAGCTGAGAATTTGTCGCGGCGAATGATTCAATGAGATTGACGTGTAATGTCCACGTCGAGTGTCACCGTTGCATTGAGTGAATTGGTAATCAGGCAGGTGTCCTCGGCTTTTTTCAGTACCCGCAGTATTTTCTCTTCTTCTAAATCCTCGGGAACGCTGATGCGCACTGACAGCTCAATGCGGGTGAATTGCGTGGATCGGTCGACACGTTCCAATGTGCCCGTGGCATCGCAGTCAAGTGCGTGCCAGGTAATTTGAGACGGCCCGGCCATTGCTCGAAATGTCAGTACGAAGCAGTCAGCGACTGCGGCGATGAGCAGGGCTTCAGGAGACCATTGATCACCGGGGCCGCCGAACTCTTTTGGCACGTCAGTGGTCAGGTCTTCCAGACCCTGGCTGGCAACGCGCACCCGGGATTGGTCCGCGTTGGCGGTAGCGATACAACGGTAGTAGTGGGGGAAGTCCTGCATGACAGCCTCGGGGTGGTCAGAAGCGGACGCAAGGATAGCCGCTCACTTACCCCGACGCTATACTGGAATGAGTAAAGTACAGATCCGCACGAGACCCGTGCCAGCTTAGGCTGAGGGCCGAAAGCCGGGTGATTTTCCGAGGGTTTCTGACGGTTCCAGTGATGCCCACGCCGCTGCAGAATCTAGCAGTAAGTCATCTGTGGGCAGGGAAATGGTCGGGCTTTGACGCCCGCCCCGTTGCTTGAGAATCCTGATTTGCCGGTAACCGTCGATATGGATTTTCAGGCTGGCGGGGGAGGCTTGCTCCAGTGCTTCAGAAGAGCGAAAGAGAATCGCCGGTGTCCCATGGCTGGCTGCTGCCAGCTGTATTTTGCGTAGTTCCGCATAGCGATAATCTGTGGCGCCCAGCCACACAAATACGGCACTGCAGGTGCTGCTTCGCAATGCCTGCTCGGTTGACCACAGCACCTCATCGCGGCTCTTGGGATGTACCAGCATGATTTCCTGAAGGTCGATCCCTTCGCCGGCGAGGAGTGGGGCGTAAGGGGTATAGGGTGGATCAATAAACACTTGCCAACGGCCTTGACCGGATAGTTGCTTCATCATGGGCATGAACACGCCCATGGCATCCAGTCCACATTGGTCGCTGATGACCTCGATGCAACCGCCGACAGGCCAGCCTCTGTTATACAGTTGTGTATCCAGTACATCGAAACCCGTTCTGACACCGGAAAAGGTGTGGGCATTGCCATTGGCGGCGGAGGCTTCCTGGTGGAGGAAAACACGCTGCTGTTGACCGAGACCAGACGGACCCATACCGTGTTGGTCCCTGCCTCGCCAGGTATCGGCGCGACGGAAAATATCTTCCAGTAGATAATTCATGATGCACTCCCATTTTATATTGCTGCGCCGAATCACTCCCGCCGATAGATGGCGTGCTGATGAGACAACGACAACAGTAAAAATACTGTATAAATAGACAGTATTTGAGCATGGCCCAAAAAGCAAGTGAGGATTTTTCGGACTGTCGTGAAACACGACAGGTCCATCGATCTGCGTTGTCAGACCCGCGCTTTCGGGGGTATTACCCCGCAAGCTGGTTCTCAAGCCTCGGCGCTTGGTTACTGCGGTTTTTGTTGGGATGGAGCGCCTGGGATCTGACGCACTCCGCGACCTGGGTGGGTATTGTCGGTGCATTGATGCTGGCACCGGCGCTGTTGTTATCACCGTGGTTCGGGATTCTGTCTGATAGGGTGAATCCGCGTGAGGGGCTACGGTTGTCGATGGTGATTCACAGCGCCATCACGCTGGCCGGCGCCCTCACGACCTGGCTGGGCTGGTACGATCGCCCGGCCTTGCTGGCGCTCGCGGGCACTCTCGGTGTGGCTACCTCGCTGCACTCGCCGATGCGCCTCGCCCTCTTGCCGCTCCTGGTCACGCGCGAAGCGCTACCGAGCGCGGTGGGATATTCCGCCATGTCTTTCAATATTGCCCGCATGGTAGGGCCGGCTCTGGGAGCGGCACTGGTTGCGCGGGTGAATGTCAGCGCCGCCTGGCTAACCGCAATGTTGATGTTCGCGGTGTCCTTTTGGGGCTTGTCCCGACTGCCGATTGAGCGGGACGCGCCCGTGGTGCCATCGTCCTCTTTTGTTGACCAGCTGATTGCTGGTTTTCGGCATTTGTTGGGCCAATCCGACCTCAGACTCTTACTCGCGCTCACGGCGCTAAATGGTCTATTGGGGCGCACCATTATCGAGTTATTGCCCGCCCTCTCGGGGCAGGTGTTGCAGGGCGGATCCGCACAGCTCGCGGTACTGGTTGCCATGGCGGGTTTGGGTTCTGTGCTGGGGGGCTTGCTGGTCAGTCGTCAGGCTGCTGACTTAGCACGCCTGATGGCACTGGTGTGCGTGGCGATCATGCTGGCAGGCCTCGCCCTCATCAGTTTGCAGTGGTTTGCGGGGTTGGTGGGACTGGCGCTGTGGGTATCGATGCTCAGTGTCGTCACTACCGTGGCGGGTATCGGCTCGCAAACGCTCATACAGCTGACGGCCAGTGCCGAGTATCGCGGTCGTGTGATGAGCGTTTGGACTATGCTGGCGATGGGCGCGCCTGCATTGGGCGCTGCTTTACTCGGCGCGGGGGTGGATGGTTTTGGCTTCGGTCGTGTCGCTATATGGACAGGAGGCGCAGGGATTGTTTTGGTTATCGGTCTCTACGCGCGTCGCTCGCGCGCACTGGCAGGTCGTGATCCCTGAGCCAGCACGACCACAAGCCGCTCCAATAAACTCCAGGGTTCTCCCCGCATGAAACCCTTACTGGCGCCATCTGCATGAAAGCTGAGTGCCTGCATTTCAGCGAGATCTCGACCGCCGAGTCGGTTCATCGCCGAGCGGACCAGCGCCTGTCGATTCTGCCACACCCCACGTTGACTGAGCGCCGCATTCACGGGCGTGCCACTCGCTATTTCCCGCTTCAAATCTGCGAGCAGCCTGACCTCCCGCGAGAGCGCCCACAACAATACGGGTGGTTGGACCGCCTCGGCCCGTAGCCCCCGCAATGTCCGCACAGCGCCCCGGCTGTCCCCCGATAGAGCAACGTCGACTAGGCGGAAGGCGTCATAGCGGGCGTTATCAGACACGGTGTCTGCCACTAACTCGGCGGTGATGGTCTGCTCGCCATGAAGCAGCCTCAGCTTTTCGATTTCCTGCGACGCCGCGAGCAGATTGCCTTCCAGTCGTTCTGCCAGCAGCGTCACGGCGTCGTTGTCTGCGGTCAGTCCAGCCGTCTTTATGCGGGCAGCTATCCAGCCGGGTAACTCGGCCGGAGAGATCGGCCATACCGGGAGTACGACCCCCGCCTGGTTCAGCGCGACGTGCCATTTGCTCTTCTGCGACTGTTTGTCGATGCGCCCGCTGATGATGAGCAGGACATCCTCCTGTGCTCCCGCTAGGTACTCTTGTATCGCCTTGCTGCCCTCGGTTCCGGGCTTGCCGCTTGGAAGTTGCACCTCAATTAATTTTCGATCGGCAAAAAGGGATAGCGAGCCGGCGCTATGACCAAGCTCCAACCAATCGTCTTTGCCAGAGATGGAAATGCGTTGGCGCTCCGAACAGCCTGCAGCGCGAGCCGCGGTGCGAATGGCATCGGCGCACTCCTGTACGATCAGTGGCTCATCGCCTGAAATCAGATAGCAGGGTGCAAGATGTTGTGAGAGATGGTCAGCAAGCTGCTGGGGCTTCAGTTGCATCAGCTACCCAGGCTGTGACTAACGCGTCGGGCAATCTGGTCGGCGAGGTCACGGCGCATCTCTTCGCGAAGCAGCCGGACCTCCTCGGTTTTGCCGACCACGTTGCGGGGGTCGTTGAGCATCTGCCGGATCACAGTCGCGCGCGCCTCAATCGGGTCCGACTCCGACTGATTAAGCGTGAAATCGGCAAACAGTGTGAGCTCGAGTTCTGCCGCTCTGGCTTGCGCAGTCAGTGAGACATTGCGCTGTGTGAATTGCTCTGGCTGCAACGCCAGAGTCAGCGTGGCGTCGCCTTCCTCCAACAGAGTCAGGCCTGTGGCGCTCAGCGCTCGGGATACCTCCCGGGTCAGCTCAGATCGGGGCTGGCTGCTGATCAACCGGAGGGTTATGCCTTCGAGTTTGGCGCTACTGCTTGCGGCATCGCTGCCTTTGAGCTGGAAGCCGCATCCAGCCAGACACATCAGCATCGCGGACATACAGATCCATTTGCCTAATGCGCCTTGGCCCGGTGAGCGTTGGATAGTGCGGTAGGCAGCACTGTGAGTAGTGTTGTCGTGATCGATCATTGCGCGACGATATTCACCAGCTTTTGGGGCACGACAATAACTTTACGGATGGTCGTATCCGCCAGAAACCGCTGCACGTTCTCCTGACTTTTGGCCATCGCCTCGATTTCCGCATTGTCTGCGGAAGCGGGCACGCTGATTTTGCCCCGTACCTTACCATTGACCTGCACTACGATCTCCAACTCGTCGCGGCTCAGGGCAGTATGGTCGACATCGGGCCACTGACTCTCCTGGAACGCTTCGCCTGTCAGGGCCTGCCACAGGTGCTCGCTAAGGTGCGGCGTGATGGGCCACAGCAACTGCAGCACTGCGCGCAAACCCTCGCCGATGACAGCGCGATCACCGCTGTGCTCGGTCGGGTGGCGCCCGAGTTCATTGCACAACTCCATCACCGCGGCTACGGCGGTATTAAAGGTTTGTCGGCGACCATAATCGTCGCTGACCTTGGCGATGGTCTCGTGGATTTTGCGCCGCAGATGTTTTTGCTCGCTGTTCAGTGAGTCGGGCAGTGACTCGGTGCCGTCACTATCAAAATCATGCACCAGCCGCCACAGCCGTCTGATAAAACGATTGGCGCCCTCGACCCCCGAATCTGACCACTCAAGCGATTGTTCTGGTGGTGCCGCAAACATGCTGAACAAACGCACCGTGTCGGCGCCGTAACGATCGATCAATTCTTGTGGGTCGACCGTGTTGCCCTTCGACTTCGACATCTTGGCGCCGTCTTTCAGCACCATGCCCTGTGTGAGCAGTCGCGTGAAAGGCTCGTCGCTACTCACCAATCCGGCGTCGCGCATCAGTTTATGAAAGAAGCGGGAGTAGAGCAGGTGCAAAATGGCGTGTTCAATGCCGCCAACATACTGATCCACGGGCAGCCAATAATTCGCCTGATCGCTGTCGATCATGCCTTCGGTGTAGTGTGGGCAGGTGAAGCGAGCGTAGTACCACGAAGATTGAACAAAGGTGTCGAAGGTATCGGTCTCGCGCTCGCAGGGCTGTCCCTCAAGCTCAAACCGGCGCCATTCGGGATCGGCCTTGATGGGTGAGGTTACACCATCCATTGCCACGTCCTCGGGTAGCAATGAGGGCAGTCGCCCGGCCGGGATAGGTATGTCTTGCCCGTCATCAAGATTAAGCATGGGGATCGGCGTCCCCCAGTAGCGCTGGCGTGAGACGCCCCAGTCTCTTAATCGGAACTGGGTGGTGGTCTGACCCATCCCCACGGCTTCGAGCCGCGCAGCGATGCCTTTAAAGGCCTCGTCAAAGTCGCACCCATCGAATTCTGCAGACCCGGTCAGCACGCCGTGCTCCGTGTAGGGGCTGTCTGCGGTCTCCGCCGGCTGACCCTCGGGATCACAGACCACGGTTTTCATCGGTAGCGCATACTTGCGGGCAAACTCCCAGTCGCGCTCATCGTGCGCCGGCACTGCCATGACTGCGCCTGAGCCATAGTCCATCAATACATAGTTGGCCACCCAAACGGGGATGGCCTCACCGGTCAGCGGGTGTGTGGCACGCAAGCCAGTATCCATGCCCAGTTTCTCGGCCTGCGCCATGTCGGCTTCGGCGACCGATGCTCGCTTGCAGGCAGAAATGAATTCGGCGAGTTGAGCATTGTTTTGAGCCAGCGCCAGCGTAATCGGATGTTCTGCGGCCAGACTGACGTAGGTCACACCGAAGAGCGTATCGGGCCGGGTCGTGTAGACCTCAATGCGATCAAGGTTGGCCACGGATTCAGCCAATCCAAACGCCAGCTCCACGCCGCGGCTTTTTCCAATCCAGTTTCGCTGCATGGTGCGCACGGCCTCGGGCCAGCCGTCCAGCGTGTCCAGGCCTTCCAACAATTCTTCGGCATAGGCAGTAATGCGAATAAACCACTGCGGAATCTCGCGCCGTTCGACCACGGCGCCCGAGCGCCAGCCGCGCCCATCAATGACCTGTTCATTGGCCAGCACGGTCTGGTCTTCGGGATCCCAGTTCACCGTGGCCATTTTTTTGTAGACGAGACCCCGCTCGTAGAGTTGGGTAAAAAACCACTGCTCCCACTGGTAGTACTGGGGGTCGCAGGTGGCGATTTCCCTGTCCCAGTCATAGGCATAGCCCAGTCGCTGCAATTGGGCTCGCATGTGGTCGATGTTTTCCCGGGTCCAGGCCGCGGGCGCAACCTTGTTGGCGATAGCCGCATTTTCGGCGGGGAGCCCAAAGGCGTCCCAGCCCATCGGTTGCAGCACGTTCTTCCCTTGCATGCGCTGATAGCGCGCGATTACGTCAGCAATGGTGTAGTTGCGCACGTGCCCCATATGAAGCTTGCCGCTGGGGTAGGGGAACATGGCCAGGCAATAAAACTTATCCCGCGTCCCATCGGGCTGCACGGCGAAACGCCCGGACTCAGCCCACTCGGCTTGCAGCTCCAGTTCCAAGGTTTGCGGTGTGTATTCCTGGCTCATTGTTCCTCGATCACAGCAGCGGGAGACGCTGGCTTTGTCCCGATTGCGTTTGTTGTCCGACGCAGTCCCTGCGGGGCCGCGCAGAGTTTACCAGTATTAGGCGCGATCCCGACCCAACACGAGGGTGATCAGGGCGAAAACCCAGATGGGCAGGCTACCTGTCGCGGCAAACGGCGTGTGCCCGGAACGCGGTTGCACGGAGCCGCTGATCACCGTCTCGGTGAACTGCGATGCCGTTAAGGTAACAACGCCCCTGGACGTGATCAGGGCGCTGACGCCGTCATTGGTGCCACGGATTAGGTCACGTCCGAGCTCGACCGCGCGGTAGCGGGCCATTTGGAAGTGCTGCCAGGGGCCCGCGCTTTGGCCAAACCAGGTGTCATTACTGATGGTCACGAGGAGTGCCGCGTCTCGGGCGTAGCGCTGCACGAAGTCCGGGTAAACAATCTCGTAGCAGATGAAGGGTGCAACTGACAGGTTACCGGCGAGCAGGGGGCGCTGATCGGTCTTGCCGGCAACGAACTGCGACATGGGCAGGTCGAAAAACGCGATCAGGCCCCTGAGCCATCGTTCCAGGGGTACATACTCCCCGAAGGGCACCAGTTTTTGCTTGTGATACGTCCCGGAACCAGCGCCGAGGGCCGTGATGCTGTTGTAGCGCCCCCTGGTATCGCGGGTGGGAATGCCGGTTATCAGTGAACTATCCATTAGCGCGAGTTGCTTGTCGACTGGCTCGATAACATCCAGCAACCGGTCTCGATAGCCTGGCAATGCCGACTCGGGCCAGACAATCAGGTCATGGTCCTGAGCGAGCGTTATCGAACGCGTGCCAAAGTCAGACACGATCTGCTTGCGGTAGCGCGGATCCCATTTTTCCGTCAACGGCACATTGGGTTGCACGACCGCGACCGTGATCGCCTCTCCCTCAGGAATGGTCCACTCCGTGCGCTGCAAGAGCAGGCCTGCTATCACCAACGGACCGACTAGTGCTGCAGTGTCCACCCAGCGTCCAGTATCACGTGGCTGACTCAAAGCATTGGCAACTAAACAGCCGATTGCGACGAGGAACCAGGAGACGCCGTAGACGCCGACCACCGGAATCCACCCCGCCAAGGGTGAATCGAGTGCGCCGTAGCCGGCATAGAGCCAGGGGAAACCGTGGAGCAGCCAGCTACGCAGCCACTCGAAAAGCACCCATAACGAGGCAAACTGAACCGCTCGCCATGCTGGATGTTGGCTTGCGAGTCGCGCGAAGGCCGACCCCTGTGCGGCAAAAAGCAGCGCCAGCCCGCCGCAGAACACGGTCGTCAGGCCCACCGCCAGCCAGACAGGCGTATTGCCGTAGACGTGGATACTTACATACACCCATGAGACACCCGCGCCGAAGAAGCCGACGCCGTAGGCAAATCCGGTGTTCCCCGCGCGCTGGGTGCGATTCAGTGCCGAATAGAGGAGGCCAGCGCTGAGAGGAATGATAGGCCAGACGTCAAACGGGGCGAGGCCAAGTGGAAAAATGACGCCAGCCACCAAGGCGGCACTCCAATTGGGGACTCTGTCGAGCATCAGCCTGCGGTGTCAGTGGCTTCGGTTGTCACCCGTAAACGGGTCAGTCGACGCTCGTCGGCATGGATGACCTTGAACTCGAATTGATCAAGTCGAATCGATTGGTTGCGGGTCGGCAATTGCCCGAAAGCATTGATCACTAAGCCGCCAATCGTGTCGAACTCCTCGTCGCTGAAAGCGGTGTCGAAGAATTCGTTGAAATCCTCGATGGGTGTGAGCGCCTCAACCATGAATGAGTTGTCGTTGACGGGGCGAATCAGCTGCCCTTCCTCAACATCGGTCTCGTCCTCAATTTCACCCACTATTTCCTCGAGCACATCCTCGATGGTGATCAGCCCGGCGATGCCACCATACTCGTCGATCACGATCGCCATGTGGTTACGGTTCTGCCGGAATTCTCGCAGCAGCACGTTGAGTCGCTTGCTCTCAGGGACGGCAATAACGGGCCGCATCAGTTCCGTGATGCTCGGCACATCGCCTTCACTCTGAATCAGCGGCAACAGGTCCTTGGCCAACAACATGCCGATGACGTCGTCGATACCATCTCCGATTACTGGATACCGCGAGTGACCAGATTGGACAATTTTGGGTATCGCCTCCTGAAGCGGCTGATCCGAGTCAATCACAATCATCTGCGCGCGGGGAATCATGATGTCCCGCACCTGCATGTCGGTCACCAGCAGCGCGCCCTCCATGATTTTGCGCGCATCCTCGTCGATGATCTCGTGCTCCTCAGCCAGTGACAGCACACCCTCGAGGTCAGATTTATTCTGGGGTTCGCCGCTGATGAAATGGGTCAGTCGGTCCAGCCAGGACCTTTCTTCCGATTCCAGCTTGCGCTCGTCGTTCACGGTGATAAGCCCTCCGGGGGCTGTTCATGGTTATAGGGGTTGGGAAAGCCAAGGTGCCCGAGTAAATCGATCTCGAGCGCCTCCATCTGCTCGGCTTCCGCAGGAATCTGGTGGTCATGGCCTAAGAGGTGCAGGACACCATGAATGACAAGGTGCGCCCAGTGTGCCTCCTCGGATTTATGTTGTTGTGCCGCTTCGAGCTGCACTAGTGGCGCGCAGATCACCAGATCGCCCAGCAGTCCAGAGCCAGTCTCTGCCGGCACATCGGCGGGGAATGACAGCACGTTAGTGGGGCCTGCTTGAGCGCGGTAGCTTTGATTGAGATCTGCCGCCTCTTCACTATCGGTAATGCGGATAGACAGTTCTGGAGTCGGCTCAGGCAAAGATGCGGTCTGTGTCAGTGTGTGACTCACCCAGCCCAGCAGTGTCGCATCATTGGGCGAGTCGATTGCGGTGGCGCGGTCAACGGATAGCAGGATATTCACGGAGGACCCTCGCCACCGGGTGACGCGTTGCGTTGCTCAAAGGCGTCGTAGGCGCTCACGACTCTTTGCACCAAAGGATGTCGGACGACATCCTTATTGACGAACTGGGTAAAGGTGATGCCGGCCACCTCTTCCAGCACCGTCATGGCATGAGTCAGGCCGCTCTGCGTGCCTTTGGG
>CBFHSJ010000069.1:0-2955 GCA_965658485.1 Luminiphilus sp.
TTGGCTTTGGCTACCGACGTCTGGCCGCTGGTCGGCGAGGCGCGTCTCAAGGTGTTTATTTGGAAGGTGTATGACTCGGCGCTATTCACGCCCAGCGGCCATTGGCAGGGTGGCGCCCCCTATCGGTTGTCTTTGCACTACCTGCGCGACATACCCGCTGCCAAGCTTGTTGAAGAGACCGAGAAGGCGTGGCAAGAACAGGGCAGAAGCCACCCCAGGCTGAACGAATGGCTGGGGTTACTGGGGGACCTTTGGCCTGATATCACCGAGGGTGACAATCTGGTTTTTGGGTTGAATGACTCGGGCGACAGCGCATTCTGGTTCAACGGCAGCCCAGTCGGCAGTATTGATGATCGTGATTTCGGGCCACTGTTTGGCGGGATCTGGTTGGACCCCGATACACCCAGACCCGGGTTGAGAGCGCAACTGATTGGCCCGACGCCTGAGTTGGCGGAGAACAGCGGTCCGTAACTGACATTGTTGGTCGTTTTGACTAATCCTGCGCTGAACAGGGCGTCATAAGCGCACCAAGACATCCAGTTGCCTGCGGTTCAACGCTTCAAAGCCCTCCTGCAAAAGCTGAGACAGATCTTGCTCGGTATTTGTCATGACGGCTGGGCCCGCGGGCTCCGATGGTGATAACTGGTGAGTGGGTCTGCACCGCTGTCTCCCGTATGGTTCGCTAGGGCATCCACAAAGAGATAAAACAGCTCAGCCTGAGACGAGATATCTAGTTTCGCGTAGGCGTGTTTACGATGCAGTTTGACGGTTTCTGCAGAGATGCCCAGTTTGTCGGCCACAAGCCGCGTGCTGTTGCCAAGGAGCACCAACTCAATCACCTGCTGCTCGCGGCGGGTGAGCACGGATGTGCCAAAGGCGCCTAAAGCTTCCTGCAAACGCGTGCGCAGGTCTGATGAGTCAGTGGCGGGTGTCAACGGATTCCAGTGGCGGCGCACCATGGCTTCCACTGCTGGGAACACCGCTTCGAGCCGGTCTACTTGGCGCTTCGAGAAACGGCGGCTGCCGCCGGTCATGCCCAGCGCAAGGTTAAGGGAGCCGCTGTCTAGCTCGATCAGCAGCCCACACTCGTCCTGGAAGCCACATTCGTGGTACCAGGTGCGAAAATACTCGCTTTCCTTGAAGCCACTGGGGGCCAGAGCGCGAAGACGGAACACCCCAAAATGCCCATCAACCTGCGCTGCCCGATAAAAAGGATCCAATAGAAACGGCCCCTTTACGTAGCGGTCCAGCGTTGTCTTGCCCCGTCGCTTGGGGGGCAGGGTATATTCGATCACGGGGGGCCCTGCATCGGGATAGCGAATGAGAGACACGTCATCCGCCTCGATCAGTTCGCGAATGCCGTTACCTAATGCGGCTGCAAAGCCTGACTCTCCTGACAGGGAGGTGGCTTCATTCACAACCCTCGAAAAGGTGGTTAGGGCGTCCATGACTTAAGCTTAGCGGTTGAGAAGCGGCCGCCTCAAATTTTTTGCCGGGTGATATGTCGGAGCTTGACGCCATTGCATAGCGGCGTCAGGGTTTGCAGGCGCCCATAGCTAGGGAAAATCAACATGACCAGCCCCACTCTGATTTTGCATCAATACGATATCTCGCCCTTCTCGCAAAAAGCGCAGAAGATGATGGGGCTAAAGGGGCTGTCGTGGCAGAGCGTGGAGATGCCCATGATTGCGCCGAAGCCCGACGTTGAGGCACTCACTGGTGGCTATCGGGGCACTCCGGTGCTGCAGATTGGCCGGGATGTGTTCATCGACAACTGGATGATTGCGCGCGCGCTGGACGATTTTGATGCCAATGGGTTTGCGATCAATGCCCAGGGTGGATTGCGAGAGGCGGCACTCTATGCCTGGGGCGAGCGGCTTTTTACGCCACTGCTGCATGCGGCGCTGGCCACCTACCAGAGTGAGTGGGATGCCGACTTTCTGGCCGATCGTAAGCGGGTGTTTCCCGATGTCGATTTCGATAGGCTCGATGTCTCAGACCCCAATCGGCGCAGTCAGGTGCGGGCGTACCTCGGCACCGTAGAGGCCCAGCTGGGACTGGGTCAGAATTTTTTGGGCGGCGCGCAGGCGGATGGCTGGGACGTTCATGTCTGGGGGATGGTGTGGATGATCCACAGCGCGCTGCCAGCGCTGATGCCAATTGTCGAGACCTTCCCACGACTCGTTGAATGGTATGAGCGGATGTCGGCATTGGGTGCGGGTGATCGAGAGGATGTCGAGATCGAAGTCGCGTGGCAGGCTTTAAAAGACGGGCCGGCGAGGCCGCTCCCCGACACCCCAGATCAGGAGCCGCTGGCCCCATGGGTTGGCGAGGTGGTTGATATTTCTGCGGGGTCAGCCGATCGCGGCAGCGCATCGGGTCGTCTGCTCGCGGTGGATCACGCGCAGGTCGTGCTGGGCGTGGAGCCCATATCCGGCGTGGCTGCTCAGGTATGGTTCCCGCGATTTGGCTACCACCTTCAGCAACGCGGCTAGCCATGCTGCCAGAGTCAGGCGGTTTCAGCCAAATCCAGCGGGAAGCGATACAGCGGTTCAGCGCCGCTCTCATTCACAATAAAAACGTTTTCCATGTGGGACGGCCCCAGCCCGCTACCGAAGTACAGGCAATCGATACTGATCACCATGCCTTGTTCCACGGTGAAACCCTCTTTCGCGCCGTGGAGTCCTGTGCCCGGGTACTTCACAGGGCTTTCTAACGGAACCAGACCCACAGAATGCGCCACTACCAGCAGTTTTTCTGGTGGGTCGAGGCGCTGCGCTGCCGGTATATCAAGGAAAGCGCAGATCTCCGCTGTATTGACCCCGGGCGCGAGCCGCGCGCTGATCGTATCAAAGATGTCTCTTACAGCGTTGAACTGATCGCGGTAAGCGGATGTGGCGGGGCCGATATGGGCGGTGCGGTTGATGTCGATCCAAAAGTTTTTGTAGCGGCCCT
>CBFHSJ010000069.1:2965-10055 GCA_965658485.1 Luminiphilus sp.
GTTTCGAGAATGACGATTTCTCCTCCCTCGAAGGGGCGGCTGACTGGCGTGCGAAACAGGTCAGGGCGAAAGACCAGATCATAGGCACCGCCGAACAGCATGGGGCTGCCAGGCAAGGGATCCACATCGTGGTCGATCATAAAATGCGCGACTTGCTTCTCTACCTCGCTCCAGCTTTTACCGACGCCCAGCTGCGAGACGGTGAAGGCCATGATGGCATCTGCGATCTGCCCGCTTTCGCGCAGGGTGTCGATCTCGTCAGCAGTTTTTACCGCCCGCGCGGCGAACATCACATCGAGCGCATCGCCGGATGCCTGTCCTATTAAAGCTTCGACCCGCGCTGCCACGCGAAGATCATCAAACAGAATCCGCTCCCCTTTAGCTACATGACGTGACAGAGAGGCAGCGATTGTCTGGATAATGTCGGACTCGCACTGACCCTCAACCTGCTCCATGACATCGCCGAGCTCCACCAGTAGGTCATCGGGCAGGGCCAGATGAGCATCCTCGGCCCGCGCGGTTTCACAAAAATTCAGCATGTCGAAGGTTGCCAGCCGGTCGAAGTAGACCGGGTGCCCGCCGCGCTTGGAGACGATGGGTGAGATGACACTGGCTTCGGGCAGGATGAGGATCACGGGCGATGCCTCATCGGTGGGGACAAAAACGGCGGCGATCGGTTCCACCAAATGCCATCCATCCATGACGGAGCTAAATCCGGTGGCATAAAAAATATTGTCTGGCGTGCTGAGCACCGCCCCCGTGGCGCCATCTGATGCCAGCTGGGCACGAATGCGGGTAATTTTTGCTCGGTAGCCGTCCATGTTGCCCCTCTAACCCCCCAGATTTTCTCATTGTCGAGGTACTTGTTCGGACAATACTTTATCAGTATTCTAAAACTTGTTGGCGTTCAGCAAGCGATGGTATAAAAAGTCGCGTCCAGGCTAATGATAACGCCGCAATAAACTACAAAAACACAACAGGAACATGCCATGACGACCAAAACCCGATTCGGGCGGTTTCCCGCTCGCAAAATGGCGCTGTCTCTCGCAGTCGCCATCGCTTCACAGGCGCTGCCTGCACTGGCTCAAGATGACGAAGAGGTGACTGCCTCGGCGCTGGAAGAGGTCATCGTCACAGGCACCAAGCGCGATGTCTCGCAGCAGGATCTGCCGGTTGCGGTGAGCACCATTACCGCGGCGCAGCTGGAAAAGACTTTTCAGAATGACGTGACTGAGCTGGCGCAGCTCGCTCCGAACGTGACGCTCACTCCGCAGAACGGCTTTAACGCCATTGCCGGTGGCATGCGCGGTACGGGTTTTATCTCGATTCTGGTCACCAAAGACCCGTCGGTGGGACTGACAGTTGATGACTACGCCTTCAATCACGTGCAAGCGCAGTTCGTCGAGGTTTTTGATATTGAGCAGGTGGAAATCTTCCGCGGCCCGCAGGGTACCCTGTTTGGCAAGAACACAACCGGTGGTGCGATCGCGTTCACCACGGTCAAGCCCGAGGTGGGTGGCGAGCTCGCCGGCAGGTTCGAAGTGAATTACGGTCAGTTCACTAGCAACGACAGTGATCTTGAGAAGTTCAAGTTCGCGATTAACGTCCCATTGGGCGACACCTTGGCAGCGCGACTGTCTGTGATCCGCGATTATTCTGATGGCTACTGGTCGAACACCAAGCCCATGGGCGGTGACCTGGTGTGTTTTGGGTGTAGCGAAATAACGGGCAACCCTGATTCGCCCTCCACCGACGATATTCGCTCGACTTATCCCACCACAGGTGATGGCCGCAATATTGGCGGCAAGGACGTCTTAGCGGGCAAGCTGAAGTTCCGCTGGGAGCCCAGCGACTGGATGGCAGCAGACTTAATCTTTGAGCACGTCGATGACGACTCTGAGACGCCGGCTACCGCCAACGATACCCCTTCAGGCGAGGGTTACATCTGGCCGATCATCGGGTTCCCGGGCTGGCAGGATCAAGGCGTCAGCGATCCCTTCATTACCGGTCAGAGCTACACCCAAACTAAAGCGATCGATATGGCCAGCGGTCACCAGATTGATGCTGACGGTATCTATCTGAACATGGAGTTCGACCTCGGCAATTATGTGGTCAAAGCCATTACCGGCATGCGCGATCAGGACGAAGTGTTGGCGAGTACCTATACCGGTGAGGCCTATACGTCACTGTATGACGCAAGCCGAAACACTACCCGCGAGACCAACCAGTTGGAGCTGCGCGTGGCCAGTCAGTACGACGGGCGCTTCAACTTTGTGAGTGGCGCGGCGATGTACAACGATGACCTGGAGTTTGTTGTATTCGGTAACCTCGGCTTCTACCTGCCCTTAGCGGCAGCGGAGTTCTACCGCGATACCTATGAGATTCAGTACACCTCTCAGGATCGTAAGACCTGGGCTGTCTATGGCGATGGCTCGTTCGAGGTCACCGACCGTCTGACGCTGACCGGTGGTCTGCGATACACCCACGACGAGAAGGACTTTGTCCGCTTAAACCTGGGTACTGCAGCGAATCCAGTGAGTAACTTCATCACGCTGGATCAGTGGGACGGCCCTTTTACTAACCCTCTGCCTGAGTCTGCATTTGGTAACGTACAGAAGAACTCAGACACCTGGACCAAGACGACCTTCCGTGTGGTAGCAGACTACAAGTTCTCTGACGACCTGATGGGTTACGCCAGCTTTGCAACTGGCTTCGTGGCCGGTGGCTTCTCTGAGGCCTGTGGTTCACCGACTTCGTGTTCGGCTTACGACTCTGAGGAAAACGAAAACCTCGAGATCGGCTTCAAGGCGGACCTGCTTGATGGCTCGCTGCGTTTGAACGCTGCTTACTTCAACACGACTTATGAGAGCCTGCAGCGCGACACCGTTGTGACCATCAAGGACGCGGCGGGTAACGACTTCCAGGAAACCCAGGCAGTGAACGTGGGTGAGTCGACCGCGCAGGGTATTGAGCTCGAGATGCAGTGGGCGGTGACCGACAACCTTCGTATCGACGGCAACTTCGGTTGGCTCGATCACGAATATGACGACTATCGTCCCGGCATTAACCCCGCAGACCTGGGCATCACGGGCGCTGGCGGTCAGCTCAATCCTGACCTCAGCGGCTTGGAAGTACCGTTTTCACCTGAGCTGAACTACGGCATTGGTGTGAGCTACTTCCAGGATCTTTCCAGTGGCGCCATGATCACCTACAACGTGAACATGCACTATCAGGATGATGCACAGACCAGTTCTTTCCCCGCTAACGCTCAGGGTGGATCCGCTGCTGCGCCGATCATCAAGCAAAAAGCCAACACCCAGTTGGAGGAGCGCACGCTGGTGAATGGTTACATCACGTACACCGGCACCCAGGGCTTTGAGATCTCTGTCTATGGCAAGAACCTCACCGATGAGCGGTACCGTATATCGGCCAACCCGGTGGCAACGTTGTGGAACTTCTCTCGCTTTGGGCCGCCGCGTGAGTATGGCATCCAGATCGGATACAGCTTCTGATCGATCCATGGCAGTATTCTTGGGGCCCCTCTGGGGCCCTTTCTTTGCCCAGTCTTTGAAACACTGTCGGGGGAGGTCTCATGGACATGTCACCTGAAAAGCTGGCCGACGCGTATCGGCTGATGAAAACCATCCGCGAGTTTGAGGAGCGCATGCGCTCCGAATATCAGCAGGGCAAGTTGCCCGGGTTTATTCATATTTATCGGAATCAGGAGGCGATTGCCGTCGCCGCCTGTCTCGATATGACCAACGAGGATTACATCGCCAGCACCCATAGAGGGCACGGCCACTGCATCGCTAAGGGCTGTGAAATAGAAGCGATGTTACTGGAGCTTGCGTGCAAAGCGGACGGCCTCTGCAACGGCAAGGGTGGTTCGATGCACATTGCCGATATGTCCAAGGGCATGCTGGGCGCTAACGCAATTGTGGGCGGTGGGCCGCCGATTGCCGCGGGCGCTGCCCTGACCGCAAAAACATTGGGTAACGGTGCGGTGTCTATGGCCTTCATTGGCGATGGCGCGTCGGACCAGGGCACTGTTGCTGAGTCGTTGAACCTCGCGGTGGTGCTGCAGCTACCAATGATCTTCATGTACGAGAACAACCGCTACGCGGAATTCACCAAAAGCCCCAAGCCTGACGGCCGCATTGCCGAGCGCGCCGGCGCGTTTGGCATGCCGGCCGAGGTGGTTGATGGCAGTGATTTCTTCGCCATGTATGACGCCTGCCAGCGGGCCATCACGCGCGGACGTGAAGGCGGTGGCCCGACCGCCATCGAAGCGGTGTGCAACCGGTACTACGGCCACTTCGAGGGCGACGCCCAGGCTTACCGCGATCAGGCCGAGCTCGACGCGGAGCGGGCGGTCAGCGATCCACTTGCTCGCTTCCTCGCGGATCCGCGTGCCGCGGCGCTGACTGAAGAAAAGATCACCGAGATCGATGCCGCCATTCTCGCGGAAATTGACCGCGGCTTTGAGGTCACCTATGCCGCCGCCGATCCAACGCCAGATAAGCTATATACCGATGTGTATATCCACTACGAGGGGAGGCTTCAGTGATGAAAATGTCGATTCGTGAAGCGATTAACCAGACCCTCCACCAAGAAATGGAACGCGACGAGCGGGTGATCGTGCTTGGGGAAGACGTAGCCAGTGATCAAGGTGGCGTGTACGGCATTACCGATGGGCTGCCCGCCAAATTTGGTCTGCACAGGGTGATTGATACACCGATTACCGAGTCTGCCATTGTGGGGGCGGCAGGCGGTGCCGCGCTGACCGGGTTGCGCCCGGTTGCCGAGCTCATGTTTGTCGACTTTCTGGGCGTGTGTCTTGACCAGATCCTCAATCAGATCGCCAAGTTCCGCTACATGTTTGGCGGTCAGGCGCGCACACCGGTGGTGATACGCACCATGATCGGTGCCGGCACTGGCACAGGCCCGCAGCACTCGCAGATCCTATACCCGCTGCTGGCTGCCATACCGGGCATCAAAGTGGTGACGCCGGCCAACGCGGCCGATGCCAAGGGCCTGCTGACGACGGCAATCCGCGATGATGATCCCGTGATCTTCTGCGAACACAAGGCGCTCTATATGGATGAGTGTGAGGTGCCCGAGGGCGAGTACCTGCTACCTTTTGGTCAGGCGCGCACCGCCGTTGAAGGCTCGGACATCACAATCGTGGGTATGTCTCGCACGGCAGTGATTGCTGAACAAGCCGCTGCCCAGCTGGCGCAAAAAGGTATCAGCGCTGAGGTCATTGACCTGCGCACGCTGTCGCCGCTGGATGAGGGCTCGGTGCTTGAGAGCCTAGCCAAAACCGGGCGTCTGGTGGTGGTGGATGAATCAAACCCCTACTGCAGCATGGCCTCAGAGATCGCGGGGCTGGCGGTGGAGCGTGGTTTCGATACGCTTGATGCGCCCGTTAAGCGGGTGACTTCACCCCACACGCCGGTGCCAGCGACGCCCTGCCTCGAGGCCAACTATGTGCCCAGCGTGCAGCGGGTGATGGCGGCGGTAGAGGAAACACTGTCTTATTAATGAGAATAGAAGAAGCGACTCAGAGATGATCACATTGAAAGATCTGACTTGGCAAATAGTCCTGATGATGGCCGCCGCGGTGTTTGTGCCACCCGCTAACGCGGCGCCTTCCGGTACGGGGGTGCCCACCGACGGGGCGACGACAGAGGCGGCCGATGGGATGGCGCTGTATCAGGAGCATTGTGCTGCCTGTCACGACGGACAGGTCCCGCGCGCGCCGCACATGATCACGTTTTCTACGATGGGTGCTGACACCCTATTAAATGCCATGAATAACGGTGTGATGCGCGCGCAGGCCTCGGCGTTGTCGGCGACGGAGCGCGAGGTGCTGGCGGCTTTTCTGGCCGGAGAAGCCATGGCGCCGCCGAAACCGATTCTGGCCTGCTCGGACCCGATGAGCGAACTCGCCAGCATTGATGCAGCAGCCATGCAGGGCTGGGGTGGTAATGCCGAAAACCACCGGCATAGCGATGGCGCAGGGCTAGACCGTAACAACGTTGATCAGCTCGCACTCAAATGGGTGTTTGCTTATCCGGGCGCTCTACGAGCACGCTCACAGCCCCTTGTGCACGATGGCGTGATCTTTGTCGGTTCGCAGTCGGGCAATATTTATGCCCTCGATCTCGAGTCAGGGTGCGCGCACTGGACCTACTCGGCGGGGGCCGAGGTCCGCAGTAGTCTGTCGCTTGGTCAGGTGCCGGGCCGCGACGCCCCGGTGCTCTACATGGGTGACTTCAGCGCTACCGTTCATGCTATCGATGCGAGTGATGGCTCCTTAGTGTGGCGTTCGTCAGTGGGGGATCACCCCGACGCGACGATTACCGGATCTCCCAAGCTTCATGAGGGGAGCCTCTACGTACCTATGTCCTCCTCAGAGTGGGCAACCGCAGCCGATCCCGGTTATGCCTGTTGTACCTTCCGCGGTGGCGTCGTATCTGTCGATGCGGCGTCGGGCGAGTTGAATTGGCGCGCCCATGTGATCGAAGACCCTGCGATGGAAACGGGTGAGACGAATCCCTTTGGTGCTGCAAGAAAAGGCCCTGCGGGTGCCCCGGTCTGGAACAGCCCGACCATCGATGCCGAACGCGGCGTGCTCTATGTCGGAACGGGAGAGGCCTACACCTCACCCGCAGCGGATACGAGTGATGCGGTATTGGCGTTTTCTTTGGCCACCGGCGAGCGTCAGTGGGCGAAGCAGCTGCTGGGGGGAGATGCCTGGAATATGGCGTGTTTCATTGGCGAGGCAGCCAACTGCCCGGAAGAAGACGGCCCTGATCTCGACATTGGTGCCTCGACAGTACTGTGGTCCGGCGCCGATCGCGATTACTTGCTGGTGGGTCAGAAGAGTGGCGACGTTTACGCCCTCGACCCTGATCAAGGTGGCGCTATTGTCTGGCATAACAAGGTCGGTCGCGGTGGGTTCCTTGGAGGTGTCCACTGGGGCATGTCAGCAAATAGCGACTCTTTGTTTGTGCCGATCGCTGATACGACGATCACCGGGCGCTTCACCGGACCGGTTTCTCCCGGTATCCATGCGTTGGACCCG
>CBFHSJ010000070.1:0-10044 GCA_965658485.1 Luminiphilus sp.
ACGGCTTCCGGGTCGGGCTGGTCACCACGTCATCACTAACCGACGCGACGCCCGCGTCTTTCCTCGCGCATGTCTCGTCGAGAAGCTGTGAAGGCCCCGAGGAAGTACTGGGCAGCACCTATTACGGTATACCGCAGCCCGCCTGTCTTGCTGACGCCCGTGACAACGGCGGCCCTGGTTCCATTATCGAACAGCTGGTTAACAGCGGCGCCCAGGTGCTGCTGGGCGGGGGCACCAAGTTTCTCGAGCAAACCACCATCGATGGTGAGACCGTTGCCGCAATGGCGACCAAGCAGGGCTATCGCATTCTGGGTCGCGAAACTGATTTGGACTCAGTGCCCCCCGGTAGACCGGTCTTGGGGACCTTTGATGAAGAAACACTGGAAGTTCGGTGGCGAGGCACTGATGCGCGGGTTGGCGAGGAGACCGAAACGAGCTGGCTACATAATCTATCGGATTACCTCGGCGACGCTGTAGAGCCCGAACCCATGTCTTGCGAGCCCAATCCCAACTATGAGGGAACGCCCTCCCTGGCGAGCATGGCAGACCTGGCACTGCGGCATCTGTCTGAAGACAACGATCGTGGCTTCTTTTTGATGATCGAGTCGGCCTCGATCGACAAGCAATCCCACAAGCGCAATCCCTGCGGCTCAATTGGCGAGATTGAGCAACTTGAGGAATCTCTTGCGCTGGCACTCTCTTTTGCAGGGCAGCATCCGGATACCGCAATCCTCGTCACGGCAGACCATGCGCAGGCCGCGCAGATTCTGCCCGAACCCAGTCTTTATTCGAGTTATCCGATCCCCATTTACTCGCCGGGTCTCATAGCGCGCATTACTACCCCCGAAGGCGGCATGATGCGAATCAACTACGCGACGAATAATGGTTTCAGTGAGGAACACACGGGCGCCAACATACCTTTATTTGCCAACGACGTCGCAGCACTATGGCTGGACCCATTTCTCAGGCAACGTGAGGTGCACGATGCCATGAACGCGTTTCTGTTGGGCACCCGAGAGATCAATACTGAATGACCACAGCGCGGCAACTAAATTAACCAAGGTTGCGGGATGAGAACGTGAGGGTGTCGACGCTCTGAGGACTGATTGAGCGCGCCTCAGCACTCAGCTCACGCTCTGCCTTACAGATTGACCCAAGTATTCAGTGCGCGCAGCCTGAACGAGACACCGCTCACCCGTAAAATCACGCTATCCACCAGAATATCCTCCACCGTAATAGCACCCGCCCGCTGACCCGGTCGCAAGCGCTGTCCGTTCAGTTCGACCAGCGGCGCAGCGCCCGCGGCGTAAACGTGTTCCGTATAGACGATCGTTGGAATCTGGTCTTTCTGCTGCTGCGACAGATTTTCTAGGAGCACTGTCGGGTGAGGAATAAGACTCGGCTCATCCACCTCGCGCGCGGCGCGCTCGATCGCCGCCACCAGGTCGATCGGCGGTGCGATAGAGTTAGAACTGGAGGGAGCAGTGGCGGGAGCCGATTCAATCAGCGTGGGCGCATCCAACTTTTCTGCTGCCGAGATTAGCGCGCCAGATTGCTCAGCCACTTGACCTTCTGCTGCCCCGCGAGAGGCTGCATCGGACCACATTTGCTGGTGCAGCGACGCTATCCGCTCATTCTCAGCCACAGCCGCATCCGATCCGGCGTTACTTTGCGGCGGCGCGACGAATGATGTGTCTGCTACCGGAATAGATGGCGATAGCTCGGTTTCTGGCGCAGAGGACGTACCGTCACCGCGCAGCGGTTCTGATGAGACGCCGCTATCACCGGATAACAGCGAGCCGGGCATCGGGGGCATAATCTGGTCTTTTTCCATCGGATCAGTTGTGCCTCCCCGCATCATCCACCCAGCGGCAACACCCAGCCCGACACAGACCAATACGACGACTCCCAACCATCTTTTACCCAATCCCCCAGCCTGCTCCGCTGGCAAGGGCGGCTGCGGGCTGATAGCGACGCCCCCATCCTCTGAGCGCCGCAATGCGTCGAGGATCAAAGACATGCAGAGACCTCTCCCATTGTCTGAGCTCGCTCAAAGGTCATAACCAGCGTGGGACTGACACCCAACGCGTCATTCAGCGCCTGCAGCGTCCTAACCCCAATCACACCGTCTACCTCTAGCCCCATAGATTGCTGAAACTGTTTCACCCGCTCGGTCAGCGCAGGTGTGAATGCATCAAGAGGGGGTGGCGGTAAGCCGTCCAGACGAGATAAATCAGCGACGACCTGAGTCACAACGGATCCCTGATCACCCTCGCTTAAGGGCCCGACCCAGCCCTGAGGGCTGCTCCAAAGGTAGCTGAACCCACCTCGCCAATACCCTGCCAGTGACGCCAAGGGTATCTGGCAGACGCCCTTACCCGTGCTTAAAAGCGCCACAGAGTCGCTCATGCTGACCAGTAAAACCCTCCCAGCAAATCCATCGGGCCGCCTAATATCGAGTATCGCGGGCCGGTTATTGGCTTGAACGGCGTTCCAGGTGTCCATGTCGCTGCTCGCACACCGCATACCGGCACCGGGCGCCTGCTCACAGAGACGCCCTACCAGAGCTTGCCCGGACCACAACGACCACAGCGCCAACTCAGCCTCTCCCACATTGAGAATCCAGGGATCAACCCGGGCAACCGAAATCTCCGCTGTCGTGGCAGGCTTTTGCTCCGCGACCAACGCCTGCTGGTCGGTCGGTTCGATCGCCGGAGGACGCATCGCGTGATCTTCCCCAGGACGCTCGGTCTGACCCACCCACAACACAGCTGCCACCGCCACGGTAGCTATCAGCAGGCCAAGCACTACTCCGCGAGTGGTCGCCTGGCTCACCCATGGTGCGGCACTTGCCGTTCCCACAGTACCCTGCGCGCCAAAGGTCTCCTTGGCGGCTTCTGCCACGAGATTTGGCGAGACGACAGCCTGATCACGACCATAGGCGCCCATCATTGCCCGATCGCATAAGAGATTGATCACCCGGGGCACACCCGCGCTCAGCTGATAGATCTGACGCAGCGCTGCGCCACTGAAGATTTCTCGCCCGTCGTTTGCGCCCGCGACCTGCAGCCGGTGACGGACATAGGTGCGCGTCTCCTGCTCGTCCAGAGGCGTCAAATCAAAGCGTGCGGTGATGCGCTGATTAAGCTGCCTTAATTCCGGTCGCGCCAGCATGCTGGCAAGCTCAGGCTGCCCAGTGAGGATAATCTGCAGCAGCTTCTTCTCATCGGTTTCGAGATTGGTCAGCAAACGGATTTGCTCTAAGACTTCGAATCCGAGATGCTGGGCCTCGTCAATCATTAGCACAGTGCGACGATCGGCCCGATGATTGCGCAGCAAGAATTGGTGCAGCGCGTCCGTGAGAACTTTGAGGCTGTCCGAGCCAGTGGGATAGTCAATTTCCAATTCGTCGCACACTGTCGCCAGCAATTCGACCGCACTTAGCGCGGGATTCAGCACGATAGCGATGTCGGTATTAGTGGGTAATTGTTCAAGCAGACACCGATTAAGGGTGGTCTTACCGGTACCCACCTCGCCAGTCAGCAGGATAAATCCACCCCCACTGCCTACGCCGTACAAAAGGTGTGCGAGCGCGTCACGATGGCGCGCACTCATAAAAAGATAGCGGGGATTAACCGCAATCGAAAAAGGAGCCTCGGCGAGCCCGAAGTATTGTTGATACATGGTATTCGGTCTACATCATTAAGCGGGGGTTGCGTGACCCTTTATTGGCACATACCATGCCAAAACTTTTTCCGGTGCAGCTTCTATTATGCGCGCTAGTAACCATACTGCACAGCTTGTTGACCGAGTGAATAGCGAGAGACTCTTTCAGCCCCTTGTGTCACACAAACTTGAACGCTAGCGTCTCTCACCACTCACATTTTTTGTTCAGGAGACAGATTTAATGGCCTTGCCACCCGCTTTACGGAACCGATTAAGACTGCCCGTCGTGGGAGCCCCTCTCTTTATCATATCCAACCCAGATCTGGTGATAGCACAGTGCAAAGCTGGCGTTGTGGGCTCTTTCCCTGCACTCAATGCACGCCCGGAACCCGTTCTGGAAGAATGGCTGGAGCGGATCACCTCTGAACTGGCAGCCTATGACGAAGCGAATCCAGATGCGCCGTCGGCTCCCTTTGCAGTCAACCAGATCGTGCATGGCTCCAACGCGCGCCTTAAGCACGATATGGACATGTGCGTGAAGCACGAAGCGCCGATTGTCATCACCTCTCTGGGAGCAAAAGAATGGGTCAATGAGATGGTCCACAGCTACGGCGGCATCGTGCTCCATGACGTGATCAACAACCGCTTCGCCAAGAAGGCCATTGAAAAAGGTGCCGATGGGCTAATTGCTGTGGCGGCGGGTGCCGGCGGTCATGCAGGCACGACCTCTCCCATGGCGCTAATTCAGGAGATTCGTGAGTGGTTTGACGGCCCGCTGTTGCTGTCGGGCTCAATTGCGACGGGTGACGCGGTGTTGGCCGCCCAGGCAATGGGCGCTGACCTCGCCTACATTGGGTCCGCCTTCATTGCCACAGAAGAAGCGGACGCGGAGCAAGCCTACAAGCAAGCCATCGTGGATTATTGCGCTGACGACATTGTCTACAGCAGCTTATTCACGGGTGTTCACGGTAATTACCTCAAACCATCTATCGAGGCAGCCGGCCTCGACCCCAACAATCTGCCCGAGAGCGACCCGAGCAAAATGGACTTTGGATCGGGAGGCAATACCGACGCAAAAGCCTGGAAAAACATATGGGGTTGCGGCCAGGGGATCGGCGCGGTCAAAGAGCTGGGCACCGCAGGGGATTACGTCACTAAGCTGACTGACCAGTATCAACAGGCGATAAAGCGAATCAATTCGCTATGAGTGACCAAAATAAAATTCCCCGAAGTGCTGAGGACGACTACAGCAAGGAGATCGTCGAGCAGCGCCAGCAGTTTATCGAGCAGCAGACTGGCGCAGAGCTCGACCACACGAAACAGTTCTCGTTCGATCCCCATGAAATGGAAAGCAACATCGAGAATTTCTGGGGTGTAGCGCAGATTCCCATCGGCGTAGCTGGCCCATTATTGGTCAACGGTGAACATGCACAAGGCGAGTTTTATGTGCCCATGGCAACGGTGGAAGGCACAATGCTGGCCTCCTACAACCGCGGCATGAAGGTGATTCGGGAGTGTGGTGGCGTCTTGACCACCGTCTCCGAGGAATCGATGCAACGCTCGCCGGTGTTCATCTTCCGCAACGCTCGTCAGGCGAGAGATTTCCAGCTCTGGCTCAAAGATAACTTTGAGATTATTAAGGCCAAAGCGGAGACCTCAACCTCAGTCGGCAAACTGCATGACATCGAGAGCTACCATGCACACAGCATGGTGTTCACTCGCTTCGACTACACTACTGGAGACGCTGCGGGTCAAAACATGGTGTCTCGCGCGACCTTTATCGCCTGCGAATGGATCAACGAGCAGCGCCCCGAGATGCTGCATTACATGCTCTCAGGCAACTTCGATACGGAAAAAAAGACGTCGTCTGTGAATCTGCTCAAAACTCGTGGCAAGCGCGTCACCGCGGAAATCACGGTACCCCGCGATATATTGATGAAGCACCTGCGTGTAGCCCCAGAGCAAATTGCCTATGGTCAGCAGATTTCCACGCTGTCCGCCATCCTGACCAACTCATCCAACAACGCTAACCATCCTGCCAATGCGCTGGCTGCATTGTATTTGGCCACCGGACAGGATGTGGCCAATATCGGCGAGTCCAATCAGTGCACGACCTATCAGCGCGCGACGAGCAAGGGCGATTTCTACTTCTCCATCACGCTGCCCGCTGTGATCATGGCGACCTATGGCGGCGGCACCTCCCTACCCACCCAGCGCGAGTGCCTGCGGATGCTGGGCTGCGAGGGTAAAGGCAAAGCCCTCAAGCTATGCGAAATCGCAGCGGCGTTGGTGGTCGCCGGAGAGCTTTCACTCTCGGGTGCTGCGCGGGTCGATAAGAAGACGCGCACCAATGAGTGGGTGGATGCCCATGAGCGACTGGGTCGCAACCGCTGAAGCAACGCCTGTGAAACTGACGACTCTTTTTCAATTTCTCTCCCGCGGCATTGGTCTGGCGGGATTAGTCGGTTGCGTCCTTCTGGCACCGATGGCGTTGGCAGAGCGCGGCTCGCACATCACGCTTGATGAGCCACTTCCGCAACCTGCGTGGGAGCTTCCCCTGATCGCAAATGGTGAAGGCACCGTGACGGACTCGACGTATCTCGGCCGCGTGACCTACGTGGACTTCTGGGCCAGCTGGTGCGGGCCTTGCAGGCTGTCCCTGCCGGCCCTGAACAGACTGAGCAAGGAGTTCGACACTGCAGACTTTGGTGTGGTGGCGATCAGCGTCGATTATGTCGACGAGGATGCGCTCGACTTTTTAAAGCGCTACCCAGTCGATTACCCGGTTGCCATTGATAAAACCGGCAATTCTGGACGTAACTTTGCGGTGGCGGGAATGCCTTCAGGTTATCTGATCGGCCGTGACGGCCTCATCAGAGAAGTTCATGTCGGTTTTCGCAAAGGAGATGAAGCGCTCTTAAGGAATCAAATTCAAGCACTTATCGCCGACTCCTGAATCGCCGTCTCGTTACTGTCCACCTCCCGAAAAGGCTATCGCTCATCCGTAGCACTCAGCGAGTCGTACCAAGTCCATGCACGAACCCGACACGCTTTATTACGACGGCAGCTGCCCACTGTGCCAGCGGGAGATGTCCCATCTGGCGAAGCTGAAGTCTGATCAGCTGGTTTTGCAGGACATTCACGCGCTACCGCCAGGTAATGAGGGGCCAGATAAGGAGACGCTGCTGCAAAACCTGCATCTCAAGCGTGGTTCCGAGTGGGTCGTCGGGCTCGACGCCAACGTGGCGGCATGGCAATACACCCGCATCGGTTTTTTCTGGCGCTGGCTGTCTTGGCCTTTAGTGAGACCATTCGCGAGCTGGTGTTACCGCCTCTGGGCCACTCGCCGCTACGCGAAACGCTATCCGCTAGAATCCGAATCGAGCGCCTCAGATTGACGCTGGCGCGCCTCACCGCGCCCGACATCGCCGCTATGGCGTCGCAAACGCGAGCGCTGCTCATCAACAGCCTGCCTGGGTACAAAGCCGCGATGCTGGTGGGCACTTCGGATGCAGAGGGCCAAACGAATCTCGCCATAGTGAGCTCTCATTTTCATCTGGGCTCCAGCCCACCTCTACTGGCAATGATTCTGCGCCCGAGCTCGGGCAATAGCGAGCGGCATACGCTCCATAACCTTTTGGAAACCCGGTGCTGGACGCTGAACGGTTTTTCTCTGGATCACGCCGCGCAGGCACATCAGACCTCAGCGGCCTACCCCAAAGATCAATCGGAATTTGATGCCTGTGGCTTTGAGGCGGAGTGGCTGTCTAAATTTAAAGCACCCTTTATCAAAGACTCACCGCTACAAGTCGGATGCCTGTTGCGGGAGCATCACCCGCTGCAAATCAACGGTACGCATATGATCATTGGCGAAGTTCAGCATCTGCACTACCTCGAGACAGCCCGGCGTAACGATGGTGGTCTCTCTCTGGACACCTTGGGTCTGGTCTCCGTGGCCGGGCTCGACACGTATACTCAACCAGAGGTCGGAGTGCGATTCGCTGCCGCTGATCCGGCTTACTCGCCACGACAATTGTAAATCTCGTTTTCAATACAGAGATCCGTTAGGCTTGATGCACGCGAACTACGGCGCCACCCAAGCGCCCGGTTTGACGCAACGCCACTGGACACCTCAAAGACGATACGCCCATGTCACCGACCAAACCCCTCTTCTGCGGCCTGCTCACCGGCCTACTCTTTTTGGCGTCATCTGTGGTCTTTGCCAAAGCCGTGCCTGAGCGCGCAGACATTGATGCGCAGTTCAAATGGGATCTCACCGATATGTATGCTGACGCGGCCGCGTGGGAAGCGGATAGGGAGCGATTCCTCGAAGCATTGCCCACGCTGTCGACACATCGGGGCAAACTGGGCGAAAGCGGAGCGATCTTGTTGCAAGCCATTGAAAGCATCCAAACCGTCGAGACCATCATCGCCAACCTGTATGTCTACGCCGGACTCAAGAGTTATGAAGATACCCGTATCTCTGAAAATGCCGCGCGCTTCTCGGAGGCTCAGGGGCTTTATTCCCAATACCAGCAAGCCCTGTCCTTCTTCACACCTGAACTGCTGGCTATTCCAGACGAGACGCTGACCCAATTCATCGAGCGCACGCCAGGCCTAGAGGTCTATGCCCACTATCTCGACGAAACCGCTCGCATGCGCCCTTATACGCTATCCGAAGCAGAAGAGCGCTTGCTGGCGATGGCATCGGACCCGCTCGACAAATTTGACAGTGTCTTCACCGCCATCGCCAGCTCCGATCTGTCCTTCGGCACCATGATTGACGAGTCAGGAGATGAGGCTGAGCTCACCAACAGTCGTTACGGAGCCTTCCTGCACTCAACTGATCGCAACGTGCGCAAGGCCGCCTGGAAAGGATTGTTTGAGGGCTACAAAACACTCAATCACACACTGGCCGCGAACTATGAGGGGCATGTCAAAAGCCGCGTATTTTTTGCGCGTGCTCGAGGCTTTGACTCCCGACTGGAGCACGCCACTTACACCAACGCTATTCCGATCGAGGTCTTTCACAATCTGATCAAAACGGCACGAGAAGGCAGCGCGCCACTGCAACGCTACCTGCGGCTACGAGAGAACACTCTCGGCGTGAATCGGCTCGAAATATGGGACATGTACGCACCCATCGTTCCCCCGACAATCAAAGACGTCAGCTTCGATGAGGCTATGGAAATCGTGGCAGAAGCTCTTACCCCACTAGGCGAGGAGTACATCGACGTTTTCTGGAAAGGCTACGAGGAACGCTGGATCGACGCCATGGCCAACCGCGGCAAACGCGGCGGCGCATACAGCTGGGGTACGTACACCTCCAAACCCTATCTCTCCATGAACTTTGAGGGCACACTCAACAACGTATCGACCCTCGCTCACGAATACGGTCACTCCATCCATAGCTACCTGACCCGCAACACCCAGCCGCAGGTCTATGGTGACTACCGCACCTTCATCGCTGAAATTGCGTCGATGACTAACGAAGCGATCTTGATGCAAAAAATGCTCGCGGAGGCCACTTCAGCCGGCGAGCGCGCCTACCTGTTGAGCTCCTACCTTGATGAATTCAGGGGCGGGTTCTATCGACAGGCATCTTTTGCTGATTTTGAAGCGCGCGCCCATGCAAAGGTAGAGGCCGGCGAGGCACTCACTGCAGAGGTGCTAAATACCATTTATGCCGATGTCTTCCGCGACTACTACGGAGACGCGGTTCACGCCAACGATCTCAATCAAATTGAGTGGAGCCGGATCCCGCATTTTTTGCGCAGTGACAACTTTTACGTCTACCAGTACTCCACCTCTTTTGTCGCCGCTACAGCTCTAGCCAAGCAGATTCTTGAAGAAGGGGAGCCAGCCCGGGAGCGATACTTGACCATGCTCAAGTCAGGCTCCAATGACTACCCTATTGAACTGCTCAGAAAAGCTGGCATCGATATGACCTCACCCGAACCCATCGAGGCGACGATAGAGGTATTTGACAACTTGGTTGATCAACTTGAGCAAGCGTTAGCTGAGATGAAGGAGCTTGTGGCCCTTGACCCGTAGTTGACTCGCCAGGGTCTAGCTACAGCCATCTTGAATAGCGTTTGGTTATGCTTGGTATTAGGCACACCACCGGGCACTCCGGTGGCGTGATGGAATCAAATCACTCAATATTCTCATTGAGTGGCTAGACCTTGTGCAAATAGGAAATCGTGTGATGACCGAGCAGCTCCACATCATTAGCACACAAAGAGGGGCCATTTCCCCCGCAAAGGCGGGGCTCCTCCTTTTGCTTTTACTAAGCATCGCTGGCGGCGTTGTCCTATTGACCGGAATATGGCCACCAGTAGAAGAAAGTACAGCGCCTCCTGAAACAACGACAGCTCC
>CBFHSJ010000071.1:0-9391 GCA_965658485.1 Luminiphilus sp.
TACGCAAGGCTCACTGTGGGCTCTTTAGGCCAGGTGACGGGAAACTGTTGCTGCGGATTGAACAGCCCGCCTTGATTGGCCATCTCAGCCGCGGCGATTTCATTGGCGCTGAGGTGCTCGCTGGGCTCGAGTGCGAAGACGTCGATACCGCGAATGATCTCGGTGCCATAGATCCGCCCCTGATACCAATAGGTCGACCAGTAGCCGCCGGTAACGAGATCAGTATCGTCGATCGGGCCGCGATCAAAGTAGGCAATTTCGGTGGGGTTGGCGGAGTCGGTGAAGTCGATGATGGAGAGTCCGCCCTGATACCAGGCCTGCACGAAAATATCTCTGCCCGGCACCGGAATAATGGATCCGTTGTGGGCCACGCAGTTCTCTGTTTCTGCCTGTGGTGCGGGCATCTTGAAATGACTGCGGAATACCAGTTTGCCGTCGACGATGTCATAGATGGCATCCGCACCCCATGTGAGTGGGTCATAGGTTCGACATCTTGGGCGGGTACCGCCGCCCCATTCATCGGTAAAGAGCACCTTGCTGCCGTCGTTGTTGAAGGTCGCGGAGTGCCAATAGGCGAAGCCTGAGTCACTCACCGCATCGATGCGCTCGGGTGTACTGGGGTCGGTGATATCGAACAAAATGCCGTTACCTGAGCAGGCCCCCGCGGCCAAATTCAGGCTCGGGAAAACGGTAATGTCGTGGCATTCATCGGTGCGACTTGTTTCCTGCGTGTCCTCACCATGATCCCCGCCGCGCCAGAGCCCAGCCAGTGCGCCGGTCTTCGGGTCGGCAAATACCGTCGGGCTGTCGATGATGCGCGCCGCTGCCGGGTTATCCACCGGGATTTCGATCACATCAATCCGGAACAAGGCGGTGCGATCATCTCCCGGCGATTCATCAAAGCACCCGGGCAATTCCTCTTCATCGCGAACCCGGGAGATACCCGAATTGTACACAATCAGCTTGCTGTCGGCGTCAGGCCCGGACACCACGGAATGGGTATGGGAGCCGCGGCAGGTCTGCACGGCGCCCACTTGCTTGGGCCGGGTCAGATCGGAAATATCAAAAATACGCAGGCCACGAAAACGCTCATTGCTGATCTCGTCTGTGACACCCTCCAGACCGCAGTCAACCCGGCCGCGCGTCTCCTCGACGGACATGAACAGCAGGTCGTCAACAATCGAGACGTCGCCTTGACCACCCGGGCACACAACAGACACGGTCAAATCCGGTTGGCCGTCGTCAGTCAGCGCGTAAATATTGAAGCCGTGATAGCTGCCCGCCACCATGATGTCGTCCCGGAAAGCGATGTCCGTATTAGAAAAACTCAGCAGGGGCGAGCGAGGATCGGGTGTCTCGTCGGTTTCTTTCTCATCGTCCTCGGAGGCGCTCTCGTCGGCTTTTGCCATAGTGCCCGTGACCATTTCACCGGAGACTTCAGCCTGTTCCTGATCATGCTGGTGAGCGTGGGTTGCTTGCTCATCGGCGACTGTCTTATCCGTTGTTGTTTTGGCTTCGGTTGGCAGAAAGCGTTCGGGAGGTAATTCAGCGGGGTTGGCTGGGTCATAGAAACCAGGCGGTTTGGTGAGCACCGCCACTTTACGGAGATTCCAGATCGCCTCTTCCGCGTCGTAAAGACCGGCAGCGAGATCGGCGCGCGGGTCGTCCGAGAGGCTCAACAACAAGCCGTGCATGAGCTCAATTTCTTTCGACTGATCATTGGTGACATCTGTCGTGAACTCAAACAGCGTTGGGTCGTAGGCAGAACCCGGCTGTTCCATGAGCGCCTCGACCATATCGATGGCCCCCTCATGGTGCGCAATCATGAGTGACAGGAACTGACGATCAAATACCACGCCGGAGGCGGCAGCGAGCGCGGCCATCTGCTCTTCGGTTGCCATGCCTTTCATCGTGTGGTGGTCACCGAGCGCGTGGCTTCGATCGATCGATTCACCTCGGCTGGTGAGCCACTGCTCCATGAAGGCGATTTCGTCTCCCTGTGCGGCGTCAATCTTGCCGGCGATTTCGAGTAGCTCAGGTGAGTTGGTGCGATCGGGTGCCAGCCGCGACATCTCCAGTGCCTGTTGATGATGCGGAATCATGTCACGCATAAACTGGGCATCACTCGCCGTGTAGCGGGTATCCGCCACATCAATCGCTTCCTGGGCAGACAGTTCGCGCGGGAGTTCGCCGGGCGCACCGGGTTGGACAATGGGGCTGTTTGGGAGGACGGGATTCGCAATCAACGTCAGCGCCAATCCCGACAGTAAAGCAGGGGAGATTTTCATAGGGAATGAAAGTAGTAATCAGACTACGCGTAATCTAGCAGATTATAGAGAGTCGCTCAGGAGCCCCGCAGGGAAGACCGCAAATCTGCGGCGTGGGCGAGGCCGGCCGCACCGAGCGTGGCGGCCACCATCATTGGGGGTGCGCCGGTCAGCGCCAGCTTCATGGCGAGCAATAGCAGAGCGCCAGATATCAGGTGCAGCAGCATCGGTGGTGCCCCCGGCGCTCCGCCGCGCAGTTGACGCCAAAGTAACCAGAAGGCTTCGAGGGCCATACCCAGCAGGATGATGTCGACCAGCCGGGGAATTGACAGCCAGTCAGGCATTGATCAGGCCCGGGCGAATCCCAGCAGCTGCGCCACGTCCTTGAAGAACACCCGAATGTGGGCGAAGGGGCGCCGCCGCACCAACTTCTTGGTGGTGTAGGACTGCCAGGTTAGCGTCTGCACGTCAGGGTCGCGGCACATCGCAACAAACTTCTCGCGGCGCTTGTCGGTGCCGTACCAGAAGCGTTGCAACAGCCCCAGCGCCCAGAAGACTTTGCCGTGCAGCTTCATGAAACGCTTGCGTGCTTGACCAAGCACCGCTGCGTCACCTGTCTCTAAAAAGGCGTGCATGGCGTCGGCAGCAAGGCGTCCGCAGAGCATGGCGTAGTAAATACCCTCGCCAGAAGCCGGCGCCACCACGCCGGCGGCGTCGCCCGACACCAGCACTGCGCGGCCATCGTCCCAGCGCTTCATAGGCTTCATGGGAATCGGTGCGCCTTCTTTCCGTTTGGTTGTCGCCTCGGTAAGGCCCACGTCTTCCCGAAGCGCGGCCACCGAGGCCTTGGCGGAGAAATCTTTGTGCGCGCTGCCCACGCCAATGCTGGCGTTTCGTCCGTGGGGAAAGACCCAAGCATAGAAGTCTGGCGATAACCGGCCCTGGTACCAAACGTCACAGCGATCGGGATCATAGGCGTCCCAGTTCTGGTCCTCGGGGACCTCAATGATTTCGTGATATGCCAATACCCAGGGCGTCTTTTCCGCATCGGGAATAGTTGCGCGGGCGACAGCAGATCGCGCGCCATCGGCGCCGATCACGCTGCGCGCCGTTACCGTCTCGGTGCGGGGATTGTCATCCTTGGTTTGATAGGTGAGGCTCACGAGGTCGCCTTGGTAGCACAGTGACTTAAATACGCCTGCCACCACATCGGCTCCGGCTCGGCCCGCGCGATCTCGCAGCCAGGGGTCAAACTCATCGCGGTCGACCATACCGACGAAGGTGCCATCGATCGGCATATCCACCGATTCTCCTCGCGGTGACACCATGCGGGCGGAGCGGATCCGCGCCTTCAACAGATGCTCGGGGATATCGAACTCTTCGAGCAGGCAGGGCGGGATTGCGCCACCGCAGGGTTTGATGCGAAAGCCGCGCTCGAGCAGCAAGACGTTGTGTCCTTGTCGGGCGAGGTCGTGTGCGGCGGTGGCTCCCGAAGGGCCACCCCCCACGATAATCGTGTCGTAGTCAGCTGTTGTTATTGTCATCTCATGCCTCCCTCTCCAGCTTCAGCCAGAGCGATGTCTCCAAAGGACGGCAGGTGATCACGCTGTCCGCCTCCCCAGTTGGTAATGTGAATGTGTCGTGCCAGTGTGGCAGCGACCAGGAACAGAACGCCCTCACAGGCGAAAACAAGGCCATAGGAAATGGCGGGATCATTAAGCCAGTAGCGGGTGACATCGACTGCCACCGTGCCGAGAAAACCGCCGAGAGCAAAAGCGATGGCCTGCGCCGCACCCCACAGTCCCATGCGGATGCCTTCCCGTTTTTGTTGTCCTGCGCTGGCCAAGACCATCATGGCGCCAATTGCCGCCACGGCGAACCCACCGTTAGCGGTGCCCAGCAGGAAGACATTGGCCTCCAATGGCCAGGTCGGACTCGTCAGTCCGCCCCAGCACAGCAGGAAAAGCGCCACGGCCGAGAGCAGGCAGCCGCCTCTGATCCAGAATCGCAGCAACACCGCGCCTCTCGATTTAAAGAGGAGGGTGGAGATCGCCATCGCTGCCATGCCGAGCAGCACGCCACCGTGTTGTACCCCTGCGAGCTGAGTCGACTCTCCCGGCGTTCGCCCAAAAACGAGTCCTGCAAAAGGCTCCAGGATCAAATCCTGAGCCGAGTAGGCGAGCATCGATACAAAGACAAAGATCGTGAAGACCTTCGCCTGTGGGTCCTGCCAGACCTCGGCCAGCGCTGCCCTGAAATCGCCTTTTTCGGGTGGGGGTTCATCAGAGACCGCGGCCGCGTCAGGTTGCGCGTGAGGCTCGATACCGCGGACGACGACCAACGTCACCATGATCGCCAGAATCGACACGGTGCTGGTTACCGTCATCAGGCGCTCGGGGGAGTAGGGATCCAGAAAGTGCCCGGCGACGCCTGCGGTGACCGCGAAGCCGATGATCATCATGAACCACACGAGTGCCGCGGCAGCTGGCTTTCGCTCCGGTGCTACATGCTTGGCGAGCAACGCCAGCAGGGAAGTACCGGTGGCACCGGTTCCTACGCCGATAGCAAAAAATCCCAATGCTGAGACAAACATGCCCAGCCAGTATTGGCTGGGGATGAGCGTCGTGCCCAGTGCAGCGAGAACACCGCCCAGACTCAGAATAAACATGCCGCCGATGATCCAGGGTGTCCGTCGACCGCCCACATCTGAACCATAGCCGATGCGCGGGCGCGCCAGCTGTACGACATGATGAATGGTGACCAGAAAGCCCGGGATCGTTGCAGCGAGCGCCAATTCGACTACCATGATGCGATTCAGCGTCGACGTGGTCAGCACCACGATCCCGCCCAGAGAGGTTTGTATCAGGCCCAGTCGAATGATCTGCCACCAGCTGAGTCCGGCTGTGCCTGTGTTCGAGGCGGTGATCATGTGAACCAGCCTCCGAGGCCTAGGGCGGCGCTCATCATCCCAAGCACATATAGTGATACGCCGGTTGCGTTGTACCAGGGGGCCAGTTGCTTGGGATCAGATAGAAGGCGCTTCATGGCCAGGCACTGAGCCACCACCACAGCGGTGACCGCGGCGGCGTAGGGCGCGAGTTGCCAATACAGTAACAGGGCAATGACCACCAGCTGTGGTAGCAGCATGAATATGCAGGCGACTTTGGCTGCCCGCTCGCGGCCCAGTTGAGCGGGGAGCGAGCGAATGCCCATCTGCAGATCGCCCTCGACACTTTTGAAGTCATTGAGAGTCATGATGCCGTGCGCCCCAGCGCTGTAGAGCAGGGCGATGATCAAGATCGGTGCAGGTGGCAGATCGCCGCCCAGCACAATTGCTGCACCGGTAACCCAGGCTAGCCCCTCGTAGCTAAGCGCCACGGCACTGTTGCCCCACCAACCATTCAATTTGAGTCTCAGCGGCGGGGCGCTGTACGCCCAGGCCAATAGCAAGCCGATAAAGGTGGCCGCGGCGACCCAGGGGCCGAGCATGAGCGCCCAGCTTTGTGCCAGCAGTGTCCAGGCCATGGCGAACCAGAGCGCCGCATTACCCGGCACCCGCCCCGAGGGAATGGGGCGATGGGGTTCGTTGAGTGCATCGACGTCTCGGTCATACCAGTCATTGACCACTTGACTTGCGCCACACACCAGCGGGCCGGTCAGTGCGATGCCAGCGAGGAGTGACCAACCACTGATTCCGGTGCCAGGGCCGGCGGAAACCCACCCGCACAGGAATGCCCACATGGGAGGAAACCACGTGATTGGTTTGAGGAGTTCAAGCAGTGCGCCCGGTGACGCCCTGCCAACTGCTACGTTGACCGGGGCAGACTGATCCATGGCGCCATGTTGGCCACCAGGCAGAGGGTTGTCAATTTTAATTTACATATATGCTGTCAGTTATGAGTACAGCGCCGTTTTTAGTCGACTGTGTCCTCAGAATCGCCGATATCGAATCGACGCAGCTTGGTATAGAGGCTTTGACGGCTGAGGCCCAGCAGTTCAGCCGCTGCCGCCCGATTGTCCTGAGTCAGTTTGAGTGCCGCTTCAATGCACAGCGCTTCAATCACATCGGTGGATTCCCGCACAAGTTGTTTGAGGGGCAGTCGCCCGACGCGTCCTGTGATCTGCTCGATCGACCTGGGTAAGTGCACCTCGGTACTCTCTTCGGTTCCGATACGGCGGCTTACATCCCGGATAAACATCAGAATCAGAGGTCTTCCGGAGTGCTCTGTCTGTACTGCGGAGAGTTCAATATCTAATCGTGTGCCTACCTCGGTCCGCAAGACGGAGCTGAATAGCTGCAGGGGCCTATCTGGGTGGATGTTGCTGAGTAACACGTCTAAATCGACGATGGAACGGCCCAGCCAGCGGTCCGCCCGGCGTCCCATCGCTTGTTCGGCATCTTGGATGCACGCCATTTCGAGGTAAGCGGAATTAGCAGCAATAACCGCACCGTTTTGGTCGGTAATCAATATGCCGTCGGGTGAAGCCTCAAAGCTGTCTCCACCCAACCCCAGTTCAGATTGATTTTCGGATATCGACGCAATACGAATTAAAAGTCGGGTTTCGTTGCCTTGTCTGAGACAGGTCACGCCGATAGAGAGAGTATCGCCGTCAGAGGTGGTAGCCTGCCCCTGCACAACGGCAGTGGTGCTGCGGGCCTCCCTTTGCAGCTCCGTTAATGCTCGAGCGCTGTCGTTGTCGAGACCCACAGGGAACAGGCGGCCCACCAGTGCGCCTTCGTCAAGGTTGAGCAGGCTGGCCGCCACGCTGTTCGCTTCAAGCACTCTTCCAGAGAGATCGTCTACGACCAGAAAGCCCTCAGCGACCATTTCTAGCATGCGCCGATAACGCGCTTCCAGACGGCGATTGTTCCAGTAATCCTGCTCCAAGGTGCGCTGCGCGTTCACCAGTTGTTGCCGCAGGCTGGTCTCCCCTCTGAGGTCCACACAGGCGAGCTGAGTCGAATTGTCATCAGTATTGGCACACAGCCAACAGGTGACGGGCACAGGCTCTTCCTCCGGCGCCGCCACTAGTGCCGCATCCATACGATGCGCGATGCCTGGTTCTTTCTGCGCTGCGCTCAGCGCGTCCGCCGCAATCCCTTTGTCTGATTCTCGCACCAGCTCCATCAGCGGTTGCCCAATCATGGCGTCGCGGGGCAGGTGACGGAGCAAACCGCTGTTCGCATCAACCGCTTGTACGCCCCCAGATTCGTTCAGTGTCAGCCGCAGGTCGGCGAGGCTGGCGAGCAATGCCTCCAGATGCTGTTGATTGGAACTTGACACTTTTCGGGCCTCTGGTTCGCCGAGGTGTCTCTCTAGGTTGACACCTCGGGTCTTGGTTGGTGGAGTCTCGCACACCTATTGCGTCAAAAACACCCCCTGAAAGCGTGGTTTTGCCCCTGTAAAACGGGCGCCTAAGTGTCTAAATAGCTTCAATTTAAATTTGTAAAAAAGGTTTGACACTCACCGGGTGTAACTCTACTCTGATTCAAACAATAGGTGCCGTGGTGTCTGCTACGGCTGGAGGTTTGTATGGGCGCGGATCAGCCGGTGGTCAATCGGCGTAACCAGACGTTATACACTCCTGCGCAGAGAGCACGTCGCGACGCGACGGCCTGGACTCTGGTGCAGGGTATTCTGGCGCCACTTCAGTTTTTGGCTTTTGCTATCAGCCTTTGTCTTGTCATTAACTTTCTCCTCAACGATGTCGGCTTTGCTGCGGCGACGATCTCGGTTGTCATTAAGACCTGGCTGCTCTACGCCATCATGGTGACCGGCGCGATCTGGGAAAAAGTGGTCTTTGGTCGTTACCTGTTTGCACCCACATTCTTCTGGGAAGACGTGGTCAGCATGGTGGTTATGGCGCTGCACACCGCTTACGTCGTCATGTGGTTGGCAGGTTGGGGAACGCCTACCGAGCAAATGTGGGTGGCACTCGCCGCTTACGCCAGTTATGTCGTTAACGCATTGCAATTTCTGCTGAAGTTTCAGGCTGCGAAACAGACCTCTACTGCTCATCTAGGCGCATCGGCGACGGTGATGGGTGCACACGGGGCGCTGGAATCGTGAGCCAGGTGATTGCTCGAGCCGACCCTCAGTCGCTGCCGCAGGTGAGAGCTGAGCGGGGTGAGCGAGCCGTCTTCTGCGGTTTGACCTCTATCATTTGGCTGCATCGGCGAATTCAGGATGCATTTTTCCTCGTTGTGGGATCTCGCACTTGCGCGCACTTGCTCCAGTCAGCCGCTGGCGTCATGATCTTCGCAGAGCCCCGTTTTGCAACAGCGATTCTGGGTGAGCGCGATCTGGCGGGTATGGCTGATTGCCATGAAGAGCTTGATCGAGTGGTCTCCGAGTTGTTGGCGCGTCGGCCCGACATTCGACGACTATTTCTGGTGGGCTCCTGCCCGTCGGAAGTCATCAAGCTAGATCTCGCCAACGCTGCCGCACGCTTGCAAGGGGTGCACGAGAACCGACTCAGAATTTCAGCCTTCAGTGGCTCAGGGATCGAGACCACCTTTACACAGGGCGAGGACCAATGTCTCGCAAGCATGGTGCCCGATTTGCCGGTGGCGCCCGAGGGTAGTCAGCGCCTGATGGTGTTAGGCACACTCGCCGACATCATTGAGGAGCAGTTCCGGCGGCATTTCGCACAGGTGGGAATTACCGACGTGGACTTTTTCCCGGCAGCACGTGCGGACGATTTGCCGCCGGTTGGCCCCGGCACTCGCGTGTTGCTGGCTCAGCCCTACCTGAGTGATACCGTTTCGGCATTGTGCAAGCGGGGTGCGAAGTTGGTGTCGGCACCTTATCCGCTCGGTGTTGAGGGCACTCTCGCTTGGTTTCAGGCAGCCGCTGCCGAGTGGGGCGTTGGCGCGGAGTCCGTCAGAAAGTCCCTCGCAATCCCGATCACCCGCGCTCAGAAATCGCTTGCCAAAGCTCGGGAATCACTTCAGGACCGTACCATTCATTTCCTTCCCGACTCACAGCTGGAATTGCCCCTCGCACGGTTTCTGCGGGACGAGTGTGGGATGTCACTGATGGAGGTCGCGACCCCTTACCTAGATCAGACTTTGATGGCTGAGGAGATGTTGCGATTGGGTCCCGGTGTTTTACTGGTTGAGG
>CBFHSJ010000072.1:0-9117 GCA_965658485.1 Luminiphilus sp.
AACCAGTAAAAGTAATGACCATCGCGGCGAACAGCGCAAGTGGCGCCGAGCCGAGCAGAATGATCAGTGGGTCACGAAAGCTGTTGAACTGAAGCGCCAGCACCAGGAACACCATGATTAAAGAGAGCCCCAGCACGTTGACCATGGTATTACCTTCGCGCCGTATTTCCCGGGATTCGCCCGTGTAGTCCAGCACATATCCCGGCGGAAGGAGCTCGTCGGCTAATCCCTCCACATAGGTGAGCGCCTGTTCCTTGGTATAGCCGGGAATCACGCCGCCAAAGAGCTTGAAGCTACTCTTTTGCTGAAAACGAGTGAGTGCTCGGGGTTCGGTACTGCGCTGTAGCACAGCGAAGGTGCCAAAGGGCACTTGGCCCCCGGAGGGCAGTACCACCGGCGTATCTAGCAGCGCCTCGGGTGAAAACTTGAAGGCCTGCTGCAGCTGGGGGATGACCCGGTAGGCACGTCCGCGCTCGTCGTACCGGGTGACATACCCCTCAGAGACAAAGAGGTCCATTTGAGAGGTCAGGTCTCCCAACGTCATGCCGAGGTCCGACATGCGGTCCTTGTCCAGTTGATATTCCACCGCCAGTAAATCCATCTTTAGGCCGCTCTCAAAAAAGTAGAACAGCCCCGACGTCATCGCGCGTCCTGCCATGGCATTGGCAACGCGGCGCATGTTGTCGAGGGAGTCGCTGGAGGTGACGACCACCTCGAGATCGTACTGACCCGCGGTAGGCAGAGAAGGTTGCGCTGAGGGAAATGCTGTCACGGTAGGCACGTTTTTGAGTCGCTCACTCATGGCAGGTAGCAGCTCATGCGTTGTGACATCCCGCTCGTCGGGCGGAATAAATTCCTGACCACCAAATCCGAAACCGGGATTAATGCTTTGCCAGATATAGGTAGCGGTGGGTTCCGACAGCATAACGTCGACCGCATCCACAAAGCCGCCCACTGTCTCCTTCATGGAAGCTTCTGGCGCGGCCTCGACTATCAAGGAGATGCTGCTGGTATCCTCAACTGGCGAGAGTTCTTTCAATGAGAACAGGTAGAGCGGTACGACCAGTAGGGACAAGAAAAGTCCCCCTGTAACCAGCTGCCATCGCCAACGAAGCGAAAAATCCACTAAGTCGCCATACTTAGCTGCAATGCGCTCAAAGCGGTCATTGACCCAACGTGTCATGCGGGTTTCATGGCCTTTGTCTGGGCAGACCCACGCACTCATGATCGGCGACAGCGTGATCGCGACAAAGCCCGATATGACCACTGCAATGGCCAAGGTGAAAGCAAACTCTCTGAAAAGCACCCCGGAGAGGCCAGATAGGAATCCGATCGGTGCATACACCACCGCCAGCGTCATCGTCATGGCAATGATGGGGGAAAGTAGCCGACGGGAAGAGGCGAGAGCCGCCTCTTTTCTGGACATGCCCTCCCGCAGGTTCCGGGCAACGTTCTCCACGACCACAATGGCGTCATCCACCACCAAGCCGACCGACAGCACAATCGCCAGAATAGTCAGCAGGTTCATAGAAAAGCCGATCAAGGAGATCGCCGCGGTAGCGCCCAAAATAGAGATGGGAATAGTCAGCAGCGGCACCAAGGCACTGCGTGCGGAGCCCATCAGGACCAGAACTACCAGACCCACTAGAAGTATGGTCTCTCCCAGCGTGCTGAAAATCTCCGCTACGGCCTCGCGCATATAGCGCGAATTATCGAAAGGAATAAACAGCTCGAGATCTTCCGGGAGTGATTCGTTGATTTCAGCCACGGCCTTGTAGAGAGCGTTGCCCACCACGATTTCGCTGGTGCCCGGTTCGGGGTATACCCCGACGAATACGACTTGATCCTGATTGTATCGATCGAGGCTATTGAGTTCTGTCGTGCCAATTTCGATTTGCGCGACATCGCCTAAACGGATATCCACATCGCCCTCTTTTTGTATCAGCATGTTGGCGAAGTCGGAGGGGGTTTTGGCCTCACTATTGGTTTTCAGGTTGACCCGCTGCGAGGTGCCCTCGGTGCGTCCGAAGGTGCCGATGACGTTATTGCGCCGCAGTGTATCCGCAACTTCCGCGGTACTGACGTCAAGCGCCGCCATCTTCCAGGGGTTAAGCCAGATTCGCATCGCTTGTTGCAGGCCGTAGTTCTCGACGCGTTCCACATCGGGTATCGCCGCCAATCTGGGCAGGATGTCTCGCTGGATTAGGTCACTGACACCGGCATAGTTCCGCTCTGTTGGGATTCTCAGCGCCAGGTAAAAGCTCGCATAGGGGGTGTCGGCACGACTGATTTGTATCGCGGGATCTTCCGCACCCTCTGGCAGTTCAAAGCGTATCTGACTCAGTCGCGTGGATAGGGTAGAAATGACCTCGGTTGTGTCTTGATTAAGCTCTAGCCACAGGGTGACGGTGCTGGTGCCGGCGGTGGTGACTGACTCGATGTAATCCAGCCCTGGCACGCTGCTGGCGGCCCGCTCAATCGGCTCTGTCACAAAGCCTTGTACGGTGTCGGCGCTGGCCCCCGGATAAACCGTAACGATCGCGATGGACGAGCTCTCTATCACCGGAAAAGAAATGACCGGAAGATCTACTGCCGATCGAATTCCGATGAGCAACAGGCTCAGACACACTACAACTGCCACCACCGGCCTCTTGATGAAAAGGTCAGTCCATCGTGGCGATGAGGGAGGCGGGATCATGGGTCTGTGCGAAGCGCCTGAACTGCGACGAAGAGGTCGTCCTGCAGTTTGAATGCTCCCCTATTGGCGACGAGCTCGCCGGGGGTCATCTCTCCACTTATAAAAATTTTATCACGGCTCTCACCGCGGACTTCCACTCGCCGGATGCTGGCGCGATGTGGAAGGAAAGCATCTGCCTCGGCTTCTTCTACTACAAATACGTGTGCACCTTGGACGTCCCAGCGCACGCTCCGTTTGGGCACCGACATCAGGTTCTCCAGGGGACCGGTATCCACTGCCACCTGCACCAGTGAGCCATGCTTGAGCGCAGGCGCCTTGAGTTCAGCGCGGACGTCGTATGTCCGAGTTTTCTCACTGAACGCAGCGGAGACGGCGATGACTCTAGCAGGCCCGGCAAAGAACCCGTTGACGTCACGGATCTCCACGGTGTCCCCGACCACAATATTGGCGAGGCCTTGCGGGACCTTAAAGTCAATCCATCGGCTGGCTGTCAGGCCCGTGAGGGTCGTTAGTACCTCGCCGAATCGCATTAAGTCGCCAACACGCTGCGTGTAAATACCCATCGTACCCGCAAAGGGCGCGCGCACCGTCATGCGACTCAGGCGCGCCTCGAGTACCGCTATCTGTGCATTCAGCGACAGCTTACGGGCTTTGAGGATATCTAGCTGATCCTGAGAAACCAGTGAGTCTGCCTCCAGCGTGAGGTTGCGCGATAACTGGGTTTCAACCAGGTTCAGGTCGGCTTGTAACGCGTCTCGTTGCGCTTCAACGTCGTCATCAAATAGCACCAGTACCTCGGCACCAGCAGAGACCGTCTCGCCGCTTCGGTATGGGAGCTGCACGATCCGGCCGGGCGTTTCCGCTGAGACAACAAGATATTCCGGTGACTGCACGGTGCCGCTCAGAAGCCGAGTCGGCTGCCACTCGTCAGCCTCGGCGCTGGCAACGGTGACCGTCTCGTAGGCGGGCGGGAAGCTCTCCATAAACGCCATGGCCTGCGAGATCTGCACAAACTTGATCCCGGCCAAAGCAGCCGTGACAAAGCCACACACCGAAACCGTGATAATCCAGGGTTTCGCGCTCATCGTCCGCATTCCGACATCTACGTGTGGCCACCGAGTTCGCGGTACAGCGTGGTCATCCGGTTACTCACTGGGCGGCACATAACCTTCGGCCTGATCAAAGTCTTCTCCAGCCAGAAACTTGTCCATCTCACCCATCAGGTACTTGCGCGCTTCCGGATCCATCAGGCTGAGGTGTTTTTCGTTGATGAGCATCGTCTGGTGGCCCTGCCACTCGAGCCACGCCTTCTTTGAGACGTGGTCAAAGATATCCTGTCCCTTGGCGCCGGGCAGGGGTGGCCGCTCGAGCCCCTCGAGGTCTTCACCATAGCGTCGGCAGTGGACGGTTCTTGCCATCAGTTGCTCCTTGGAGGGTTTTCTTTCCCCAGCTTGGCCAGTAGCCGCACTATGGGTGCGGGTAGACCCACCGAAGGGGGTGGGTGCAAAGCGAACCATTGTAAGTGATCGGCGTCAGATTCTACGCCAATCGTCTCGGGGTGGTTCTTGGTGCACTGCGCCCTCACTGGGTGAGCTTCCAGCTTGAAATGCGTGAAGGTATGGTGAAAGGGGTGTTCAATACGACAGCGCTCGACTGGTAGCGACAGGGTGTTGGCAATCCAGGTTTGAGCAGCAGACGCCTCCTCAAACTCCGGTGGCGCCCACAGGCCACCCCAGATGCCCGAACTAGGCCTTTTTTGGAGCAGCACCTCCCCGGGTGCGCGCGTGACTACGGCGAGCCAGCGCTGTCTCAAGGGAATCTGCTTGCGCGGTTTTCGGCCGGGGAAATCAATTTGTCGATCCTGCGCGCGCGCTGCGCAATCCCGCTCCAGGGGGCATCGCTCACAGGCCGGTTGGCTGCGCGTGCAGCAGGTCGCGCCGAGATCCATGATCGCCTGCGTGTAGTCAGCAACGCGCTTCTGCGGTGTGTGGTACTCGGCGTGGCACCACAGCGTGTTGCTGACTGCGCGCTGACCGGGCCAGCCTTCGACCGCGTGGTAACGCGCGAGTACTCGTTTGACGTTCCCGTCGAGAATTGGCGCTCGGGTATCCATAGCCAGCGAGAGGATTGCGCCGGCCGTAGAGCGCCCAATGCCGGGCAGGGCCTCGAGCCCTGCCAAGTCGCTCGGGAACATACCGTTGTGCGATGCGCAGACCTGCTTGGCGCAGCGGTGTAGGTTGCGGGCGCGGGCGTAGTAGCCAAGGCCAGTCCACAGATGCAGCACGTTGTCCTCGGCGGCTGTTGCCAGATCTTCAACCGTGGGGAGCTGCGCCATAAAACGCTCGTAAAAGGGGATGACCGTGGCGACCTGAGTCTGCTGGAGCATGATCTCGGACACCCAAACGCGATACGGCGTGCGGTTTGTTTGCCAGGGCAGGTCCTTGCGCCCGTGCTGGTCAAACCACGCGAGCAGCGCGTCGGCAATGTGATCTTTTTCACTCATGAAGTGGTAAAGCTTCGCAATGAAGTAGCAGGGCTCTTTCTATACAATGGCGCACCTAGTGTAGCGCCCGCGCAGTCTCGCGGGTTGCCCGGAGAGGACACCATGAGTCAGCAGGAAGCGCGCAAGGCATCAGTCAGCCGCGAGACCCTCGAGACCCAGATTGCGGTCGAGCTATGCCTCGACGGCACCGGCCAGTGCACCCTCGATACGGGGCTGCCTTTCCTCGAGCATATGCTGGATCAGATCGCTCGACACGGTCAGGTAGATCTTGATATCACCGCCAAGGGAGACCTGCACATCGATGCTCACCACACGGTGGAAGATATCGGCATCACCCTCGGGCAAGCCTTTAGCAAAGCAATCGGCGATAAAAAGGGCATTGTGCGCTACGGCCATGCCTATGTGCCCCTCGATGAGGCGCTGTCGCGCGTCGTGATCGACTGCAGCGGTCGTCCGGGACTCGAATTTCACGTGCCGTTTACGCGCGCCAAAGTGGGTGAGTTCGACGTTGACCTAGTAATCGAATTTTTTCAGGGCTTCGTGAACCACGCCGACGTGACGGTGCACATCGATAATCTCCGCGGCCACAATGCACACCACCAAGCCGAGACCGTATTCAAGGCGTTTGGCCGGGCGTTGCGCATGGCGGTCGCGCCCGACGCAGCGATGGCTGGCACCAGCCCCTCGACCAAAGGGGTTTTGTAAGCCGTGACCCAGAGGGTTGCCGTAATCGATTACGGCATGGGCAACCTGCACTCTGTGGCGAGCGCGCTGGAGCACGTAGGGGCTGCCGAGGTCACGGTCAGCCATGAACCCCAAGCGATCCTTGATGCCGATCGGGTTGTTTTCCCGGGCGTTGGGGGTATCCGTGACTGTATGGAAGCGATCCGTCGCTTCGGCTGTGATCAGTTGTTGGATCAGGTGCTGAACGTGGACCGCAAGCCCGTGCTGGCCATTTGCGTCGGCATGCAGGCGCTGATGTCCCACTCTCAAGAAAATGACGGCGTCGACTGCCTTAATCTGTTGCCGGGCCAGGTTGCCTTCTTTGGCGAGGCGCATCACAACGACGAGGGTGAGCGGCTGAAGGTGCCGCACATGGGCTGGAACGGTGTGCGGACAGCCATCGATCACCCCCTATGGCAGGGCATCGAGCCCGACACGCTTTTCTATTTTGTTCACAGCTACCACGTAGTACCCGATAACAAGGCTGTTATCGCAGGCACCTTTGATTACGGCCTCACAGGTTGCGCGGCGCTTGCGCAGGAGAACCTGTTTGCAACGCAGTTTCACCCGGAGAAGAGCCATACCGCGGGGCTGACGCTACTCAAAAACTTTCTCAACTGGGACGGCACATGCTCGTAATACCCGCCATTGATTTAAAAGACGGTCAGTGCGTGCGCCTGCGGCAGGGTGACATGGCAGACAGCACCGTGTTCTCTGACGACCCCGTTGCCATGGCGCGGAGATGGTTCGATGAGGGCGCCCGGCGGCTCCACATTGTCGATCTAGACGGCGCTTTTGCAGGGGAGCCGGTCAACGCCGGCATTATCGAGGCGATCTCGAAAGCATTGCCAACGCTGCCCATTCAGATCGGCGGCGGCATCCGCAATCTCGCGACGATTGCTCGCTACCTAGAAGCTGGGGTGGAGTTCGCAATTATCGGCACCATGGCAGCCAAAAACCCAGAATTTATTCATCAAGCTTGCGCAGCCTTTCCAGAGCACATCATTGTCGGCATCGACGCTCGAGGGGGCCGTGTTGCCGTAGAGGGTTGGGCCAGCGAGAGCGAAGTCGATGCCACCGATCTCGCCAAGCGCTTTGCCGATGCGGGCGTGAGCGCTGTGGTGTACACCGATATTGATCGTGACGGCATGATGCAAGGTGTCAACGTCGAGGCAACCGTTGCCCTAGCTGCTGAGTCGAGGCTACCGGTCATTGCCTCAGGTGGCATCAGCCAGCTTGAGGATGTGCGTGGCCTAATGCAGCACGCGAGGGCAGGTATATGCGGCGCCATTACGGGGCGCGCGATCTATGAGGGCACGTTGGATCTGGCCGAGGCTCAGACCATGGTCGACGCTTATCTGGAGAGCGACTGATGGCGCTCGCCAAACGGATTATCCCGTGCCTCGACGTTGATCAGGGGCGGGTGGTGAAGGGCGTCAACTTCGTGGGTATTCGCGACGCCGGTGACCCGGTGGAAATCGCGCGGCGCTATAACGAAGAGGGCGCCGACGAGATCACATTTCTGGATATTACGGCAAGTCACGAAGAGCGTGATACGACAGTCCACACCTTAGAGCAGATTGCTCGCGAGGTGTTTATTCCGCTGACAGTCGGCGGCGGCATCCGCTCGTTGCAGGATATTCGCACCATGCTCAATGCTGGAGCAGATAAAGTCAGCATCAATACCGCCGCGATTCACCAGCCCGAGCTGGTGCGTGACGCAGCCGCCCGATTTGGCTCGCAATGCATTGTTGTGGCGATCGATGTTAAGCGGGTCTCGGCACCCGATGATGCGCCGCGCTACGAGCTCTTTACCCACGGTGGCCGCAAGCCCACTGGGATTGAGGCGGTGGGGTGGGCCACAAAGATGGCGGCGTTAGGTGCTGGAGAATTGTTACTCACCAGCATGGACCGCGACGGCACCCGCGATGGTTTCGAGTTGGTCATTACCCGGGCGATTACCGACGCCGTCGACATTCCGGTGATTGCCTCTGGCGGCGTGGGGACGCTTCAGCACCTGGCTGATGGCGTGAAAGAAGGGGGTGCTGACGCCGTGTTGGCTGCCAGCATCTTCCACTTTGGAGAGTACACGGTGGGCGAAGCCAAGTCGTTCATGGCCGACCAAGGCATCAGGATGAGGGTGTGACAGCGGGTAACCTACCGAGGATGCGCCGTCACGGAATCTAGAAGTTAAAAGTCCCTGCCCCCCGGTTGCGTCAGGGCGCGCCGAGCGCCAATGTGGCAGGGTCCCCTGCCTCAGGTGTTTCGGGTGGCGCCGCGGGCGTCAGTAAATTGATTCCGCGCAGGAGAGTCAGCGCCTCATAAAGCTGATTATCTGAATTGCGTAACTCTGTGAGTGCCTCACTTTCAGACTGCGCATCCACGGGATCACCGTCACTACTCAAACTCCCTTGCAGGTCGGCTTCTTTGGTGCGGCGGTTTGACTCAACGCTGGTTACCTCAGCGCGTTCCACCACGATGTCGGGCACGATGCCTTCCGCCTGGATCGATCGTCCATTAGGCGTGTAGTAGAGGGCCGTGGTGAGCTTGACTGCACGGGTGTCATTGACGGGCAGTATGGTTTGCACCGAGCCTTTGCCGAAACTCCTCGTGCCCATGATGACCGCGCGCCGACGATCCTGCAGTGCACCCGCGACAATTTCCGATGCGCTGGCTGAGCCGCCGTTGATCAGTACCACGATCGGCGCGCCGTTTAGCATGTCGCCGGCCTCCGCTTCATACTGGTCTGCGGCCTGAGGGTGACGGCCTTCGGTGTACACCACCAAACCGCCATCCAGCACAGCGCCCGCCATGTCGACACTGGCACCCAGCACGCCGCCCGGGTTGTTGCGCAGGTCAATGACAACACCTTTTAAAGGGCCCTCGGCCTGGGCTTTCGCCAATGTGGCAATGGCCTCCAGACCAGTGTCTCTCTGGAACTGGGATGCCCGCAGCCAGAGATAGCCCTCCATGAGCTCCCGGCTGCGCACGCTGGGCACTTTGATAATGTCGCGGATGACGGTGACGTCGAAAGGGTCAGCGACACCGCGTCGACCAATCGTCAGCAATACTTCAGACCCCGTGGGCCCCCGCATGAGATCGACGGACTTGTTGACCGGCAGATCGCGGATGGATTCACCGTCAATTTTCAGAATGACATCCCCCGCCTCGAGTCCCGCCGCCTCGGCTGGTG
>CBFHSJ010000073.1:0-5232 GCA_965658485.1 Luminiphilus sp.
ATCGTGCCTTATAACCTGTTTCTTCATGCCACCGCTGCTCGGCGAAAATGGCAAGGTGTGCCCTTGGCCGACGCACTAAGAGAGGCCCGCTGGGAATCGCTTATTGCGATTTCAATTGGCGCTACCATCACCATTGCAATCATGGTGGTGGCAGCGGTGTTATTGGAGACGCCGGCAGATCGGCCGGTGTTAGATGCCTTGATTCAGCAGGTTGAGCATCGGCTGCCGGGCGTCGGTGGTTCACTGATTGCAACCGGCTTGTTCGCCGCGGGCTTAAGTTCGGCACTTGCCGCCCCGGTTGCTGCCAGCTGGGCAGTTTGCGGCGCATTGGCGCTACCAACCGATGAACACAGCAAACCCTTTAAAGCGGTGGCGCTGGGTGTCTTGGCTGTGGGGGCAACGTTGGCGGTGTTAGCTAGCCGACCTCAAGCTCTGATTGTGACCGCACAGGCCGCAAATGCTATGTTGCTGCCGGTGATCGCAGTGATTCTGATATTCATTGCCAATAGCCAACTGGTGCCTGCACCGTGGCGTAACGGCAAGATCGCCAATGCCATAACATTGCTCATCATCATGCTGGTGTTGGTGTTAGCAGTGACGCGGCTCCAGGCGTTACTGCAGCCTTAATACGATGATCACTAAAACACGCACCTAGCAAATTCATTTCTCAGGTAGCGAATCCCACTGCGCCCAACTGATTGCCCTACCGGGATAGGCAGGATTTACAAAAGGCCAGGCGGAAGCTAGCCAACGTTGCACGACCTCGAAAAGCGCCTCATCCAGATCGTTCGCGACCTCGCTTTCCCGTACCCATAAGAAGATTTCGGCGTCGTGCCCCGCCTTGTCAGTCGGGTAGACGTAAACACAGCCCAGAACTTCGGATTCGTCGGGCGCCACCATCGTGTAGGCAAATGAAGTCCGATTCTGGAACTCCTTTTCGTGCCATCCGAGATCAATGAGATTCTGCCTGAGAGTCAGTCCTGCCGGCCAACCGCTATCTGGCCATACTTTGCTGACGCGCGCAGCGCTTAAGGTCACCGCCTCAAAGTCTTTCTCAACGTCATCGACCGACAGCATGCGTAGCGTGAAGTTCGCCGTCACCAATTCACTCGGAACAACAAATTCGGCAGGCACGAATTGACGTTTTGATCGGGAACCCATGATCTAACCTCAGGAACGCGAGCGACTATTCCCACTCAATCGTGGCGGGCGGCTTCCCTGAAATATCGTAGGTGACGCGGGAAATACCGGAAATCTCATTGATAATGCGGTTCGAGACGGTCTCCATCAGTTCATAGGGTAAATGCGCCCAACGAGCGGTCATGAAGTCGATGGTCTGCACGGCTCGAATGGCAATGACCCACTCGTAGCGACGGCCATCCCCCACCACGCCGACTGATTTTACCGGCAAGAACACCGCGAAGGCCTGACTGGTTTGGTCATACCACCCGGCATTGCGCAGCTCCTCGATAAAAATGGCGTCGGCGCGCCTGAGTAGGTCGGCGTATTCTTTTTTCACCTCACCGAGAATCCGCACGCCTAGACCTGGCCCCGGGAAGGGATGGCGGAACACCATGTCACGCGGCAGGCCCAGTTCGAGGCCAATGCGACGCACCTCGTCTTTGAACAGCTCTCTCAGCGGCTCCACCAGTTCCAACGCCATGTCCTCGGGCAAACCGCCGACGTTGTGGTGGGATTTGATCACGTGGGCCTTGCCGGTTTTTGCGCCGGCTGACTCGATCACATCGGGGTAGATCGTGCCTTGCGCCAGCCACTTCACTCCCGAGATTTTTGCGGCCTCCTCATCGAAGACCTCAATAAAAGTGTTGCCAATAATTTTGCGCTTAGCCTCAGGGTCTTCCTCACCAAAAAGCTTGGAGAGAAAACGCTCCTCGGCATCAGCGCGAATCACTTTCACGCCCATGTTCTGGGCAAACATGGCCATCACCTGATCGCCTTCGTTCATGCGCAAAAGGCCATTGTCGACAAATACACACGTTAGCTGATCACCAATCGCGCGGTGTAGCAGCGCCGCAACCACAGAGGAATCGACGCCACCGGATAGACCCAGCAACACCTTGTCATCACCCACCTGCTCGCGCACCCGCACGATGGCGTCCTCAACAATATTGGCCGGCGTCCATAAGGCCTCGCAGCCACAGATCGACAGCACAAAGTGGCGAAAAATCTCCTCGCCCTTCAGGGTGTGGGTGACCTCCGGGTGGAACTGAATGCCAAACCAAGGTTTGTCGCGATGGGCCATACCGGCGATCGGGCAGCTATCGGTCTTGGCAATTAGCTCAAAGCCCGGCGGGAGCTGAGATACCTTGTCACCGTGGCTCATCCAGACATCTAACATCTGCTGTCCGCTCTCATCAGTACCGTCGGACAGTTCAGCAAAAAGGCCCCCGCCAGCCGTTCGCCGAATTTGTGCATAGCCGAACTCTGAGGTATCCGAGCCCTCTACGGCCCCGCCCAACTGAGCGGCCATGGTCTGCATGCCGTAGCAAATTCCAAGAATCGGCACATCAAGATTGAAAACAACCTCGGGGGCTCGCGGAGAATTGGCTGCTGTCACGGACTCCGGACCACCGGAAAGAATAATGCCGCTGGGCCCAAATGACTCGATCTCGTCATCAGCGAAATCCCAGGGGATGATCTCGCAGTAGACCCCGACCTCACGAATGCGGCGGGCAATCAGCTGCGTGTATTGGGATCCGAAGTCGAGAATCAGCAGACGATGACGATGAATATCCTGTGTCACGCTCTAGGCTCCGCGCACCGTTCTGAGTGCCTGTGCTGAATAAAGGTGTTAGCGAACAGGGTAATTCGGCGCTTCCTTGGTAATCGATACATCGTGCACGTGGGACTCCGACATACCCGCAGATGTCACCCGCACAAATTGCGGCTCGGTCCGCATCGCGCCCATCGTGGAGCATCCCGCGTAGCCCATCGCTGAGCGCACGCCGCCCATCAACTGATGAATAATCGCTGACACGGGACCCTTATACGGCACCCTGCCCTCAATACCTTCTGGAACCAGCTTTTCGGCGCCCACGCTGGAGTCCTGAAAATAACGGTCAGACGATCCCTGATTCTGGGCCATAGCACCAATAGAACCCATGCCTCGGTATGACTTGTAGGTCCGTCCCTGGTAAAGCTCAACCTCACCCGGTGCTTCCTCGGTGCCGGCAAACATGCTCCCCATCATCACGGCATCAGCGCCTGCTGCCAGCGCCTTGGCCAGATCACCAGAGAAGCGAATACCACCGTCTGCAATAACGGGCACGCCTGAATCAGCGAGCGCCTCTGACACCAGCGCAATAGCGGAAATCTGCGGCACACCCACACCCGTCACGATGCGCGTTGTGCAGATCGAGCCAGGGCCGATACCCACTTTCACAGCATCGGCTCCCGCATCGCGGAGCGCCACGGCGGCCTCGGCGGTGGCAATGTTGCCGCCGATCACGTCAACCTCGGGATACGCCGCCTTGATCATTTTGACCCGGTCCAGCACATTTTTTGAGTGCCCATGCGCGGTATCCACCACCAGCACATCAACCCCCGCTCGAATCAGCGCCTCCACGCGCTCATCGGTATCAGGGCTGGTACCCACAGATGCGCCGACGCGCAGCTGCCCGAAGCCGTCTTTGCAGGCGTGGGGGAAAGACTCTGCTTTGTCGAAGTCTTTGACGGTAATGAGACCCTTCAAACCGAAATCGTCGTCCACGACGAGAATCTTTTCGATCCGGTGCTCGTGCAACAGCTTCTGCACCTCTTCAAGTGGTGCACCCTCTTTGACCGTGACCAATTTTTTCTTCTTGGTCATGATCGCCGAAACCGGCTGCTCAGTATCGGTCTCGAAGCGGATATCGCGACGCGTCACAATGCCGACTAGGTTTCCGGACTCCATCACCGGCACACCGGAAATGCCGTTGGCGCGGGTCAACTCAATCAGCTGCGCAATGCTCGCGGAGCTCTCGATGGTAATTGGATCTTTGACCACGCCACTTTCGAACTTTTTGACCCGGCGAACTTCCTCGGCCTGTTCCTGAATGGTCATGTTCTTGTGGATGATGCCAATACCACCTTCCTGGGCCAGCGCAATGGCCAGGCGTGCCTCAGTGACGGTGTCCATTGCAGCGGATACCAGCGGAATATTGAGTGGAATGTTGCGCGTCAGGCGCGTGACCAGTGAGACATCCTTGGCGGTGACCTCGGAATAGCCTGGCAGGAGGAGCACATCGTCGAAAGTGAGCCCTTCGTGTGCAATTCGGAGCATGTTGGCCTCGTGTTGCCCAATAGACAGCAAACTGCCGTATCGGGTCTCCCCAAACGCGCTAGTATACAGACCGGCCCGTGAACCGACAATGTCGGCGCCGGCTGGGGCCCCTTTCGACCCGGTTGCAGTGAGCGTTTGTTACCCATGTCCCTTGAATCGCACAGCCCGCCCTCGCTCTCGGTCAGTGACTTGAACCGGGAAGCGAAACGGCTGCTGGAAAGCCATTTCGACTGGGTATGGGTGGAAGGCGAGATCGGCAATTTCACAGCCGCGAGCTCGGGACACTGGTACTTCTCATTAAAAGATGCTGACGCACAGGTGCGCTGCGCGATGTTTCGCCGCGCCAACAGCCGCGTCAAGCTCCGCCCCAATCAGGGTGACTCGGTGCGGATTCGGGCGAAGGTCTCACTATACGAAGGTCGCGGAGAGTTCCAACTGATTTGCGAGCACCTTGAGCCTGCGGGGGCGGGCGCCTTACAGCTGGCTTTTGAACGGCTCAAAAAACAACTAGCTAACGAAGGTCTCTTCGCGGCAGACTCCAAAAAACCCATTCCTAATGATGCAGGCACTGTAGGGGTCATCACGTCAGCAACCGGTGCTGCCTTACAAGATATTCTGACGGTACTTGAGCGGCGCAGCCCCCACACCCGGGTCTACGTCTTTCCTGTCCCGGTGCAAGGGGACGCTGCCGCCGAGCAGATTGCCGCCGCTATTCATCAGGCCGATCACATAACAAGAAGCGGCAAACTGGCCCTCGACGTCTTGATCGTCGGTCGGGGTGGCGGTTCACTCGAGGACTTGTGGGCCTTCAACGAAGAGGCCGTGGCGCGCGCAATCTATGCGGTGACGGTACCTACGGTATCCGCCGTGGGCCATGAGATCGATTTCAGCATCGCGGACTTGGTAGCTGATGCGCGGGCCGCAACACCGTCTGCAGCGGCAGAGTTGAT
>CBFHSJ010000073.1:5332-9027 GCA_965658485.1 Luminiphilus sp.
ACGACACGTCGCTAATCGAAAAGTTCAAACACGACAATTGGGTATCCGTCTGGCCATCCAACACCCGCGACAGCGGCTGGCAAGACACCAGGCCCAGGCCCAACAACTCAGCCAACAGCTACGGCAACGCATTCAGCAACGGCTCAGAGACATACGCTCAGAAGTTACGCACAAGGAGAAACTGTTGGCATCATTGGGTCCCGAGCAGACGCTGGGAAGAGGTTATGCAATTGTCACAGGCGAAAGCGGGACGGTCATCAGACGTTCGACGCAGGCCAAAGCCGGTGATGCTTTGCGTGTGAAGTTGGGTTCAGGGGCCCTCACTACCACCGTGACAGGCCACCCGGAGGACTAATCAATACTTCGCGGGCAACCGAGTGTTGATCACGATGTGTCGCCCTTCAAAGCGGATGTATTCGCCGATCGTCAAATCCTTGAGGATGCGTGCCACCATCTCGCGCGACGCACCCACGCGGTCCGCAATATCCTGCTGAGTCAACTTCTCGGGGATAAACAGCGTCCCGTCGCCACGTTCCTCCGCCAAATCCATCAGGACATTAGCGACGCGACCGTATACATCCTGTAGCGCCAGACTTTTGACGTCTGCCGTCAACTTGCGCACGCGGCCAGCAAGATTACTGATCAGTTGCTGGGTAATACCCGGGTGATCTTCCAGCACACCGGCAAAATCTTCCTTCATCACAATGCGGAATTCAGACTTTTCGACTGTGCGCACTGAAGCCGAGCGGGTGGAATCGTCCAGAAGTGCCAATTCACCAAAATAGTCCCCCGGTCCGAGGGTATTCATGATGAATTCCTTGCCATTTTTGTCACTGCAGTACACTTTGACCTTGCCAGACTCGATGACAAACAGCGAATCCGCCGGGTCATTCTCGTGAATCACGACAGTATTCTTGGGGAATGCCCGGGTAGTGCTGCTGCCCTCGAGCGCTTTCAGTTCTTCGTCTGATAGACCATGAAATATTTCCACTTGATCTAGCATAAGTGGTGTGCCTCATTTTCTCCCCAAGTTGGTGCGATACTACCCCATGAACCTCGTGCCGCCTATCCCCAAAGGTGACTGTGCCGCGCGATCGAAGGATCATCGGTATACTTTGGGCGAGGGCTAACGAGGCAACCCCTTTGGCGGCAGAAACAAACCAACCAGATCAATGGGCCGGCCGGATTCTGGCATCCGCCGAGCCCCTTTTAGCCGCCGCGGCGCGTCCTACGGTGACTATCGACGCCCCCATGGACAGTGACGTCGAAGCCTTACGGGAAGGCATAAAACGCATCCGGGAACTACTGGCGTCGCCCTCCAGCGATATGAATCACGACCTACTGAACCTGATCGGCGCTATCAGGGGTTATGCCGAAATGCTCTATGAGGATATCGCGCTGTTACATCCAGCGCTGAAAGAAACGCTGCCCGCCGTTTTATCTGCGGTGGACAGTACTCAAATCACGCTCGAAATGCCGGCCTCGGACAGCTCGCCCCTTCCGCAAACCGAAGCACCGGGTGTTATTCTGGCGGTGGACGATATGCCCGAGAACCGCGAGCTGATCAGCAGACTGCTGTCCCGGGCAGGACACACTGTCATTTCTGCTGAATCCGGCGAGGAAGCGCTGGAACTTCTAGAAACACGTGGGGTGGATGTTGTACTCCTCGACCTCATGATGCCCGGCATTGGTGGAGCCGAAGTGCTACGGCGGATGAAGGAGCATGACGATCTCCGTGCCACCCCGGTCATTATGATCAGTGGCCGCCAGGACATGGACCAGATCATTGCCTGTATTCAGTCTGGCGCCGACGATTACCTACTGAAGCCCTTCAATCCTGTTCTGCTTCAGGCACGCATCTCCGCAGGGATCGAGCGCAAGCGCTGGCACGACCGGGAAGAAGATTATCGGCACCAGTTGGAGCGCAATGAGCGCTTCATCCGACAGACCTTCGGTCGTTACCTGTCAGACGACATCGTTGCCCAGTTACTGGAAGCGCCCGAGGGGTTGGAGCTTGGCGGTGACCTGCGCGAAGTCACCATCATGATGTCCGATATTTGCGGATTCACCAGTCTGGCGGAACATCTGCCGCCGCCGCAAGTAGTGGCGCTGCTCAACGGCTACTTTGAGCAAATGACAGGCATTATTTTCGATCACGAGGGCACCATCGATGAGTTTCTCGGTGATGCCATTCTCTCGGTCTTTGGCGCGCCTAAACGGCAGGAGAATGACCCGGAGCGGGCCGTCCGCTGTGCGCTGGCCATGCGTGAGGCAATGACCACGGTAAATGCCGCTAACAAAGCAGCGGGGCTTCCCGAGTTGCAGCATCGTATCGCGCTCAACACTGGCTCTGTTATCGCCGGCAATATCGGCTCGGAGCAGCGCGCCAAGTACGGTTGCGTCGGCCACGCTATGAACGTTACATCCCGGATCGAGGGGCACACAGAAAACGACGAGATATTGATCTCTGATGCCACCCGGCAGGCGCTTCCTGAAAATATTTTTGAACTGGGCCAGCCCCGGGAGCTGATCGTCAAGGGCATCGACGATCACATCCTTGCTTACCCGGTATTGGGCTTGAGGGCATGAAAGCGCCCGAACGAATCATCCTGCTGGTAGAGGACAACGAGGTGAATCGGGATATGTTGGTGCGCCGGCTGCAACGTGTCGGCCACAAGGTGGCGACCGCTGGAGATGGCGAAGCCGCCCTCACCGCCATGCGCGAGCAGCGCCCATCTGTTGTGCTCATGGATATGAATCTTCCTGTCAAGGACGGTTGGACTGCGTGCCGCGAAGCACAAGAGGACCCATCGATTGCTGGGATCCCCATCATTGCCCTGACCGCGCATGCCATGGAGGAAGACAAACATCGAGCGCTTGAGGCGGGATGCAGCGACTACGCTACCAAGCCGGTCGACTTTCCCGATCTACTGACAAAGATCGCAGCACAACTCGATGCTCACCACTGAAGCCGTCTCGCAGTTTCGCCCGCGGCTCAGCCTGCGCGGCCGCCTCTATCTGTTTTCCGGCGCCATACTTATTCTGTTTGCCATCAATGTCGGCACTTCACTATGGGGCAGCTTTGCGCGAAACGAGAGCTTGATCGCTTATCAAGAAGCGGTGACAGCAGCGCAACTGACGGCGGAGTTGGAACAGAATCTGCAGAACAAGCGCCAGCAGGTACTGGTGCTGGCTACGTTGAGAGAGACCACTGACGAGCCATTGGATGCCGCGGCCTTGGGCCAGGCCTTTGCGGACCTGGAAATCATCACCGAGCGTCTCAGACAACTGGGTGGTTTTGGGGGTGAGGATCTTGAGGCGTATTACCGGCGACTACACGACAGCATTACGGCGCTGCTTTCGGAGTGGCGCCAATTTTATGACCGCTATAACGAGGCCACGCCACTTTCAGACGTTGAGTCTGCCGTCTCCTATAACGACACGCAGCAGCGCCTGCAGGAACTCGATCAACGGCAGTCTTTTGTCGCGGTTCAGCGCGCCAACGCCATTGACGCCACGATCACCCTCACGGACCAGATTACTGTCATCGGGTTTATTGCATCGATCGCCATTACGCTGGCGCTGGTGTTTGCCATGATCCGTAGCACCAATGCCTCGCTAACGCGCATGAAGCGCGGCGTAGAGCGCTTCGGTTCCGGAGACCTCACCTATCGCATCGACGCGCAGCGTGATTC
>CBFHSJ010000074.1:0-8810 GCA_965658485.1 Luminiphilus sp.
GCTAGACCGGCACGGCGTGCCGTTAACAATGTTCCCGACACCCGCCTCGTTGCACAACTTTTCGTCCTTCTGGCGCTCAGATGACGTATGACCGCGTGGCGCAAGAGTTACTGGTGGGCTAGCGCCCCAGCTTGTCTCGCAAGCTATAGAAGAGCATTCCCGCCACCAAGCCCGGCCATCGCAATAACGTGCCGCCCGGGAATCCGTGGGTGGGTACCGACGCCATCAGGTCAAAACCGCTGGTATCGCCGTCTATCGCTTCCGCCAGTAAATGCCCCGCCATAGTGGCGGTGGGCACTCCATGACCTGAGAACCCTTGCGCGTACCAAAGGTGCGTACCCACGCGCCCAAAGTCAGGCATGCGGTTCATCGTGATACCCACGGCGCCACCCCAGCCATACTCCACTTCAATTTCATCAAGCTCTGGGTAGATGTTGAGCATGTGGGGGCGAACGAAGGCTTTGATGTCCCGCGGGAAGCGACTCGAGTAGTTCTCTCCGCCACCAAAGAGCATGCGGCCGTCTTCAGACAGTTTCCAGTAGTTGATGACGAACAGCGTATCTGACATCGACAGGTTGTCGCGGTTAATCCGCGACAACAGGTAAGAGGGCAGGGGTTCGGTTGCGATCACGAAGTTATTGATGGGCATGATGTTGCCGGCCAGACGAGGCATGAGCTTGCCGAGATAAGCATTGCATCCGAGTACCACGTGTTGAGCGTTCACCTGCCCATGCGCAGTCTTGACCTCGCTTGATTCACCGTCATGCGCAGGCTGTGCTCGGCTGTGCTCATAGATTCTGACCCCCGCCTGGGCTGCTGCCCTTGCCAGCCCAACGGCGTATTTCAAGGGGTGCAGATGCCGGCAACCGTCATCCAGTAGCGCGCCATAAAATCCCTGCGCGCTGGTGCGCTCTGCCACTGCCTCCGGCGGCAGGTAAGAAAGCTGTTGGTAGCCATACTGAGACTCGAGGTGCTCCAGCTCCTCCAGCAGCTCTTCAGCATGGCTCGGCTTAGCGGCCAAGTGCAAGTTTCCCGAACCCAGCTCGCAGTCAATCTGATGTTCGTCGATCAGCTCACAGACTTTGCGCACAGCGTCGAGCCCGAGCTGCCAAAGACCCTTGGCGGCCTCCATCCCGACCCATTTTTCGATGCTGGCTTGATCCGCCCGTTGACCTGTACCGACATGCCCGCCGTTGCGCCCTGACGCCCCCCAGCCTACACGCTCGGCCTCTAACAGCACCACATCGTAGCCCTTTTTCTTCAGGTGCAAAGCGGTAGACAGGCCGGTGTAGCCGCCACCGATTACACAAACATCGGCGGTCTCCTCGCCCTGTAAAGGCCGGAAAACGGGCAAAAGTGGCGCTGTGGCGGCGTACCAGCTCTCAGGATATTTCCCTGCTGTATGGCCGATGATTTGGTCATTCATGGTTGGCATTATGCCGCTTGCCGGTGTCGAGACGCCATCCGATACTGTGTGCTTGTTGAGCTGCCCGCGGGGCGTTATGAGTGAGCCGAACCATAAAACGGCATCCAATCAAGCAGGCGCGTACAGTCCTGGGGGCGCGAATGACGCGTCTCAGGTGCCCTCTGCCGATATGGCCACCATCGAGGCGTGGCTGAAAGAGCACAAAATCTCCGAGGTGGAATGTCTCGTTCCCGACATGACGGGCAATGCCCGTGGCAAATTTATACCGGCGCACCAATTCACCGCAAACCGTGAAATCAAGTTGCCCGAATCGATCATGGTGCAAACCGTCACAGGTGAGTACACCGACGACCATTGGGATTTCGTTGAGCCTACTGATACGGACATGTTGCTCAGACCCGATGCCTCCACTCTGAGGCTGGTGCCCTGGGGGCGAGAGCCGACCGGGCAGGTCATTGCCGATTGCTACAAGCCCGATGGCGAGCCTCACCCGCTGTCGACTCGTAACGTGCTGCGGTATGTACTGGGGCTCTACGAGGCAGCCGGCCTGAAACCGGTGGTGGCGCCCGAGGTGGAGTTTTACCTCGTCAATAAAAATACCGACCCCGACTACGAGCTGATGCCGCCCAAGGGGCGCTCAGGTCGCCGTGAGGTCGCGCGTCTTTCTTACAGCATCGATGCTGTGGCGGAGTTCGAGGATTTCGTAGAGGACATGTACGACTTCGCCGATCAGCAGCAGTTGGATGTTGATACGTTGATTCATGAGAACGGCGCCGCGCAGTTGGAGATTAACTTCAATCATGGCGACCCGCTGGCGATGGCCGATCAGGTCTTTGTCTTCAAGCGCACGGTGCGCGAGACCGCGCAGCGGTACAACATGTACGCAACCTTTATGGCCAAGCCCATGCAGCGCGAGCCTGGGTCTGCGATGCACATTCACCAGAGCGTGATTGATCTCGAGACGGGCAAAAATATCTTCGCTACCGACGACGGTCAGCCGAGTCAGGCCATGATGGAGTTCATGGGGGGCTTGCAGCGCTATACGCCGGAGCTCATTAGCTTCTATGCGCCTAACGTGAACTCCTACCGGCGGCTCGCGCCCGATATCTCTGCGCCAATCAACTTAAGTTGGGGCTTTGATAACCGCACGACCGCGTTCCGGGTGCCCAATTCCGACCCTGCCAATTTGCGGATCGAAAATCGTTTCCCCGGTGTGGATGCCAACCCCTATCTGGCGATCACAGCGACGCTGGCCAGTGGGCTTCTGGGCATGCGCCAGCATCTGCAACCCACCGAACCGCATCAGGGTACGGCCAACGAAGACAGCGTCGGCGTAGCTCGAACGCTGGAAGAGGGTGTCCGCAAGCTCAATAACACCCCCGAGCTACAGGCCATGATCGGAGAGTTGTTCATGCGTGCCTATGCCGCAGTAAAGCTCGATGAGTTCGAGGAGTTCAACCGCGTGATCAGCTCCTGGGAGCGCGAGCACCTGCTCCTTCAGGTATAACGCGGTGTCTGAAAGCCTGTCCCGATTTTTTTTCGGTCATTGCGTATGACGGACTCGAACCTCGGTCATCAGAATTTTCGTTGGGTGAAGTATCTGACCTATGCGCTGCTGTCATTGAATATCTTTTTATTCCTTGCAGAAGAAATTGACAGCGCGCGATTCGCCATCGCGAGTGGCGAAGATGTGGTGATGGGGGTGCAACTCTTCTCGGCCACTTTGGATACCCTTGCCTGGGTCATCCTGCTGCTCCTATTTGAGCTCGAAACGGCAGTCATCCCCGACGACCGCCTAAAGGGCCCTCTTCGGTTTGCTATTCACGGCGTGCGAATGCTGTGTACCGCCACGATCGTGATGGCGTTTCTCGGCTACTTCGGGGAATGGCGTACGTTGTTGCCCAGTGAGCTCTTGGTGGGAGAGGCCTGTATGCGAGTTATCGAGGGCTGGTCCTATATGGTTAAGCTCGATGATTTTGTGCCGCTCACAGCCGAGAACTGTGGTCAGTTTGGCGCTGATACGCGGCTTGTTACCGGACTCGACGGAGTGATCGCATCGCCCTCGGGTTTGCTCGAAGGTCAGCGTCTGGCGCTGGTGGATGTGATCAATTCTGCTGCGTGGATTCTCGTGGTGATCTTGTTGGAGATCGAAGTGAGATTACTGACCCGGTGGGGAGGGGGACCCCGACCGATGGCGCGTATTGCCAATAGTCTAAAGATCGTGCTGTACACCACACTCGTGGTGGCCGCGATTTACTGGGGCTTCAAGGGCGATTTCCTAGACTTCTGGGACGCTGCGCTGTGGCTATTCGCCTTCGTCTTTATCGAGCGCAACGTCTTCGAGTGGCAGCAGGAAATCCGTGACCAGACCGACAGTACCCAAGAGTCAGTCTGATTCAGATTTCGTCGCCGAAATCGAAGTCGTAATCGCCGAGCTCCTCTCGCAGTCTTAGCGTCTCCAGGCGCTCCTCAGCCCGTCGACGCTTCGCTGCTTTCAAAGCCTTTTCGGTGACCGCCTCGGCAAAGTCCAGTGACTCAAAATCCTCGTCAGTCAGCTCCCCTAGACCCGGCTCAAAAAAATCTTCGCCCGGTTCCTCAGTTACCGCAGTGGTATCTCTCTCACCCATAAACCACCTCCCGATGATCCTGAACAAAAGACCAGCACCTGCTGCTGGTTCGCGCCATCTCAGCGCAGCCGCTCTTATGTCACAAGAAATTTTTTGATCTGAAGCGGCATATCGCACATAACAAATTAAGCTAAGTGTTGTGCTTGTTTTGGATGTATAAAGATAAGTTCCCCCTGATGATTTTTCCCCGACGGCGTGCTGCTGCGGTCCGCGCGAACATGCTAGGGGTAAGTCCTCTCCGCATTAACAAGCCCACGTGCAGTTTTGATTCACCACCCAGTGGCATATGGGTGAGCGCATCGGTTAAGAGGCGGCTTTAAGTCGGTGAGCTTCAGCTCAATTTCGTAGCGATGGTCTCGACAATCTCGTCAGGCGTTGCGTCATCACAGTCAACCACAATTTCACCGTAACGCTCGTAAAGGGGGACGCGCTCTTCGTAAAGATCTTTAAGACTCTGCTCGCCATCGGCGGCAATACCGCGGTGGGGTGCGAGGGACACACGGTAGTCAATGGTGTCGAATCGTGCGCGCAGGTATACCACGATGGATGCAGCGCTGAGGCGCGCCATAATCTTTTCGCTATAGACCACCGAACCACCGGTGGAAATGACCGAAGGGAACAGGGGCATGCCGGTTAACACTTGCTCTTCGATCGCTCTGAACGCCGCGTTGCCGTGGCCATCCACAATTTGCTGCAGGGACTGGCCTTCCTGCGCCTCGATCAGTCCATCCGCATCGACCAACTCGAGATCAAGTCGCGCCGCCAATGCGGCGCCGATGGTGCTCTTGCCGCTGCCGGGCATGCCAATCAATGAAATGATCTTATCGCTGGCCACAGTGATCAGTGTTCCTTTTCAAGGTCCGGTCACACCCTGCTATGGGTCATGCACTGCTGAGAGACCCTAGATTACCCGATACCCAATCCAATTTATCGACAAGCAGCGTGAGTTTCGTGCAACGCTGTCCTTACGTGAAGTGCTGTGTGACCGATCACCGCGCGTCTAGATGTCGTCAAGGCTGAAGGTCGTCTGTCGGGGGTAGCGTGGCTTGGGGCAGCGTCAGTTCGCCCAGTCGCGCTCGGCCTTGAACTGCTGGGAGAGATACTCCATCTGGTCTGCCAGGACCCGCTCTTTGGCCAGATAGTGCCACTCGTAGGTGTTTGGCCGGAAGGGCACAGCGAGCAGTGGCATGTGGGCTTCCTCTGGTGTTTGGCAATCCTTTAGCCAGTTGCAGCGCTTGCAGGCAGCGACAACGTTTTCCCACTTATCGCTGCCGCCGCGGGAGATAGGCACTACGTGATCCCGAGTCAGCTCGCTGCGACTGAACTGACCCCCGCAATAAAGACAACGGTGGTCATCGCGTCGAAACAGCGTACGGTTGCAAAGCGGCGGCGTGAAGTGATTCATCACCCGCCCTTCGAGGGCAACAATCGGTTGCAGGACAATTTCCGAGCGGATGCCGGTGAGGCGTTGAATGCCCCCAAATACGGGGGGAAGGGATTCCCCGATGCCGTAAAGGACATCGCCGCGGGCGTAGGCGGTTACCGCCTCGTTCAGTGTCAGCCACCCTCTGGGTTGACCTGACACGTCCAGCTTGAGAATCGCTTGCATGGGTCTCGCTCACTGGTTTCTTCGACGTTACTGAAAAAGCCAGCGCGTGACAATCACTGAAACAGAAAATTCATCGACCTTACTGCGCTAGCCACACGCCACTAACCAGTTCCTGCTCGCCATGCAGCACCCGGCCACAGAACCGCTCTCCCGCTTGGACCGCACCCACCCCGGCCGGGGTACCGGTCATGACGATATCGAAGTCTTCCAACACCAGAAACTGACGAAGCTCCTGGAGAATCACTTCGGGCGGGTAAAGCATCAAACTAACATCGCCTTTTTGTCGCAAGGTATGGTCGACCATCAATTCCACACCGAGTCGCGACAGATCCTCGGGCGCCGTAACAAATTCGCTGAAAAGCGCTGAGCCGATAAAGGCTTTGCTGCGCTCCCAGGGCAGGCCCGCAGCCTTGAGCCTGGTTTGGGTTTCGCGCTTGGTGAGATCGAGACCAAAACCGACCCCTGCGACCTCGCCACAATGCATCAGGAGGCAAATCTCGCCCTCGTAGTGCAGCGGCTCATCGAGCGCTGCGAACAACTCAGTGCCGATCGACGTTGCGGGCTTCATGAACACGACCATGTTGTCGGCGGGAGCCGATGCCATTTCCTCGATATGGGCGGCATAGTTTTTGCCAATGCAGACCACTTTGCCAGGGCGCACTGACTGGCCGTTGAACACCACTGATCCCATGATGATTCCTCCAGAACAGTCTGCACTATAAGCCTGCCGTGGGGGGCTGTCCGCATCGCCAATCGCCGCCCGTTCGGGTAGGCTTGCTCCCCTCAAATTCACGACAACAACATTACGAGGGGACAGCATGTTGCGTCGGTTTATTCAGCTCAGCGCGCTTGCGATGGGGCTCGCGAGTGCATCCGTGACGGCGATGGAGCGGCCCAATATTCTGGTTATCTGGGGCGATGACATCGGCTTTTGGAATCTCTCCACCAACAACATGGGCATGATGGGCTACCAGACGCCCAATATTGATCGCATCGCCCAAGAAGGGGCCAAGTTCACAGATTACTACGGTCAGCAGAGCTGTACCGCGGGGCGCTCGGCCTTCATCACAGGACAGTCACCGATTCGCACCGGTTTGACCAAGGTGGGAGTGCCTGGCGCTGATCTGGGCATCCGACCTGAGGATGTGACCCTCGCCACACTTCTTAAAGAACAAGGCTATGCCACGGGCCAGTTTGGTAAGAACCACCTCGGTGATCGCAACGAGTTTTTGCCCACCGAACACGGGTTTGACGAGTTCTTTGGCAATCTCTACCACCTGAATGCTGAGGAGGAGCCGGAGGATCCGGACTACCCCCAGAATCCTGCTTTCCGCGAGCGCTTTGGCCCTCGTGGAGTGGTGCACAGCTTTGCTGATGGTCGCGTGACCGATACCGGTCCGCTCAATAAAAAGCGCATGGAAACGGTTGATCTCGAGTTCCTCGATAGTGCACAGCAATTTATTCAGCGCGCCGCCGAGGATGACAAACCGTTCTTCGTTTGGTTCAACTCGACCCGAATGCATTTCTGGACCCATACCCCGGAAGAGGAAGAGGGGCTGTCGGGACAGGGTTTCTACAACGACGCCATGGTGGGCCACGACAACCTGGTGGGCAGGCTGCTGGATCAGCTCGACAAACTGGGTATCGCGGACAACACCATCGTTTTCTACAGCACTGACAACGGGCCGCACTTCAATACCTGGCCTGACGCGGCGATCACGCCCTTCCGAAGCGAGAAGAACACCAACTGGGAGGGCGGGTTCCGGGTGCCAGCCATGATCCGGTGGCCGGGCAAAATTCCCGCCGGTTCGATCCTAAATGACATGATGTCCCACGAGGACTGGGTGCCAACGCTCATGACCGCGGCGGGCCGCCCAACGGTGACCGAAGAGCTAAAGGCAGGCGTGAACATTAACGGGCGTGAATACCACAACCATTTGGATGGCTATGATTTTCTGCCCTACCTCACCGGAGAGACTGACCGCGGCCCGCGGAATACGTTTTATTACTGGAGTGATGATGGCTTGCTGACCGCGATGCGAGTCGGTGACTGGAAAGTCGTCTTTGCCGAGCAGCGTGCAAAGGAATTTGATGTGTGGCGGGAGCAGTTCGACACGCTGCGTATCCCCAAGGTCTTTCATTTGCGCCGCGACCCCTTCGAGCGCGCTGACGAGCACTCGAATACCTACAACGACTGGTGGGTGCGCACCGCATTACCGCGTTTGACCATGGCGCGGGTTCAGCTGCAGGGTTTTCTTGAGACGTTGAAGGTGTATCCACCCAGGCAGCGTCCGGCGAGCTTCACCATTGATCAGCTGATGGAACAGCTATACGAACGCGCTGAGTAGCAGTCTCGAGCACCGATCCACATCGCAGCACTGCAAGAGGTGTTTATGAGCGTTTACTAGGTCACTCGTCCTAAAAAAGCGAGCCGCTAAGCTCGCTTTTTTTATGACAAGGTTCCAGGCAATCAATGCCCGCCAGACGGATCGACCTCCCAGCTCTCGGTAAGGAAGGCATGTACCACGCCGCCATCAACCGCAATGGTTTCGCCCACCACGTAGTTACCTGCGCGCGAAGCAAGGTAGATGGCTACACCCGCCATATCCTCATCATTACCGATGCGGCCTGCCGGCACGTGTTGACCCACAATGTCACCCAGATCCCTTGCGGCCTTGTTCATTTCAGAAGCAAACGCCCCAGGGGCGATACCGGTGACGAGAATACCGTCTTTCACTAGTCGAGCTGCGAGTCGTTTGGTCAGGTTGATCACCGCTGCTTTGGAGGCTTGATAGCTGTAGGTTTCCCAAGGGTTCAGCCGCAGACCGTCAATGGAGGCGATATTGATCACTTTGGCGGGCTGCTCATCCGATGCACCGGCTTTCAGCAGGCCGTGCATCGCCTGCGTCAGGAAAAAGATCGACTTTACGTTGAGGTCCATGACCTTGTCCCAGCCCGCTTCGGGGAACGTCTCAAAGGACTCACCCCAGGCGGCGCCTGCGTTATTCACGAGGACATCCACGCCGGATTCATGTTCGGCCATGGTGGCGGCCAAGGCCTTGCAGCCGTCTACGGTAGAGATGTCCTGCGGCATGGCAATACAGTTGGGCCCTAGCTCTTCGGCGACGGCCTCGCAGATGTCCGATTT